>CALVYD010000013.1 GCA_944371995.1 uncultured Bacilli bacterium
GTGTTATTTGTAAACTAAAAAGAGCAATTATAAATAATTACTCTTTACTTTTGCGTGCCATAGTCTGAATAGTTACAAAAAAAATAAAAAAAGTGAGATTTTTAACAAATAGTGCTTGACTTTCTCACTTTTTTTATAGTATTCTAATATTGCAACTGAAAAGCAAATGAAAAAAATAATTAATTTCATAAAAATTTTTCTTGCATTTATTAAAAAAATAGTGTATATTGAATTAGTACTGTTAGTTATGGACCTGTAGCTCAGTTGGTTAGAGCACACGCTTGATAAGCGTGGGGTCACAGGTTCAAGTCCTGTCAGGTCCACCATTAATAGTGCCTCAATAGCTCAGTTGGTTAGAGCACTTGACTGTTAATCAAGGGGTCCTAGGTTCAAGTCCTAGTTGAGGCGCCATATGGCGAGTTGGTGAAGTGGCTTAACACACTGCCCTTTCACGGCAGCATTCACGGATTCGAATTCCGTACTCGTCACCAATTAGTAGTATACTCCGTGATGGAGTTTTTTTTATTCTTCTGAGCATTTTTAGTTCTTGCAATTTAAAAGTTAGAATAGAGGAGTGGTTAGGGATTGGCTTTCTGAAATTTCAGGAATAAATATTATGAAGATTACGATTGCTTGGGAAAGTTATGTCTATTCACCATAAAAACGAAATAGTTTTCTCTTTATCCTTGACTTTTTTCTTTTTGTCCTGTAATATTATATGTGCGGAAGCAATTTGAGATGTGGAGTAGTACTCAAGAGGCTGAAGAGGCGCCCCTGCTAAGGGTGTAGGTCGGGCAACTGGCGCGAGAGTTCAAATCTCTCCTACTCCGCCATTATTGATATAAAAGAGCTTAAGCTCTTTTTTTTCTTTGCTTTTTTCTAGGCGTTATATGTTTTTTGTGTTATAATTTTTGTAGGAGTGATAAGACATGGCAAATGCTGTAAAAAAATTTTTAGCAGATTTTGAGGATATTAATGAGTATTATACTTTTTTAGTAGACAAAACAAAGAGGTTAGAGTATGTTGGTATTACTAATGAATGGTTAATTGATAACTTTTATTTATTAGTGGAGCATAAGACTAATATTATTCATGATAAAAAGTGTATTTCAAAAGCTTTAAAGAAAAATAGTCGTATTTATTATTGTTTAAAAGATATTGTTAGTCGTAATAATTATAATATCAGTTTTCGCTTATTAATATCTGAACTTCGCGAATATCAAAAACAAACAAAAGTTTCTTTTTCTTATTCTGAACTTGTTTGTGTTAAAAATTTTTTGCTTTTCTTATATACAAAAAGATTATCTGATTTGTGTAAGGAAGAGTATCATAATTTACTTAATAAAGAGAAAGTATCTAAAATTATAGAAAGTAGAGAAGATAAAGATATAGAACTTTCTAACTTTTTAGAAGATGATTTTTCTGTTCAAGAGGATTCTAATTATATATTTGAAATTAATAATCAATTAAAAGAAATAGGTGCTAAAAGCAATCGATTATTTAAAGAGTTAAATGAATTACTTGAAGAAAAACAAATTAGTTTAAAAGAAATTATTAATAATGAATATCAGAAAAGTATTGATAATGATATTTTAATATCTAATATTTTTGGTGATTTAAAAGATTTTTTTGAGTTTACGGAAGAAGATTTGTTTAAAAAAGTTAGTAAGACTGAAAAGTTGTTATTAGAGGATGAAGTGTATTCTAATATGACTGTTGAGTCTAAAAGACTTTATCGTACACAATTATTAAAACTTTCTAAGGCGCATCATAAAGATGAACTTACATACTTAGAGGAATTAATTGCGAATGCTAATGGAAGTGAATATCATATTGGTTTTCAATTGTTTCCAAAGAAGAATATGTCACTTCGAGTAGTTTTATATATTCTTACTATTTTAGTTGCTACATTTGGAATTAGTTTCTTTATTTCTAAATATTTTATTGAATGGCGAATATTAGGATTTATTATATTACTTATTCCTGTTAGTCAGTTGTTTGTACAAATATTTAATCAAATACTTATTCGCTTTGTACCAACTAATCCATTACCAAAACTAGATTATTCTAAGGGTATACCAGACGATTCAAAGACTATGGTAGTTATTCCTACAATTATTTCTAGTACAGAAAAAATAAAGAATATGTTTGATACTTTGGAGACTTTTTATATTATTAATAAAACGGATAATTTATATTTTACTTTGCTTGGTGATGTAACTGCTAGTGATCAAGAGGTATTAGAGCTTGATAGTGAACTTAGTAAATTTGGTATTGAGTATGCTTCTAAGTTAAATAAAAAATATAAGAAAGATATTTTCTATTTCTTATATCGTAAGCGTTTTTGGAATGAGAAAGAAAATAGTTATTTAGGATATGAGAGAAAACGTGGAGCACTACTTCAATTTAATCAGTTACTTTTACATAAAATGCCTAAGAAAGACCAAGATTATTGGTATTTTGCTAATACTTTAAGAGATTTTTCTGATGATATTAAATATGTTATTACTTTGGATCAAGATAATAGATTAGTATTAAATACAGCACTTAATTTAGTTGGTGCTATGGCTCATCCTATGAATCATCCAGTATTAAATAAAGAAGGTACTAAGGTAGTAAAGGGTTATGCTTTGATGCAACCTAGAGTTAGTTTAGATATTGAGGCTACGAATCGTAGTTTGTATAGTCAGATTTTTGCTGGTATTGGAGGTTTTGATACCTATAGTGCAATTGTACCTAATGTTTATCAAGATACCTTTGGTGAGGGTAGTTTTATTGGTAAAGGAATCTATGATTTGAAAGTTTTTGATCAAGTTTTATCTGATGTATTCCCTGAGAATTTGATTTTAAGTCATGATTTGCTTGAAGGAAATTATCTACGTTGTGGATATGTCTGCGATATTGAATTAATTGATGACTTTCCATCAAAGTTTTTAACAGATACTTCTAGACATCATCGCTGGGCACGTGGAGATGTACAAATTATTGGATGGCTTTTACCATTTGTTCGTAATAAGAGTGGTAAAAAAGTAAAAAATCCTATTAATTTATTAGGTAAATGGAAGATATTTGATAATATTGTTCGTATGTTTTTATATCCAACCTTATTACTTGTGTTACTTCTTTCTATGTTTGTTGGAAAAGTAGAACCATTCTTCTGGGTATTCTTTGTTGTTTTAGAGATTGCTGTTCCTATTTTATTCTTTTTGAAGAGTAAGATTTATCATAGAGATGGTCAAAAAGAAAAATCTACAGTTTATTATAAAAACTTATTATTTGGTGGTAGAAGCATTTTATTACGTTCTTATATCATTCTAGCAACTCTACCATTTTATTCAAAATTATATTTAGATGCTTTTATCAGGACCATTTATCGTTTGACTATTAGTCATAAAAATTTACTTAACTGGGTAACTGCTGAAGATGCTGCTAAAAAAGCGGGAACTGATATTTATAGTTACTTAAAGAGTTTTTCATTCCATTTAGTATTTAGTTTTATTCTATTAATTATTGGTTTAGTTACCTTTAATTTCTATGCTTGTTTAATTGCAGTTGTCTTTATTACGGCACCATTCATTTTATATTCTGTTAGTAGGGATATTGATTTCCATAGAATAGATTTAAAAGAAAAAGAATTAGAAGAAGTTAGAGATGTTGCTTATCGTACTTGGTGTTATTTTAAAGATAATTTAAAAGAAGAATATCATTATTTGATTCCTGATAATTATCAAGAAAATAGGGAACAAAAATTAGATATGAGAACTTCTCCTACAGGAATTGGCTTTTCTTTACTTAGTGTTATTAGTGCTTGTGAGTTAGAATTTATCTCTTATGAAAAGGCAAGAGATTTACTTTCTCATATTTTAGAAAACGTTGATTCTTTAGAGAAATGGCATGGACATTTATATAACTGGTATGATATTAAAAATATGAAAGTAATGCATCCAAGTTTTGTATCTACGATTGATTCTGGTAATTTTGTTGCTTCTTTGATTGTTGTACGTGAGTTTTTAAATCATCATGATGAAGATGCTTTAATAAAGCGATGCGATAAATTAATTCATAATGCTAATTTTAAGAAGCTATATACTAAACATGATGTCTTTAGTATTGGTTATGATGAATTAGAAGGTAAACTATCTATTTATAACTATAATAAATTTGCGAGTGAGTCTCGTCTAACTAGTTACTTAGCTATATGTTTAGGAGATGCGCCTAGCAAACACTGGTTCTGTCTAGATAAATCACTTACTACTTATAAGGGTAGAAAAGGACTTATTTCTTGGTCTGGTACTTCTTTTGAGTATTTTATGCCACTTTTATTTATGAAGAATTATCCTAATACTTTGTTAGATGAGAGTTATCATTTTGCAAAGTTCTGTCAACAAGACTATATTGAGAGTGTTTCTCGATCACTACCCTGGGGAATTAGTGAGTCTGCTTATAATGAACTTGATAATTCACTAAATTATAAGTATCGTGCTTTTTCTACACCATATTTAAAAGCTAAAGAAGATAAAGAGAATAGAATTGTTTTATCTCCATATTCTTCTTTAATGGCTATGGAGTTATTCCCTGATGAAGTTTATGATAATTTTGACAAGTTTAAGAAATTAGACATGTTAGGTAAATATGGTTTTTATGAAGCTTATGACTATGATAATAAAGGTGTTGTTAAAGCGTTCTTTGCTCATCATCAAGGTATGTCTTTGGTTGGTATTGCTAATTACTTAAAACCTGGTATTATTCAAGAGTATTTCCATGAAAATGTTAATATTAAGACTTTTGATATTCTATTGAAAGAAAAAGTACAAGTTCGTACTAGTATTGATATGAAGATGGCTCGTTATAAGAAGTATGATTATCGTAAAGAGACAATTGAAAATGATATTCGTACCTTTAACTATATTTCTTATCTACCAGAAGTAAGTGTTCTTTCTAATAAGAAGTACTGTTTACTTATGAATGACCGTGGAGATAGTTTTTCTAGATATCGTACCTTACAATTGAATCGTTATCGTAAAGTTACAGAACAAGATTATGGAATTTTCTTGTATGTTAAAGATTTAGATACGAATTATATTTGGTCTAATACTTATGCACCTATGAATAAAAAACCTGATAAATATGAAGTTGTTTTTGCAGCTGATAAGATTAAGTATTTGCGTACTGATGGTAAAGTAACTACCAAGACAGAAATTGTTGTTACTAAGAATCATCATGCTGAAATTCGTAAAATTACATTTAAGAATGAAAGTGATGATATTAAGAGATTAGAGCTTACTACTTATACGGAACCAATTTTATCTGAGAATATGGATGATATTTCTCATAGAGTATTTAATAGTATGTTTTTGACTAGTCAGTATGATTCTGATAGTAATTCTTTAATTGTTCGTAGAAAGAGTAGGAATGATACAAATATTAATAGTTATATGGTTCATCGTTTGCTTATTGAAGATCCTGTTGGAGAATATAGCTATGAGACTGAAAGAAAGAACTTCTTAGGTCGTAATCGTACGATGCAAAATCCTCTTGGTTTGGAGCAAAAATTAAGTAGTGTAGCTGGTACTAATCTAGATCCAGTACTTAGTATTCGAAATACTATAGAAGTTATGCCTAATAGTTCTACTACTGTTTATGTTATTACTGGTTTTGGTAGAAGTATGGAACAAATTCAAGATATTATTCGTTCCTATCATGATGATAATTCTATTGATAAAGCATTTAAGGTGTCTACACTTATGAATGTTATTAATACGAAGACTATGAATATTACTGGTAGTGATATGAGAATATTTAATATTATGCTTAATTATCTATATCAAACGACTAAACTTTCTGTTACGGATGAGAGAATGGATTTACTTAGACGTAATGCCTTAGGTCAATCTGGTCTTTGGAAATTTGGTATTAGTGGTGATAGACCAATTATTTTAGTAGAGATTTCTGATATTGCTGATTTAAGTTTTGTCTATGATGTTTTGAAAGCATTTGAATATTATAAAAATAATTCTATCTTTGTCGATGTAATTATTATTAATAGTGAATCTAGTCAATATGCTAAGATTATCAAGAAGGAAATTGATGATGAACTATATCGTATGTATACTTTAAATAGTTTTTATCATATTCCTGGTACTGTTACTGTTGTGGATGGTAGTGAACTTACTCGTGAAGAGAAGAGTTTGTTACATATGGTTCCAAGACTTTCTTTTGTGATTCAAGATCATCATTCATTACAAGAAGCAGTAGAAGAGTTACAACGTACTAATAAAGTTAGTGATTATCAAAAATCTATTTGTGAGACTCATAGTAGTGATATTCCTGTTGAAAAATTAAAGTTTGATAATGGCTTTGGTGGATTTAAAAATCATGGTAGTGAGTATGTCATTTATAATTCTGATACACCAGCTCCATGGAGTAATATTATTGCTAATAAGAATTTTGGTACGATTATTACTAATAATGGTTGTGGATATACTTATGCTTATAACTCTGGTGAGTTTAAGATTACTTCTTGGACTAATGATATGGTTGCGAATGATAAGTCTGAAGGATTTAAGTTTAATGGACGATTATTTGATCCAATGAAATGTACTCATGGTTTTGGATATAGCATTTTAGAGAGTGAAAATGATGAGTTAAAGAAAGAGATTACTGAGTATGTTGCGAAGGAAGATACGATTAAGTTTTATTTAGTAAAACTTACGAATAAACTTTCTAAAGCTGTAGATATTGATATTGATTTTTGGATTAATCCAGTGTTTGGTAATTTTGAAGAGAAAACTGCTAGACATATTTTAACGGAGTTTCAGGGTAATGATAATTATTTAAAACTTCGTAATGTTTATAGTGTTACTTATGGTGATGTTTGCGTATTTATGTCTAGTGATTTAGATATTGATTCTACTGTTAATGATAAGATTTTAGTTAAGAGTATTCATACTAAGTTACATTTGGAGGCTGATAGTAGTGATACTTGTGTCTTTGTTTTAGGAAGTAGTATGAATAGTGATGACATTCCAAATATTATTTCTAAATATGCTAAAGTAAGTAGTGCTAAAGCAGAACTTAAAGCAGTAAAAGATTATTGGAAGAATACGTTACATACTGTTTATGTAGATAGTCCAGATGAGAGCTTTAACTATATGGTTAATGGCTGGTATTTATATCAAGCTATGTCTTCTCGTATTTTGGCACGAGCAGGATTTTATCAAGTAAGTGGTGCTTTTGGTTATCGTGATCAATTGCAGGATTCTATGAATATTGTTCTTGTTAAGCCAGATCAGGCAAGACGTCAGATTTTAATTAATGCAGCACATCAGTTTGAACAAGGAGATGTTCTACACTGGTGGCATGAGAAGAATCGCTTCGGATTACGTAGTCGTTATAAAGATGATTATTTATGGCTTGTGTATGCTACTGCTAGATATTTAGATGTTACTGGTGATTATTCTATTTTGGATGAGAAGGTACCATATGTTGTTGGTCCTGAGCTAAGTACTTATGAACATGAGAAGGGTATGGTGTTTAGTTATTCTGATACTAAGGATACATTACTAGAGCATTGTTTAAAATCTTTACAATTATCAATGAATTCTTTAGGAAGCCATGGATTACCTCTCATGGGTGGTGGCGACTGGAATGATGGTATGAACAAAGTTGGTATTAAAGGTAAGGGAGAAAGTGTATGGTTAGGTTTCTTCTTATACGAAGTTATCGATATGTTTATGTCATTTATGAAAGTTTATGATAAGAAATTTAAATTGAAAGAATATAAAGATTTTAATGATGAATTAAAAGAGAATTTAAATAAGAAAGCCTGGGATGGCAATTACTATTTAAGAGCTTATTTCGATAATGGTGATAAGCTTGGAAGTCATGAAAATAAAGAATGTAAGATTGACTTAATTTCTCAAAGTTTCTCTATTTTAAGTGGTGTTGCTTCTAAAGATAGAGTACAAAAAGTTATTACCGCAGTGGAGGAGAATTTGGTTGATGATAAGAATAAGATTATTAAACTTCTTACTCCACCATTTGAGAAGTCTTTGAATAATCCAGGTTATATTATGAATTATCCAAAGGGACTTCGTGAAAATGGAGGACAATATACTCATGCTACTGCTTGGTATTTGATGGCATTAATTCGTACTGGTTATTATGATAGAGCATACCGTTATTATCAGATGATTAATCCTGTTAATCGTAGTTTGGATAGTCAGGGTGTAGAAAAATATGTAGTTGAACCTTACGTTGTTGCAGCGGATATTTATTCGGCAGAACGTTATCCAGGACATGGTGGTTGGACTTGGTATACAGGTACAGCTGGATGGTATTATTATGTAGGTGTTAGTGAGATTATTGGACTTAAGAAACATGGAGATGAATTAAGCTTTTCTCCTAATATACCAATTGCCTGGGAGTCCTTTAAATTAGATTATACTTATATGGATACGGTTTATCATATTGAAGTTATTAAAGGTAAGAAGGAAAGTGTTACCTTAGATAAGAAAAGATGTAGTAATGGTAAGATTGCTCTTGTTAATGATAAAAAAGAACATGATGTTGTAGTACATTTTATTGCTAGATAATTTTTTGAGATAGATGAGTGTTACTTATCTATCTTTTTTATTAAGAAAATTATAGAACTTACTATTTTGTTTGTATTTTACAACTAATGTCTGGTAATTCAAAAAATTGGTTATACTAGATTTGTTTATAATCGTTATTTAGAAAGGGTAAAAACTCTTTATGAAGATGGAAAAGAAGTTTTATCTTGTTAAATAATACAAGAAGTATAGAGCAAGCTGTATAAGTAGTAATTTTATAAATAAGATATATCATGATAGAATTAATGCAGAAGAAAAACTATGGTAGTGACTACCTTCTGTTAAGCAATTACGAAGTAAGGTTATTTAGTTCTTTTGTTCTATTTTAAAAATGTGTGTTAATATAGTTATATAAGTTAATTGGAGGAGAATAAAATGAATGAGAAGTTATATGAGTTGAAAAGGTATTATTTAAATCATATTTTGGATTTAATAAAAGATGAAAATATTAGTTATCAGATATCATTGATTGACGAATTTAAAAGAGAATATTCTATTGATAAAATTGCATCTATGACATTAGAAGAATATGCTTTAGGTACAGATAATTTTAAGACTTCATTTTGTTATCAATTAGAATTTGGAAAATATAGAAGTGTTGGATTGGGTATTGGTGGAGCTACTGCTGCTAAATTTGGAATTTATAAAAAAAGTGATGGTAATTATTACGGAAGAAATAATAAGATTATTGATAATCCTGAATTGTTTTTTTTACAGTTTAGAAATCAACTTTGTTCTTATTTAAGAGATGTTGATGTAGCGGGTACGATGTTTAATGCTTGTGATAAGTATCCTTTATTGCAAGGCGTTTCCATGATGTTAGTAAAATTGTCTAGTATTTATTATCCAGATAAATTTTTAAATATTGGTTCTCATCATGATTTAGTAACGATTGTTAAAAGTTTTTCTTTCAATCTAAATATTCATGATTCATCCGAAAAATTATCTTTTGACATAAAAAGTCAATTTGATAAGTTTATACCAGAAATGAAGAAATATCACTCTCATTACTTAAGTTATATTTTATATGATTTTTTAGAAGATCAAAATGTTATGGATTGCGATGGAAAACAGACTTATTGGTTATATGCACCTGGAGAAAATGCTTGTGTTTGGGATGAGTGTTTACAAAATCAAGTTATGTTATTAGGTTGGGATAAGATTGGAGATTATTCTCAATATGTCGATAAGAGTGACGTTTATGCTTCTTTGAAACAAGAGTATGGTTATGATAATCCTACTAATAGTGCTTTGGCTATTGATAATTTTTGTCATCATATGAAAATTGGTGACATCGTTATTGTAAAAAAAGGTATTAAGACAATTTTAGGTTATGGGGTAGTTACTTCTGATTATTATTATGATTCTTCTTATCGTGAATATCAAAATGTAAGAAAGGTGGACTGGAAAAAGGTTGGTGAATGGAATATTGAAGATTCAGGAGAAGACAGGGTAAATAAGAAAACTTTAACAGATATTACCTCTTATACAACTTATGTGAATCATATTATGAATTTAATTAATGATTCAAGTCAAGATAATCACGTGCAATACTTTTGGTTAAATGCGAATCCTAAAATATGGAAGTTTTCCAATATACAGACTGGTGAGACGATAGAGTATACTGCTATTAATGATAATGGTAATAAAAGAAGAATTTATCAAAATTATTTAAATGCTAAGAAAGGAGATAAAATCATTGCTTATGAATCTACTCCGGTTAAAGCAGTAGTAGGTTTATGTGAAGTCGAAAAAGAATTAACAAATCATGTTTTATTAATTAAGAAAGTAGAACAATTACTTAATCCGATTCCTTATTCTGAAATTTCTTCTCAACCTGAGTTAGAAAATATGGAGTTTTTTAAAAATGCTCAAGGTTCATTATTTAAATTAGAGAAAAATGAATTTGAAATTATTTATGATATGATTCGTGAAAATAATCCGTTAACTATGGAAAGTTTTGATTCTTATTCTGTTGATGATTTTTATAAGGATGTTTATATTTCTCGTGATAAATATAATGAGATAGTTACTTTATTAAAACGAAAGAAAAATATAATTTTACAAGGTGCTCCTGGAGTAGGTAAGACTTATATGGCAAAAAAATTAGCTTATTCTATGATTGGTGAAAAAAATAAAAATCGTGTTACTATGATTCAATTTCATCAGAGTTATTCTTATGAGGATTTTATCGAAGGATATCGTCCGAATGAAAATGGCTTTTCTTTAGAAAAAGGAATTTTTTATCAAATTTGTCAAAAAGCAGGTAATGATCCTAGTCATGATTATTATTTGATTATTGATGAGATTAATAGAGGAAATTTGAGCAAAATTTTTGGTGAATTATTGATGTTGATTGAACATGATAAGAGGGGTGAAAGTTTACTTCTTGCTTATTCTAAAACTTTATTTTCTGTTCCTAAAAATTTATATATTATTGGCATGATGAATACTGCTGATAGGAGTATTGCTATTATGGATTATGCTTTAAGAAGACGCTTTTCTTTTGTTGATATTTTTCCTGCTTTTGAAAATGATACATTTAAGAAATATCAAGAATCTTTAAATAATGTATATTTTAATTCTGTTATTGATAAGATTTGTTTGTTGAATAAAGAAATTAAAGAAGATGCATTATTAGGAGAAGGTTTTATGATTGGTCATAGTTATTTTTGTGATTTACAGGATGTTAGTAAAGAACAAATTGATTCAATTATTAAATATGATATTATTCCTATGTTAAAAGAATATTGGTTTGATAACTCTAGTAAAGTAGAAGAATGGAAAATTAGACTTTTAGGAGAGTAAAATGATTAATGTTAAGAATATTTATTGGATGTTAGCATACGCTTTTCAAAGTGTTAATCTTTCTGATGCTAAAAAGATTTCTATGGAAACCTTTGATAATATTTATGATTTATTTTGTTTTATGCTTGTTCAGCAGTTGAATAAACAAGTGAAAAAAGGGTTATATAAAGAATATCTTTTGAGACAGGAAGAGTTGAGTGGTTTAAAAGGTAAAATTCTTATTTCTGAATCTTTAAAAGAGAACAGTTATATAAAGTCTAAAATGGTTTGTGAATATGATGAATATTCTTCTAATTCCTATTTAAATAAAATAGTTAAAACTGCAGCTATTTATCTTTTAAAGTCTAATAGAATAATTAATAAAGAAAAAATTAATAGTTTAAGACGCGTGTTAATATATTTTCAAGAGGTAGATATTATTAATAAAAATGAAATTCGTTGGAATTTTATTCAATATCAAAAAAACAATTCTTCGTATCGTTTATTGATTAATATTTCTTATTTGATTTTAAATAGTTTACTTGCTAATGAGAGTAATGGCCAATTGGAATTTAGGGAATTTATTCGTGAAGAGGAAATGTATCGTTTGTATGAAAAGTTTGTCTTAGAATATTATAGGTATCATTATCCGGAGTTACATGCTTCTTTACCACAAATCAAATGGAATGTTACAGATAATCCTTTTGTTTATTTACTTCCTAAAATGCAGACCGATATTGTTTTATATTACAAAGACAAGACCTTAATTATTGATACTAAATATTATTCAAGGATGTTTCAACAAAATTCTTGGTTTCATAAGGATACTTTTATTTCCGAGAATTTATATCAAATATATTCTTATGTAAAAAATATGGATATTTATAAATATGGTAAGATTGCCGGGATGTTGTTGTATGCTAAACCAGATGAAGTGAATGATGTTTGGTTACCTTATAATATGGATGGAAATACTATTGTTATTTCTAATGTTGATTTGAATTGTGATTTTTCTAAAATAAAAAATAAGTTAAATTATATTGCTGATTGGTTTTGTGAAAAAGAGAATGTTGATTCTATTGTAGTTTAATATATTGAATTTACTATTGATGATATTTAAAAAGGGAAATTTTTATTTTCTCTTTTTTGAGTTATATTTTTTGATATATCAATAGGAATATGTTATAGAAGTAGTTGACATCGTAATAAATGTATTATATAGTAATCTCATCCAAAGAGTTATTATGGATAAGTTTATTATTTTCGTAGGTATCATATGACTAGGAAATTTATAAAATAATTTCTTCGTATGATACTAATGCATTAAATATTCGAATACTTATATTAGTTTTGTCCCAGTGAAGGAGGATTAATATGAAAGAAAGAATTAATGAATATTTAATGCAAAATAAAACTATTGAATTTAAAGACTTATTATTTTCTCTTATTGATGAGAGAAAATTAACAGATTCAGAAGTTTATAAAAGAGCGGGAATAGATAGAAAAACATTTTCTAAAATTAGATGTATTGATCATTATATTCCTCATAAAAATAATGTTATTAAATTGTGTTTGTCTTTGTCTTTAAGCCTAGAGGAGACAACAGAGTTATTATCTAGTGCAGGTTATCAACTTAGTACCAATAATAATTTTGATTTAATTGTTCGTTATTTTATTGAAAGGGGAATTTATGATTTTGATCTAATTAATGACTATTTGGATAGTTTTGCAGGTACTGTCTTAAATTGATAGTGCCTTTTTTTGTCGCTTCTTAAGCGACCATTTTGTTTTTCCTTTATGATATATTTTAGTTGTAATGAGGAGGGAGAATATGAAAATTAATATTTCAGGTTTGATGTCTTTGATTAATGAATATGATAGAAAAATTAATACTTTATCGTTTAATGTTAAAAGAGAAGTTTATGATGTTTCTACACAAGAGTTGGATGGAACAGTGAATGTTATTGAAAAAAATAAAGAAGATTTTACTAGAGATTTGAGAGAATTTGAAGATGCTGTTTCTAAACTAACTAGGTTAAAAACAATTTTATATGAGAAAAATAATTCTTATCATTTAAGTGATGGTAGAACTATTCAGTCAGCGATTGTTGATAATTGTAATTTAAGACGGTTAGAAAATATTTATACTTCTATTTTGGATTGTCGTAGTAGTAAAACAAGATGTAGTGAAGTCAATAACTCTTATTTTCAATGTAAAGATATTAATTATGATGCTTTAGAAATCAGAGATAAACTTGATACCATCAAAGAAAAAATTCAAGCAACTGATTTAGAGATATCTAAATTAAATTCAGAAATGTTTGAAATTGATTTATAAGATATTAGGGTCTTGTTAAGGAATGTTACAAGTTAAATAATAATATCAATTATTAGCCCTATCTTACTTATATTTGCATTTATTGTTGTATGCCAATTAAGCATGTTTTATAATTTTTAGGTTATCAGTTATATGTTATTTTATAGTGTTATTACTATAGTGTTATTTGTTATAGTTTATATTTTATGATTAATTTGAAATTATTTTTTAGCAAATATAGGTAAGTTGGTAATACTTTGTATTGCCAGAAGAAGTAGATAGACATTATGTTTATCTGCTTTTTTCTTTTGTTTATTTGGTGTTTAGTTTATTTTATGTTATACTACTTAATAAGTTAGAAAGAAGGTAGATTATGAAGTTAGATATTACAACTTATATGGATAAGTTTTTAGATAAAGAATTAGTAAAAAAATATAGTAGTCGAAAGATGGATGTTTTTCAAAAACTAGATACTGCCGATATGAACGGATGGCTTGCTCCAGATGTTTCTTTTGTGGATGATATTTTAAAGGTTAGAGATAGAGTTCGTAGTCAGTCTAGTTGTTTGGTTGTTATCGGGATTGGTGGCTCTTTTTTAGGAAGTTGTGCTTTGTATTCTATGTTTACTCCTTATTTTAAAGAGCAAGATTTTAAAGTTATTTTTGCTGGTACTACTTTATCTAGTAGTTATATGAGTGAATTATTAGAATATTTAGAGACTGTTGATTTTTCTATTAATGTTATTAGTAAGAGTGGTACTACGATGGAGACTTCTCTTACTTATTCTGCAATTAAGAAAGTAATGGAGAAAAAGTATAGTAGGGAGGATATTAAAGAGAGAATTATTATTACTACTGATCCTGTTAAAGGAAATTTAAGACGTGAAGTAGAAGAAGAAGGATATTCTTCCTTTGTTATTCCTGATAATATTGGAGGTCGTTATTCTTTACTTACAGCAGCTCATTTATTTCCACTTTCTTTTTGCCTTGATATTAAAGAATTAATCGAGGGATATTTTGAGGGAATTAAGAGAAGAGATGATGCTTTTTCTTATGCTGTTATTCGTCGTAGTATGTTTGATCAGGGTAAAGTTGTTGAAAATTTTGTTACTTACGAAAATAATTTTTATTATTATATGGAATGGTTAAAGCAATTATTTGGGGAGACGGAAGGAAAAAATGGAGTAGGAGTATTTCCTGTTTCTATGATTCATACGAGAGATTTGCATTCTTTAGGTCAATTTATTCAAGAAGGGAATAAAATTATATATGAGACGTTTTTTAGAATTAAAAAAATGAAGTCTTGTGATATTGATGGAAAGGATTTACATGATATGAATTTATTGGTAGAGGATAGTGTTATTTCTGCTCATGTTTCTGGAGGTGTACCTTGTATTGTTTTAGAACTTGATGAGGTGAGTCCTAGAACTTTAGGAGAAGTTTCTGCATTCTTTTTCTTAGTTGCTGCGTTTTCTGGCTATTTATTTGATGTGGATCCATTTAATCAACCAGGAGTAGAAGTATATAAAAGTGAGGTTAGATCTCGTCTGTAAGATAGAGAGAGTAGTATGAAGAACAAAAATATTTTGTTATCTATTGTATTTGGTTTGTTATTTGTCGTTATTTTAATTTTAGTTGTTTTTTCTAAAACGACAAGTTTTGACCAGGTAATCTATGATATAATAATTTCATTAAGATCACCATTTTTTGATACTTTTTTTACGACGATTACGAAGTTTGGTAATACGATTATGATTGTGCTAATAGTTTCTATGTTTATTTTAATGACTAGAAACCGGTATGGTGTCTTTTTAGCAATTTGTGCAGTGGATTCTGTTATTTTAAATACTTTGGTAAAATTGGCTGTTACTAGAGAACGACCACAGGGATTACGATTGATTTCTCAAGGAGGGTATTCTTTTCCTAGTGGTCATGCTATGATGTCTATTTGTGTTTATGGTTATTTATTATATTTAGCGATTACTAAAATTAAAAATAAAGTATTAAAATATGGTGTATCAATTTTATTGTTTTTGGTTATTTTAAGTATAGGTGTTAGTCGTATTTATGTGGGAGTTCATTATGCTAGTGATGTTTTAGCAGGATATTTCTTAGCTTTATGTTATTTATTTTTATTTATTGAAATTAGTAAAAAAGTACATTTTAAGAAAGGGTGATTGGGATGTATAAATTATTTGTTAGTGATTTTGATGGTACATTGATTGATTCTGATGAAGCAATTCCTCTTTCTACGATGGTTGAGATTGATCGTATTCGAAAACTTGGTGTTAAAATTGTTATTACAACAGGAAGAATTTTAAAGTCAATTTTAGAGTATAATAAAGATTTTCCTTTTTTAGATTATGTTATTTCTTGTGATGGTGCTTATGTTTATGATGTTATCAATCGAAAAACATTATACAAAAAGCCTTTAGGAGGTTCTATTATTAAGAAAATAAAAAAGTTATATTCTGATTGTGATATTTATTTCTGTACTGCTAGAGAATGGAATTTATGTAGTCATGATAGAGTTTATTCAGAGGTAAAGAAAAGAAATTCTTCTTTTGATGATTTCTATTTAGAAAATAAGAATAATATTTATAAAATAGAAGTGTATTTTAAAACTAAAAAGGAAAGAGATAGTGCTTATCAAGAATTAATTGAACTTGGTATTAAAGCTTCTTTTACTAAGATGGAAGAAAAGAAAAAGAAGTATTTGATTGAGATAGTTTCTAAAGATGTTCATAAAGCATTAGGACTTGAGAAGATTTGTAAAAAGGAACATGTTCCTTTAAATCAGGTGGTATGTGTTGGAAGTAGTGATAACGATATTCCTCTGTTCTTATCTGTTGGTCAAAGTGTGGCGGTTGCGAATGCTAGTCATAAACTAAAAAAGATAGCAACTATTCAAACTAGTTCTAATGAGACTAAAGGTGTTGAGAAGGTGATAAAAAAATTATTTTAAAATTTCACTTAATTTTCACAAATGGTAGATAATCTTTTTTTAGGAGGAAGTTATGAAAAAGAGAAAGAAGTTAAATCATGGGAAAAAGAGATTGGGGCTTGGTTAAGAAAATAGGTTTGGTAGTACTGTTTTTATTAGTGATTAGTGGACTTTCTTATGGTGCGGTTGTCTTTATTCGTGGATTAAACGAAAAGATAGTAGAAAGTCAGTTGAATGATGAAGACTGGTTGTCTAGTAATGTGAGGCTAGTCAAGAATGGTAGTTTAGGTAAAAATATTTATTCTGTAAGTAAACCTGATGCGGTAGAAGTATTCGATATGGTTTATCAAGATGTTATTCAAGATAAGTTGGATGTGTTACTTGAAGATGAGTATTCTTTTGATGATCCATTAATGATTTATAATCTTTATGGAACCAATACGTTAGGACTTAATTTATATTTTACTACTGATCAAGAGAGTGAAGTATCTTATACTATTCATGTTGATGATAAAGATATTAAAGATTTTTCTAGGACTTTATCTAATGGGGAAGAAGGAAATCTTACTAAAAAACATGCTTATCAGTTAATTGGATTGATTGCAGGAGAAAAGAATAACGTTACGTTAACTTTAAAAGATAAAGATGGAAAAACAATCGATACTAAAGATTTTACCGTTGATTTATCTGATGTTGTTGTTAATGGAGAAAAAAAGTTAAAAGTAACAGAAGGAGATAGTAAAGAAGAACTTACTAATGGATTATATACGATGCTTGGTAATGATTCTGATGGTCAAGATTATTTAGCGTTATATGATAATGATGGAATTTTAAGAATGGAAACTGAAATTATTGGATATCGTGCTCATCGTATTCTATTTAGAAATGGTAAGATGTATTATTCTGTATCACAAACTAGAATAGCTGAGGTGAATCCATTAGGACAAGTTACAGAGATTTATCGTACTGGACATTATTATCTACATCATGATTATGTATTTGATGATGATGGAAATTTAATTGTATTAGCAAATAATACGAAAAAGGATACGGAAGAAGATTGTATTATTAAGATTGATTTAGATACGAAAGCAGTCACAGAAGTTATTGATTTTGAAGATATGTTTCACTCTTATGTAGAAACTTGCGAGTTAGATGATTCTAACTTTAGGGATGAGGGTGAAGATGGTCTAGACTGGTTGCATTTAAACTCTATTGTATGGTTAGAAGGTGGAGATGTATTATTAAGTAGTCGTGAGACTAGTTCTATTCTTAGAGTTAATAATATAGAAGAAGATCCTGAACTTGTATATATTCTTTCTGATAAGAAAATTTGGGAAGATACAGAGTTTAGTAAATATGTATATGATAAAAAAGGTGACTTTAAGATTCAAGCTGGACAACATAGTTTAAATTATGAAGGAACATCTACAGATGGAGTTTACTATATTACTTTCTTTGATAATAATTATGGTAAGTCTAATTCTCAACCAGATTTTGATTATTCAGAACTTGGTATTGAAAATAAAAAACCATTTGAAGGAACGGAATCTTATTATTATGTATATAGAGTAGATGAGAATCAGAAGACATTTGAATTAGTAGATAGTTTTTCTGTTCCATATTCTGGTATTGTAAGTAGTGTACAACCAATGAGTAATGGTAATGTTATTGTTGATTCTGGTACAGCTGGTATTTTTGGTGAATATGATGAGGATCATCATTTAATTAGACAGTTTAAAGCAAAATTAAATAAATATATGGTGTACCGAGTATTTAAATATACATTTAATGATTTTTGGTTTGAAGGCTAGTTTTTACTAGTCTTTTTCTTTGGTTTATATTATAATTAATGTGGTGATTACTTATGAAGTTAGTTGTGAATAAAGATAGTGAATTGTTAGAATATTTATATGAACATTTAGATATGCCTAAAAAGCGAGTAAAACAGTATTTAGTTCATGGTGCTGTTTATGTGAATGAGGATAGAGTTACACAATATAATTATCCTTTGGTTGCTGGTATGAAGATTATGATTGATACAAACAGTAAGAATTCTAGAAATTTACCTTTTTCTATTATTTTTGAGGATGATCATTTACTTGTTGTGAATAAACCATCAGGTTTACTTACTATTGCGACAGAGAAAGAAAAGGAACGTACTTTATATCATATTGTAAGAGATTATGTTGTTTCTAAGAATCCTCATGGACGTATTTTTATTGTTCACCGTCTAGATAAGGATACTAGTGGTATTGTGTTGTTTGCTAAGGATGAGAAGACGAAGAATCAGTTACAGGAAAATTGGAATGACTATGTTTCTCTTCGGGAATATACAGCAATCGTTTGCGGGCATCCTAAAGAGGAGTCAGGACAGATTGTTCAATATTTGAAGGAGACGAAGACCAATTTGGTTTATGTATCTCCTAGGGAAGATGGTAAGAAGGCTATTACTAATTATTCTGTTTTAAAGACGAATGATAAGTATTCTATGTTGAAAGTTACGATTGAGACTGGTAGAAAGAATCAAATTCGTGTAGCTTTTGCTAGTAAAAAAATGCCTATTCTAGGGGATAAGAAGTATGGTGAGAAAAGTAAAGTTAACCGTTTATATTTACATGCAAATCGTCTAAAAATTTATTATCCAGTTATTAAGAAAGATATTTTATTTGAGACTAGTATTCCTACAGAATTTAAAAAGATGATGCAATCCTAGGTGATAGTATGAAAAAAATAATTTTTATTCTTGTTGTATTGATGGTAGGTTTTGTTTGTTTTTCTATTTATAGACATCCTTTTACTAGTGAGAATATTGATGAGGTTTCCTGTGATGAGTTATTTTGTCAATATTATAGTGATGCAGATGATATTCTATCTACGATGAGTTTAGGAGAGAAGATTGGACAGCTATTTTTTGTTAGATTTGATGAAAGTGCTGCGGAGGGACAAATAGAGACTTATCATCTTGGTGGATATGTATTGTTTGCGAAAGATTTTTTAAACCAGACAAAGGAGAGTATTTCTTCTTTACTACAACATTTACAGGAAGTAAGTAAGGTTCCTCTTGCTTTTGCGGTTGATGAAGAGGGAGGAAGTGTTACTAGAGTTAGTAGATATCCGGCTTTTCGGGAGTCTAAGTTTTTATCGCCAAAGGAGATTTATGCTACTGGCGGATATGATGCACTTGAGAGTACTGAAAAAGAAAAGGGTGAGTTACTACTTAGTCTTGGTATTCATGTCAATTTAGCACCAGTTGCGGATGTTTCTACTAATTCTGATGATTTTATTTACGATAGAAGTTTTGGAAAAGATGCCAAAGAGACAGCTACTTATGTAGGAAAGATGGTAGATTATGCTAATGAAGTTGGAATTTCTTCTTGTTTAAAACATTTTCCTGGTTACGGAAATAATTCTGATACTCATACAGGTAGTGCGATTGATAATCGTAGTTATGAGAGTTTTCTAGAGTCTGACTTTTTACCATTTGAAGCGGGAATTAAAGAGAAAGTACCTATGGTCTTGGTATCACATAATATTATGACAGCAGTAGATTCTAAGTATCCCAGTTCTTTAAGTCAAAAAGTTATTTCTATTTTACGAGATGAACTTGATTTTTCTGGTATTGTTATTACTGATGATTTAGCCATGGGAGCAATTGATCAATATCGTAATCAGGAGTGTGTTACTTGTCTTGCGGTTAATGCTGGAAATGATGTTATGATTGTTAGCGATATTGAGCAAGCTTATCAAGAACTTATGGATGCGGTTAAAAATAAGGAAGTATCTATTAAGAAAATTAATAAAGCAGTTAAAAGAATTTTAGCATGGAAACTTGCTTATCATATGATAGATAAAGATAGTATTTCTAATGATTTTAATTATGAATAAAATGTTGACAACTGCATAAAATAGTAGTAAGATTAATTTATCTTTTTTAAAATGTTGAAGAAAAGAAGTAACTATTCTCAACTTTTAGTAGAGAGCTTGTGGCTGGTGAAAACAAGTAAAAGCGAATAGTGAATAACATTTCTGAGTGCTTAAAGAATTAAGTAGACTAAGCCGGTTGCAGACCGTTATATTTGCTAGATTTGATAGAATCGAAAAAGTGATTATAGAGAAATAATAACCTTTATAATAAATTGGGTGGCACCGCGGAAGACTAGTTTCGTCCCATAGTACTAATTGTATTATGGTACGGACTAGTCTTTTTCATTTATTATTTAAAGGAGGATTTATTATGTTAAATGCAAGTTTTTCAAAGCTTGATGTATTAGGGACTGATGTTATTTTATCACGTGAACAGTCTCATAAAATTGAAATGACTAAGAAAGCTATGAAGTTTTGTTGCTTTCTGGAAAGTAATGGTATTACTTATGATTATTGTTTTAGACATCCTGAAACGGTAGGTTGTGTAGATTATCATCGTTTTGAAAGTTATTTAGATGGTGATTATTTTGTAGGAAAACATTTGTTATTGCAAGAGAGGAAAGGAGATAAGAATAAGTTTTTAGTAATTACTGATAGTTCTAAGCAAGTAGATTTAAATGACTTGCGTGAAAAACTTGATTGTCGTAAGTTGGAGTTTGTTGGAGAAGAAGAGATGAAGTCTTTAATTTGTACTACTCCTGGAAATGTATCTATATTTCATTTGATGTATGATACTAAACATGAAATACAGTTAGTTATAGATCAAGAATTATTAGCTGCTGATGAAGTTGCTTTTCATCCATTATATAATGGTATGAGTATTTTTATGAAACCTGATCAGTGTTTTAAGTTTTTATCCTATATTGATAGAGTTGCTATGGTGTTACCAATTGCGTCTCGTGGAAAAGTTTTACAAAAATAAGGGAATCGATGTTATACTAATAGAGGAGGAATAATTATGATAATTGATGCGAAAGAGTTATATGAAAAAATAGAAGATTATATGGAGAAAGATGTTACTATCCAAGGATGGATTCGTAATCATCGTAGACAAAAAGAGTTTGGATTTATTGATTTTTCTGATGGTACTTGTTTTAATCATATTCAAGTTGTCTATGATGATAAGTTAGATGAGTTTGATGATATTCAGAAATATCATGTTGGTAGTGCTATTGAAGTTTTGGGAAAGGTAGTAGAGTCTCCTAAAGAAGGACAGGCTTTTGAGATTCAAGCTAGTAAGGTAACTTTACTTGGAGATTGTCCAGAGGATTATCCTATTCAACCTAAGAAGCATTCTCGTGAGTTTTTAAGAGAACAAGCTTATCTTAGACCTAGAACAAATCTTTTTCAGGCAGTATTTCGTGTGAGAAGTGTTGCTGCTTATGCGATTCATAAGTATTTTCAAGAAAGAGGCTACGTTTATTTCCACGCTCCACTTATTACAGCTAGTGATTGTGAAGGAGCTGGAGAAATGTTTCATGTTACTTGTATGGACTTAGAAAATATTCCTAAAGTGGATGGTCAAGTTGATTATAGTAAAGATATGTTTTCTAAACCTGCTTCTTTAACTGTTTCTGGTCAGTTAGAAGCGGAAACATTTGCATTAGCTTATAAGAAGACTTATACTTTTGGACCTACTTTTAGAGCAGAAAATTCTAATACTAAAGTACATGCTAATGAGTTTTGGATGATTGAACCTGAGATTGCTTTTTGTGATTTAGAGGGTGATATGGAAATTATGGAAGAGATGTTAAAATATGTAGTTAGTTATGTATTAGAGCATTGTAAAGATGAAATGGAATTTTTAGATAAATTTGTAGAGAAAGGGTTACTTGATAAACTTACTAAGTTAGTTAAATCTAAATTTACAAGAGTTACTCATAAAGAAGTTATCGATATATTACAAAAAGCAGATGTTTCCTGGGAATTTGAACCAAAACAGGGTGAAGATATTGCAAAAGAACATGAAAAATATATTACTGAATACTTTGATGGACCTGTATTTATCACTGACTGGCCAAAGGATATTAAAGCTTTCTATATGAAGCAAAATTCAGATGGAGAAACGGTTGCGGCAGTAGATCTTGAAGTACCAGGAGCTGGTGAAATCATGGGAGGAAGTCAAAGAGAAGAAGACTATGAAAAATTAGTTTCTCGTATGAAGGAGTTAGATATGGATATGGATGAATTAGATTGGTATATCAACCTTCGTAAGTTTGGTGGTTGTGTTCATTCTGGATTTGGTATGGGATTTGAACGTTTACTAATCTATTTAACAGGTGTTGAAAATATTCGTGATGTTATTCCTTATCCTAGAACTCCAGGTAATTGTGATTTTTAAGTTTACAGTAAAGTCTGTAAACTTTTCTTTTTTCCGTATTTTATTATCATATGACTTTTACAAGTAATGTTAATTGGTTAAACTTATGCTATAATTGTAGGTAATAGAAAAGAGTGTTAATTGTTAGATAGGAGAAAAATAAAATGGATTATGAAAATATTAATGAAGATGAACCTTCAGTAGTACATAATGAATATGATTATTCTAATGTTGTGCCAACTATTGAAAGTATTACTTATCTGGCACAATATTTGTCTAGTGTATATAAACAATTTATATCTTTAGTTGAAGAAGATCAAAAAAAGAATGAGCAATTTAAGGAAGAATATAGACACTATAGTTTTAAGAGAATGTTTAGTGAACGTTTTACAATAACTATTATGCAAAAAAGTTTTAGTACTATTACTTGTAAGGATTTTACTTCATTTCAAAGTGCTATTAGTGATGGTAATGTGAATAATGTTAGATCTTTAGATATTGTTATGCAATTGGATTATAGACGTGGCGTTGGTAATAATTTAGTCGATCATGAAAATTTATTTCATATTATATTTAAGCCTTATGAAATTACATTTACTAGAAAATCTAGTCATAATGAGTTTCAAATGAATCAAATTGAAAAAGATGTTAAAGATATTTTTAGTCAAATTCCTGCTTTAAATACGATTTTTTGTACAAAATAGTATGAGACAATTGGAGGTATTCGTATGTATAATGATACAATAAAAGTTGCTAATAAAATAATTTCTTATGATGACTTATTCGAAATTTTTTCTTTCATGAATGAGAAATTGTTATATTATAAAAAAATATTTCATCAAGAAGAAATGAAAAATAAAATGCTTGAATATCGTTATCAAACATGGACGTTTCAAGATAGTGATAGCAGTTTAATGTTTAATGTAAGTTTTTATGATGATACTAGTATTAAGTTTGATAATTATAATAATTTTTTGACTGCTTTTAATAATAGGCTAGATGAAATAAAATATATTAGGGTACATTTTCGTCTTTCTTATAGTGTTTCTTTGTCTGATGGAAAAAAAGAATATTATAATCAACATATTAGTATGGATATTTTTGAGACAAAAATGAATATTGATGTTTCTTTAAGTAGTATTGATAAAAAAATTGATGATGTTTATCAGCTTATTAAAAAGAAAATATTAACTGCTCCTGAAAAATATGATGTTGTTGTTAGAAAGAAAAGTATTATTAGTTTTGTTGTCGAATTAGCTATAGGATTGATACCTGCTTTAATTATTACTACATTGTTATTATTTATCTCTAATATCAGACAATTATTTGTAACTAGTTATGTTCTTTATCCAATATGTTGTTTCATGTTAGCTTTTTTGATTGGTAAAGTAATAGGGTCTATGAAAATAGATGATTTATATCAGAATATTATTCCTGAAAAAAAATACGTTGGATATGATTCTACTAATTATAGAAGTATTTATAAAGATGATATTGATAAATATGTACAAACTAGTGAAATTTTAATTGGTAAAAATGTTGATAATTTAAAATGTAGAGATAAAATAATGAAGTATTATAATAAATATAAAAAATATATTCCTATTGAATTAGGTGTGTTAGTTTTCATATCTATTTTGGTATTATTTTTAGGATAAATAAAGAGATTTGGTGTTTTATAGAATATTTTTCAGATTTTAGACCATTCTAAAAATGGGAGGGAAATATGAAAAATATAGTAAAAATAATTTTTGTTGGCATGTTGTTATTGCTTGTTGCAGGTTGTGGTAATAATATGAGTACTCCAACTAATAAGGTAGAAGAGTTTCTAGGCAAATATCAATCTATGGATGAGGATGTTTTGGTTCAATTAGATCAAGTGATTGCTAAAGACGATACTATGAATGACGATCAAAAAGATAAATATAAGGCGTTAATGGAAAAACAATATCAGAATTTATCATATAAAATAGAAAATGAGGATTTAGAAGGAGACAGTGCTACTGTTGATGTAGAGATAGAAGTTTTGGATTATGCTACTACTGTTTCTAAAGCACAAGAATATTATAATGATCATAAAGATGAAATAGAGGAGAAGTATAAAGAGAAAAAAGAAGATAATGATAATGTAGTAGAGGATGCAGTTGATGATACTTTACAAGCAGCAGAAGAGAGTGCAGCTTATATTAATTATAAATTAGAAGAGTTAGAAACAGCTAATGATACTGTTACTTATACCATAACCTTTTATTTAACAAAAGAAGATGGATCCTGGGTATTACAAGATATTTCTGATTTAGATAGAAAAAAACTTCACGGTTTATATGAAGGATAGATATTATAGGTATCTATTCTCTTTTAAAAAAAATCTCTAAAAAAGTTATAAATTGACTTTTTTTTTAGTTTGTAATTTGTTATACTAGTTAATAGAATAGAGGGTGTTAGCATGATAGGTAGAATAGAAGAGATTATTGATAATAGTGTAACGATAAAATTAGATATTGATATTAATGAGCAACCTAGTTTAGTAAATTTACATGTTGTTTTTGAAGATGGAAGTGGAAGGAATGTTGTTGCAGAAATAGCAAATGTTAATCAGACGAAGATGCTTGCTAATGTTGTAGGAGAAATTAATGATGGAAGATTTACTCCAGGTGCAAGTTCAAAACCATCTTTTAAGTCTAAAGTTCGTTTGATTACTATGGAAGAGTTAGAGTTATTATTTGGAAAGCAAGAGACAGACTTCGGATTTACTAATTTTGGTACTAGTAATGTTTATGAGGGATATAAGATTAATGTGCCAATTAACGAATTTTTTAATGCTCATTTTTCTATATTAGGTAACTCAGGTGCTGGTAAAAGTTGTACTGTTGCATCTATTCTTCAGAAGTTATATACGAGTGGTACAAAAGCTCCTATTAATTCGGCATTATTCTTTTTTGATGCTTATGGAGAATATACACACGCTTTTGGAGATTTACATAAAACGAATCCGGACCTTAATTATAAAGCTTATACAACTAATGTTGTTGATCCAGATTGTGAAATTTTAAGAATTCCACCTTGGTTACTTGATGTTGATGATTTGGCACTTTTATTAGATGCTAATACACCAGCACAATTGCCTATTTTGGAGAAGACGCTAAAATTGGTTCCTATTTTAACAGGTAATTCCTCAGTTGTTATTAAGCGAAAAAATGATATTATTGCTAGAGCATTGCAAGATATTTTACTTAGTGGTAATGATTCTACTAAGATTCGTGACCAAGTTATTGCGGTACTTACTAAGTTTAATACTACTGAATTAAATCTAGAAAGTACTATTGCTCAACCTGGATACGTTCGAACTTTAAAACAATGTCTATATGTTGATAAGACAGGTAAGATGCAAGAGATGGAACTTGTTGTTGAATTCATTCGTGGATATATTAGTGAAGAACAAGAAGAAATTAATGAAGTTGATATGAATAAGTTTTATACATTTGCAGATTTGGAACAAGCTATGGAATTTGCGCTTATTAGTGAAGGTGTTTTAAAGAGTAATAAGGTTTTCGATACTGCAAATGTATTGAGTGTTCGTCTTCATACCTTAGTAAATGGTGATAATAAGCATTATTTTTCTTATCCTAAGTATGTAACCAGAGATCAATTTGTAGATTCTCTTCTATGGGATTCTACTACTAATACTAGAGCACAAATAGTTAATTTTAATATCAATTATATTGATGATCGTCTAGCTAAAGTAATTACTAAGATTTTATCACGTATGTTTTTCTTAAAAGCAAGTACTACGAAACCTCGTGGTAGTTTAGCATATCATGTTATTATTGAAGAGGCACACCGTTATGTTCAACATGATAGTGATGTAGAATTATTAGGATATAATATATTTGAACGAATTGCTAAAGAGGGTCGTAAATATGGTGTTTTCTTAGGACTTATTACGCAAAGACCAAGTGAATTGTCTGATACTTGTGTTTCTCAATGTATGAACTTCGTAATCCTTAGAACATTGCATCCTACAGATTTAAAGTATATTAAGGAAATGGTTCCTAATGTATCTGCAGAAATTGTTCTACAGTTGAAAAATCTAAAACCAGGAAATTGTATTGCGTTTGGTTCTGCATTTCAAGTTCCAACTTCAATGTATATTGATCTTCCTAATCCTAGACCTCTTTCTAATAACGTTGACTTAAAAGAGGTTTGGTATAATAGGCCTGCTCCTACTAATACTATGAATTCTATGGCTGGTAATATAGTTCCGGGAGTATCTACAGGTGCTTCTACTCCAGAAGTACAGACTATGCCTTTTAATCCTAATCTTAATTCTAATGTAGTTCAAACAGTTCAACCACAACAAGTTGCTAGTATTGTTTCAACACCTACGGCACAACCAGTACAAGCACAATCTACTGAAAATCAAAATCTGTTTATTCAGCCATAAATTGCTACAGGAGTTAATTTTTACTTTTTCTTTTGTTAAATGTGTGTTAAAATAAAATATAGTTAAGATAAATTGGAGGATATGACTATGGCTTTAGATAAATTAAAAACTTTATTCGGTGGAGAAGAAGATGCTTCAGAAGAAGTAGGGACAGATGAAGAATTTTATACTACTTCTAGAGAAGAATATCATGAAGAAAATGGTGTTGCTGGTAGTAAGATGATGCTTTTAGAGCCTCGTGCTTATTCTGAAAGCCAGCAGATTGCTGATTATTTAAAAGGACGTACTGCTGTTGTTGTTAATTTAAAAAGAGTAACACCAGATCAAGCAAAGAGAATTGTTGATTTCTTAAGTGGTACAATTTATGCTATTGGTGGAGATTTACAAAAATTAGGTGGAGGAATTTTTCTATGTACGCCTAATAATGTTAATGTAGAAGGTAAGATTAGTGATGATGCTAATCCTTCTACTAAATCAAAGAGTTCTAAGAAAGAAAAAGAGGATGATTTTGATTTTTAACATTTAGACGATAAGATAAGGCTAGTTTTATGAAAAAAAAGATAACTGAACAAAGACAATTATGTTTAATTTATCCATTTAATACTGTAACGACAGTAGTTGCTAATTGTGAGAGGGATTTGTATATTGCATCCTTGTTAGGAATAAGTAAAGTCAAATTTTATCCTATTTATCGTGATTTAAAAGCTGCTACTGTTGAAAAAAGTTTTGATGTTGCAAAAAAACTAGTTACTATTGCTTTAGAGTTGGGATATGAAGAAGCTTTGGTTCATGGTTTTTTTCGAGGCTTTGGATTTTCTCCTAAAATATTCTCTTATAATGAAGAGTTAAGTATGTATGATGGTTGTATAGATTTTTTGGAATATCAAGAGAGAAATAGTGATATTTTAAAGGATAGGGAGTCCATAGGAAATAGATTAATTAAATCTAAGAATAATGTTGTTTGTTAAGTTAAAGGTTAATGGATGTTCTGAGGTGATTATATGGAAAAATTTAGTTATGAGGCTAATGGATATAATCGTCAAGAAGTAAATCAGTTTGTTAGTGATGTCATTGTAAAGACAGAGGATATTATAAAAAAATGTAAAGCTCAAGGAGAAATGGTCGATAAATTAAAAGCCGAACTAGAGCATTATAAAAAAATGGAAACTACATTACAAACGGCAATTATTAAAGCTGAGGAGACTGGCGATAATATTAAGCGTATGGCTAGAGAAGAACGTGATATTATCGTTCGTGATGCTAAAAATAATGCTAGTCGTATAGTTAATGAAGCACTTTTAAAAGCAGAAAAAATTGAAAATAATGCTGAGACGTTAGAGAAAAATATGAAAATATTTAAACGTAAATTAAAGGTTATTATGGAGCAACAAATGGCGGTTGTTGAAGAAATAGAATTGTTAGAGTTAGATCCTAAGTAGGGTCTTTTTTTATTTTGCTTTGTGTTATAATGAATAAATTTTTAGAGGGAATATTGGTGTATAAAGATAATTATCCTGGGAATTTAGGTAGTGTTGTAATGGTCATATTTGGATGAGGATAAAGGCCTTTTTTTATTTGATTTTTAGAAAATTTATCAAAAATAGAATAGTATGCAAGAATGTTAGCTGATAATCATATTATTATGTGTGATGTTGATGTTTCTAATTCTATTTATGATAATTGGACATCTCGGTTATATTTGTGATTGTTTTTATTTAAAGATAAAAAATATCATATAGCAAACATACAACAATTATTTTCGGATGATTTTGTAATAGGGAGTCCTTATGGTAAAATAGAAAAATTTTTGGAAAGTATCAGACTCCTAGACAATATTTTTACGAAAAAGTAATTGCAGACATATAAAAAATATGGTATAGTTAGTTGTAAAGCAGGAGCGAAAGACGGAATGTTTTGGAGTAAGTAGAGAACTTGTGGCTGGTGAAAACAAGTTATGAAGAAGCATTTAGATCACTTTCAAGTTGCGATTTATGGATAAGATAAATACGGTAACGCGTTATAGTACTAGAGATAGATTTATTCTATAAATTAAGGTGGTACCACGAGCAATTCGTCCTTTGGATGTTGCTCGTTTTTGTTTTTTAGAGAGGAGCTATATATGTATAAGTTTATATTTTATTTTGATAATTTATTAGCAACCATTTATCAAGGTGCATCTTTTATTACTCATTATAGTCAATATAAAATTATGGATAATGTTAGTAAATGTGAGAATAAACAATTATTAAAAAATAATTCGGTAAAAGAAAGAAGGTAAATTATGGAGTTTAGAAAGTTAGAGAATGGTAATATTCATGAAGTTGAATCTAAATATGTTAAAGAGTGGAAAGATAAAGATATTTTAAATTTGACGATTGAAAATAGAAAAGACTCTCCTGATTTTGTCTTTTATGATGGTCCAATTTATGCAAATGCTAAACCTGGAATTCATCATGTTTTTGCGAAAACAATTAAGGATGCTTTCTGTAAGTATAAGACAATGTCTGGTTATAGAGTTTTAAGAAAGATTGGTCTTGATACTCATGGTCTTCCAATCGAGGTTAATGTTGAGAAAAAGTTAGGATTTAAGAATAAGAATGATATTGAAAAACTTGGTATTGAGAAGTTTTGTGAAGAATGTAAGATAGAGACTGATAGTAATATTGATGAAGTAAAAAAAGTGACAGATATGATGGGTCAATTTATTGACTGTGATCATCCTTATGTAACTTGTAGTGATGACTATATTGAATCTGAATGGTGGATTGTTAATGAATTAAATAAAAAAGGTCTAATCTATCATGGTAATAAAGTACTACCATATTGTCCTAGATGTGGTACAGAACTTGCGTCTCATGAAGTATCTCAAGGATATAAGGAAGTTAGTGTTAATACGGTTATTGTTCCATTTAAAGTCATGGGAAAAGACGAATATTTCTTAGTATGGACAACTACTCCTTGGACATTGATGGCAAATGTTGCTTTATGTGTCAATCCAGATCTTACTTATGTTAAAGTTTCTTCTCGCGGATACACTTTTATTCTTGGTGAAAGTTTAGCTGATAGTGTATTAGGAGAAGATTATGAAGTCCTTGAAAAATACCAGGGTAAGGATTTAGTTGGAATTAAATATGAGCAGTTAATGCCTTTTGTTTCAGTCGAGGGACGTGCTTTTGAAGTTTTAGCTGATAATTATGTTACTGATAGCGATGGTACTGGTATTGTACATATTGCTCCTGCTTTTGGAGAAGACGATAGTCGTGTTTGTCGTTTGAATGATATTAGTTTTGTCAATCCTGTTGGTAAAGATGGTTGTTATACAACAGGTCCATGGGAAGGTAGATTAGTTACTGATTCAGAACTTGAAATTGATATTATTAAATGGTTAAAAGAAAATGATAAGTTATTTAAAAAACAAAAAATGGTACATGATTATCCACATTGTTGGAGATGTAAACAACCTTTAATTTATTATGCAAAACCTGCTTGGTATGTTAAAAATACGGCTTATAAAGAGCAAATTATTGAAGCAAATAAAACTGTTAACTGGTATCCTGATTACGTTGGAGAAAAGAGATTCCATAACTGGTTAGAGAATATGATTGACTGGGGAATTTCTAGAAATCGTTACTGGGGATGCCCTTTACCAATTTGGACTTGTGATTGTGGTCATTTTGAGACGATTGGATCTCGTCAAGAATTAAAAGAAAAGGCAGTAGAAGATATTGATATAGATACTTTAGAACTTCATCGTCCTTATGTTGATCGTATTCATATTAAGTGTCCTAAATGTGGCAAAGAAATGAGTCGTGTTAGTGATGTTTTGGACGTATGGTTCGATTCTGGTGCGATGCCTTATGCACAATTTCATTATCCATTTGAAAATAAAGAGTTATTTGAATCGCAATTTCCAGCTGATTTTATTGCTGAAGGAGTGGATCAGACTCGTGGCTGGTTCTATGTGTTAATTGTATTGTCTACTTTAATTAGTGGTAAGAGTAGTTTTAAGAATGTTGTTGTTAATGATATGATGCTAGATGCTTATGGTAAAAAGATGAGTAAGTCTACTGGTAATATTATTGATCCAATTAAAATTATGACGCAGTATGGTGCAGATACGATTCGTTTTTATATGTTATATGCATCTCCTGTATGGACACCATTAAAGTTTGATGAAGAAGGCGTTAAGGAAGTTTATTCTAAATATATTTCTACATTTAGAAATGCTTATTCTTTCTTTGAAATGTATGCTAATGCTGATCATATTGATCCTAGAGAATATGATATTCCAGTTCATAAACGTGAACTTATTGACCGTTGGATTTTATCTAAATTAAATAGGCTTATTCGTGATGTACAAGCTGCTTATCAAGAATATGATTTGAATAAAGTTACCAAACTTATTGTTCCATTCTTGAATGATGATTTATCTAACTGGTATATTCGTAGTAATCGTAGAAGATTCTGGGATAGTGAGTTAACAGAGTCTAAAAAGGCGGTTTATTTAACTACTTATGAAGTATTAGTTGCCTTATGTAAGTTATGTGCTCCAATTACTCCGTTTATTACAGAAGAGATTTATCAAAGATTAACGGAAGAAGATTCTGTACATCTTGCTGATATGCCAGTTGAAGATACTGATTTAATTAATGATGGTGTAGAAGAGAGAATGGATTTAGTAAGAGATGTTTGTTCTTTAGGTAGATTTGCTAGAGAAGAAGCTGGTATTAAAGTACGTCAACCAATTTCTCATTTAATCTTACCTAAGAGTGATGAGATCATTATCGGTGATTTACTTCCAGTTATTACTGAGGAGTTAAATGTAAAAGAAGTCGTATTTAAAGAAGATATGAGTGAGTATTTGGAATATACTGTAAAACCTAATTTCAAAGTATTAGGAAAAACGTTAGGTCCAAAAGTAAAATTGTTAGGCGAAATACTTAGTCATTTAACTAATGATAAGATTGAAAAACTTCGAAATGAAGGTTTAGTTGTTAGTTTAGATGGTGATGATTTTACTTTAACTAGTGATATGGTACTTATTTCTTTAAAACAAAAAGAAGGCTATGCCTCTACTAGTAATCAACGTACTTGTGTTGTTCTTGATACGGAGCTTACAGAAGATTTGATATTAGAAGGTCTTGCTCGTGAGTTTGTTCGTAAGGTACAAAGTTTAAGAAAAGAAGCTGATTTTGTAATTACTGATCATATTATCGTAACATATCATGGTAGTGATGCCATTAAAGCTATGCTTGATAAATATTATGATTATGTCATGGGAGAAGTTCTTGGAGATAAGCTAGTAGTTGATGATAGCATGCCATTTGATGATAAGTTAAATGAGGAAGATGTTTGTATTCAAGTAGAACGTGTATAAATATATTCAATTAATGAGACAAATCTGTCTCATTTCTTTTTTTGTATATGAAAAAAATGATTTCTTTTCTAGTTTTTGATATAATAGTAATAGAAAAGGGGAAATATATGGAAAAGAATGAAGAGATGGAAGAACTTAAACAAAAAGTGCTTGTATGTGTAATTGTATTTTTGTTTGTAATTATTATTGGTTTTCTATTTATATTTAATCGTTTTGGTAGTGATGTTGATGCTGTTAGTAAAGCGCTTCGTGATAAAGAGGATTTTGTGGTCTTTTTTCGAAGCGATGATAGCTCTTGTAGTGAGTGTTCTATGGTAGAAGAGCGCTTAAATGCTCACGGTATTTCTTATTATAATTTTGATGTTCGTGTTAGTAGTTTTTCTAGTGTATTAGAAAAATTAAAAATTAATTATGAAGTTTTACCTCCAGCTATTTATGTTATAAAAGATGGTGAAGTACTTTATAATATTACTAATATTAAAGATCAAAAGTTGGTAGATTCTTTTATTGAAGAAAATAAATTAGCAGAGTTTTCTAGTTGATAGGAGTGATAAAGTGTCTAATGTTGTTGCGTTAATTACAGGGGGAAATCGTGGTATTGGAAAAGCGATTGCTATAGAGTTTGCAAAATCGGGAGTATCTTTAGTAATTAATTATCATCGTCATGCCATGCTTGCAGAAAAATTGCGTGAAGAAATTGTTGATCAGTATGATGTTGATGTTTTATGTGTTAAAGCGGATGTTTCTCGTGAAGAAGAAGTAGAAGTAATGATTCAAAAAGCAATTGATCATTATGGAAAAATTGATATTCTTGTCAATAATGCTGGTGTTTGTCATGATAGTCCAGCATTAGATAAGTCAGTTGATTATTTCCGAAGAATTTTAGATGTTAATTTAATTGGTACTTATTTATGTAGTAAATATGCAGGTAGAGTTATGCTTGATCGTGGATATGGTAAAATTATCAATATTTCTTCTACTAATGCGATTGATACTTATTATCCAGAGTCTTGTGATTATGATGCATCTAAGGCTGGAGTTATTTCTTTAACACATAATTTAGCAAGAGAGTTTGCTCCTACTATTTTAGTAAATTGTGTGTGTCCTGGCTGGGTAAAAACAGATATGAATAAGGATTTATCTATTGAACAGATTCAAGAAGAAGAACGTAAGATTTTACTACATCGCTTTGCAGAGGCTGATGAGGTTGCGAAAGTAGTAGTTTTTTTAGCTAGTTCTAAAGCTAGTTATATTAATGATTCCATTATTCGTGTAGACGGGGGAAAATGGAATGGATAGGAAAGTTGTGATTTTACCGAATGATGGTAGTAAAGTCTTTGAACGAGTATTAGGAGTTACTCCTTCTGGTGAGTTAGAAAGACATGCGGTTGGATATTTAGCATATATGAAGGAAAAAGGATTAGAATATCTAGGGTGTGAAGAGGATGCTGGTTATCATTTAGCTACTTATTTGAGCAGTTCTGGTTGTGTTGTATTACAAGTAGATAATCCAAGTGTTTTTTACTTTCCCGAAGATTTTATCGATAGTCAGTATTTCTGGTTAAAGAGTCATAAACGAGAAATTAGAAGATGGAATTTTGCAATTGTAGATATAGAAGATGGCTGTATTCATCATTATGATGATGCTATCTTGGAAGGAATTCGTCCTTATCAAAAGTTTAGAGAAATATTAGAAAGTAAAAATATTGTTTTAGTATCAGAAGTTAAGAAAGGAGAGAAAGTTTATGTATCAAGATTTAGAAATTCATGAAAATACAGTTCGATTAATAGAAGAAGCTGAGGAAAAGTGTAGAGACCAGTTTAAAAAAATAGATAGGATGATCTATAAGAATAGTTTGAAAGTATTAGCTAGTTTTCATAAGAATGAGATTACGGAGTCACATTTTAATGCTACTACAGGATATGGTTATAGCGATTTGGGACGGGATGGTATTGAGAAAGTTTTTGCTGATGTTTTAGGTGCAGAGCGAGCTCTTGTTCGTAGTCAGTTTATTTCGGGTTCTCATGCTTTAACAGTATGTTTTTTTGCTTTACTTCGTCCGGGAGATTTACTTTTAAGTATTAGTGGTAAACCATATGATACTTTAGATGAAGTTATTGGTATTGAAGAAAATCCTAGCTCTTTAAAGAGTTTTGGTATTTCTTATGATCAAATAGAACTTGTAAATAATGATTTTGATTATGAAAAAATAGAAGAGTATTTGAAAAATCATAAAGTAAAAGTGATTGAAATTCAGAGAAGTAAAGGTTATTCTACAAGAAAAAGTATTGGAATAGAAAAGGTTGAAAAAGTAATTTCTTTAATTAAAAAAGTTGATCCTAACGTTATTGTTATGGTTGATAATTGCTATTGTGAGATGGTAGAGGATAAGGAGCCTACGGAAGTAGGTACTGATGTCATGGTTGGTTCGTTGATTAAAAACCTAGGTGGAGGTATTGCTCCTAATGGTGCTTATATTGCAGGACGTAGTGATTTGATTGATTTATGTGCTGAAAGATTGACTTTACCTGGTGAGGGTGCAGAAGTTGGACCTACTTTAGGTATTAATAAGCAAATCTTACAAGGTATTTTTATGGCTCCTAGTGTTGTAGGGTCTGCATTGAAGACTGCTGTTCTTACTAGTTGTGTTTTAGAAAATTTAGGATATGATGTAGAGCCTAGCTATCAAGAGGATAGAGTAGATATTGTTCAAAATATTATTTTCCATGATCCTAAAAAGTTAGTTTCTTTTACTAGAGGTATTCAACAAGGATCTCCAATTGATTCTAATGCTTTAGTTGAGGCATGGGATATGCCTGGATATCAAGATAAAGTAGTTATGGCAAGTGGTTCTTTTACGCAGGGATCTTCTATTGAACTTTCTTGTGATGGACCAATGAGAGAACCTTATATTGCTTATATGCAAGGAGGTCTTACTTATGATTATGGTAAACTAGGTCTTATGAAAGCTGTTGATAATTTAATTCATCTATAATAAAATATTAATAGAAGGAGTTGAGTTTATGGATTTATTATATCGAAATGGTGATATGGGACCTTTTATATCGTTTATTTTAGGATTTTTTCTTGTATTTTTAGTTATTATTTTAATCATAGGTATTTTAACAATCATTGGACAGTGGAAGTTATTTACAAAGGCTGGTAGAAAAGGCTGGGAAGCAATTATACCGGTCTATAATACTTATGTTTTATGTCAGATTTCTGGTGTTAATCCTTGGTGGATTGTAATTGTACTTGCTTCAGGATTTATTACGGCATTAGTACCTGCTTTGACTATATTAGGTTCTATTGTTAATATTTATTTTGGCGTTTTACTTGCAGTTAGTGTTTCTCGTAGTTTCGGGAAAAGTGATGCCTATGCAATAGGAATATATTTCTTTGCTTGGATTTTTTATTTGATTTTAGGATTTGGTAGTAGTAAATATCTTGGACCTAAACCAATGCAGGATATTATTTTTAAAGATAACCCTAGTAATAATAATACTTCTACACCGGAGGCGACAGTGCATGAGGACGATACTTCGGATGATGTTCATTATTGTCCTTCTTGTGGTACTAAATTAGCTATTGATACTAAATATTGTCCACATTGTGGAAGAGAATTATAAGAATATTTTCATATTCTTTTTTTTTTTATCATATATTTTAGTAGAAATAAGGAGGAGTCTTATGATTAATAAACAAAATTTATGGTTTTTAACGTTGTTTAGTTTGATTTTAGTACTTAGTGTTTACTATATTACTATGCCTAATGATTTATTGACTAAAGCAGTGGAGGTTGAAGAGAAGGATAATGAAAAAGAAGAAGTAAAAGAAACTGTAGAGGAGATTTCTTCTTTGACAGCAATGCGTGTTAGTTTGGAAGAAGAAAGACAGAGTATGATGGATGATTTACAAGAGCAGTTGACGAGTGATGCGATTAGTAGTGAAGAAAAAAATAATGCTTATGAGCAGTTGAAATATTTAAATACTTTACAAAGTAAAGAGGAAGAGTTAGAAAAACAGATAAAGAAAGAATTAAAATTGGATTCTTTTGTTAAAATTGATAATAATAATGTTTCTGTAGTTTGTGTTTCCTCAAAACATGATAATAGTTTAGCTAACAGTATTATGCGGTTAATTCAGTCAGGATATGAAGAAAAGATGTATATTACAGTGAAGTTCCAAAAAGCATAGGTATATGCATACAACAAAGTATTTTGTTTACATACAATACTTTAGGTGGTGCAGATATGGCAAATGGAATACTAACCGCTAGAGAAAAGGAGATTTTTGAATTATTGATTCAAAATATGACAACTAGAGAGATTGCTAAAAAATTAAATATTAGCGAAAAAACGATTCGTAATCATATTTCTAATACAATGCAGAAATTGGGTGTGAATGGTAGAGCAGCGGCGGTTGTTGAATTGTTGAGATTACATGAATTATCTTTATAAATCGTACTATTTTAGTACGATTTTTCATATACTTTTCTAGGTGATTCTATGCTTAAATCCAAGGCGATTCGAAAAATTTTTATTACGACTTTATCGTTGTTTGTTTTATTAGTTGCTTATTCTTTACCTTCTTTAGAAGATTCTTATACTTTAAAGACTAATTTGGAGATAGAAAGTGCTACTGGTCTTGCTACTGATAATATTTATTTACTTAACTCTAATGGCTATCTGGTAAAGAGTAGGATTCTTTTGGAAAGTTCAGATTTAGAGAAGAAAATTAGAGAAATTTTGAAGCAGTTAACTGTTGAAGATGATAATTATTTTCCTAAAGGACTTTTTCCCTATATTCCTCAAGGTACGAAAGTATTAAATGTATTATGTGGTGAGAAGCAAGTTAGTATTGATTTTTCTAAAGAGTTTTTAGATATGTCTGTTGATTTAGAAAAACAGATTGTTTCAGGTATTGTTTATAGTATTTTGGATTTAGATGATATTGATGAAGTGATTCTTTTAGTGGAAGGACAAGTTTTGAAGGAGTATCCAAATACGCATGAGGCGTTACCTAGTCCTTTGACGCGAGATATTGGTATTAATAAAGAATATAATATTACTTCTAGAAATGATATTTCTAAAGTAGTCGTTTATTATTTATCTGAAATTGATGATGATTTGTATTATGTTCCTGTTACAAAATATGTTAATGATGAGCGGGATAAGATTAAAATTATTATTGATGAACTTTCTAGCAGTTATATTTATGAGTCTAATTTGATGAGTTTTTTACATAGTAATGTAGAACTTTTGGATTATTATGAGCAAGAGAATGTTTTATTTTTGAATTTCAATGATTATTTGTTTGATAGTAGTGATAAAGTTTTGGAAGAAGTACTTTATAGTATTGCGTATTCTGTGTTTGCTAATTACGATGTTTCTACGGTAATGTTTGAAGTAAATAATCAGCATATTGATAAAATTTCTAGGGATCAGATATAAAATTAAAAAAAAGACTTGAAAGTCTTTTCTTTTTATTGTATAATTCTACTTGTCAGTGAGTTATGTCTGCGTAGCTCAGCTGGATAGAGCAATCGCCTTCTAAGCGATCGGTCAGGCGTTCGAGTCGCCTCGCGGACACCATTAAAAAATTAAATCCCTTATTTAGGGATTTTTTTTGTTTGGTTTGCATTATTATTTTTTTCAGGAATTTCAAACATATCCTCTAGTTCTTGTTTTTGAAAGAAGTTTTTAATTCTATTTTTAAAGCTTCTATTTTTTTTGGCAACTATTTCTTTTGGTGTATCCAGATTTAATAATTGATTTCCTAAAATAATTTCATTTTTGTTTGCAACCTTAAGTATTTGTTGCCAGTATTCTTTTGCTGTAGTTGTTGTATGTGAGATTTTACCTAGACTGTTTTTATTGGTATAAGCTTCTTTTGGTGTTACATATAAAGCAAAGGGATCAAGATACGTCTTTAGATTTTCTTCGGTTAGTTCAAAGTAACCATCCCTAATTAATTGATTAGCAAACTTTTTTCCTTGTTCTGTTAAGTTAAAAAAGTATCCAGGGTGTGGTGTAGACATTCTTACTGACCAGCGTGGCTCTTCAAAATATCTTTCGAAGCGGTTTTCTTCGGTTAGACAAAATTGTCTAAACGTAGGGTCTAGTAGAAAAAGCTTTGTTGTTCTTTGATTGTTTATTTTTGTTGGAATATTGATACATGTTACTTCATGAATAGGATTTGTTTTTAAGATATCTCCAATATTAATATTCATTACTGATATTTTCATTTTATTTAGAATTTTGTTATAGAATGCCTGGGCTAGGGCACAACTTCCTGCAAAGGAGCTTTCTAATGGTGAGTCTAGAGGATTCGTTACATTTATTCTGGCAGCAAAAGTTAACCAGTTTAAGAAAGTAGGGATGTCTTGTTCTTTTATATAACCTTTTTTTTCATAAAAGTCTTGTATTGCTGCTACTTGGTTGATATCAATGTCTTCGTTGTACGGTTTGCTGGAGAAGAGAAAGTCTTCTTTTTTTTCTTTAGATATTACTGGTTCTTTGTAAAGCATGTTATCACTCCATTTTTCTATTTATAATAATTATAACATTTTTTAAAATTTTTATCGGAAAAAGTTTTCTTTTTTCTAATAATACATATGGAGGTGAAAGAATTATTGAAAGTAGTTTTACAAGATGGAGGTAAGGATTGTGGTGTTTGTTGTTTGCTTTCTATTATTCGACATTATAAGGGAGAAGTGTCGAAGGAATATTTAAGAGAATTAACAGGGACTACTAGAAATGGAGTGTCACTATATCAGTTGATATCTGCTGCTTCTTCTTTAGGTTTTTCTTGTGAGGGAGTGAAAGGAGAGTTATCTTTTCTTGATTGTTCTCGTCTTCCTTGTATTGCTCATATTGTATTTCAGAAAAAATATCAACATTTTGTGGTTATTTACGATATCGATAGAGCGAAGGAGAGAATTGTTATTATGGATCCGGCGAAGGGTAAGGTAGTTCTTTCTTTTTCTGAGTTTAAGATGCTGTCTAGTGGATATTTTCTTTATTTAAATCCTGTAAAACAATTACCTGTTTTTCGAGAGATAAAATCATTGTCTGCTTTTATTAAAAAGTTTTGTTTTCAAAATCGCTTTTATTTGTTTTCATTAATTTTATTTTCCTTTTTAGTAATTTTTTGTCAAATTATTACTACCTTTCATTTTCAATATTTATACGATTATGCTATTTTAAGTTCTGTTTATGAAAACATTATAAATGTTAGTATTTTTATGTTCTTATTTTATTTATGTATGATATTAGGACAGATTTTGAAAGATATTATTTTGGTAAAGATAAGCTCTATTTTTGATGAAGAACTTATGCTTTATGTTTACCAGCAAATTCTTTTACTTCCATATTTATTTTTTAAGAATAGAACTTTAGGAGAGGTTCTAGAAAGAATAAAAGATGTTATTCAAGTTAAAAATTTCATTTTACGTGTATTTGCATCTTTTATTACTGATTTCTTATTTTTAATAATATTTTTGGTTTTGTTATTTAGAATTCATGTTTTTTTGGCTTTGCTTTTACTTATTTATTTTTTTCTATGTTTTATTCTTGGCTTTTCTTTGTATAAAAAGAAGATAAAAAAGCAGAAGAAAGTATTAAAAAAAAGTGATTATATTCAGTCTTTTTTAGTGGAAAATTTTCAGAGTGTTGATACGATTAAAGGACTTCATTTGGAATCTGATTTTTATAATCAGTTTCGACAAGAATATCGTAATTATCTTAATACTTCTTATAAACTCAGTTTTTTATTAGAGTTTGAACAGCAAATTAAAAATTTATTTTATTATAGTATGTTGCTATTCTTTTTAGGTTTTAGTTCTTATTATGTTATTCAAGGAAAACTATCTATTGCGGAGTTTTTTGTTTACCAGTTTATATCGCAATATTTAATAGGCTGTTTTGAACGTATTTTTTTACTTTTTTCTGATAGTTATTCGATTCCTGTTTCAATTCATAGAATACATGATTTATTTTATTTGTTTCGGGAGAACTTCGATGGAGGAAGTTATTATCAATTAGCAACATTACAGAAGGATATTTCTATTAAGCATTTGCATTTTGCTTATACTACGCGTATCTTGTTTTCTGATTTTTCTCTTTATATTTCTTATGGTGATAAAGTATTAATTACTGGAGAGTCTGGAGGAGGAAAAAGTACTTTGGTGAAAATGTTAATGCGTTATATTGAAGTTCCTTTTGGTATGATTCGTATTGGTGATATTGATATTAATCATTATCATTTGGATTTGCTACGGAGTCGTATTTCTTATGTTACTGGAGGTGAATTGTTATTTTCTAATACTATTTATTATAATATTACTTTAAATCGTAGTGTAGAGTATTCTCAGGTTTTAGAAGTTTCTAGACTTGTGTTGTTAGATGAAATAGTATCTAGATATCCATCTTTATACGATACTATGGTGGAGGAGAATGGTTTTAATTTTAGTAGTGGTGAACGACAGAGAATATTACTTGCTAGAGCGTTACTTAAAAATAGTGATATTTATATTTTTGATGAGGCATTTCATAATATTGACGTTGAAAAAGAACGAGTTATTTTAGCTAATATTTTTTCTTATTTAAAGGATAAGACAGTAATTGTGATTAGTCATAGACTGCAACACCTTGATTTATATCAGCATAGATATCGGATAGAGAAAGGAGAAGTGCATGAAATATAAAGATTATGAAAAATTCGGGTTTGTTCGTTTCTTTATAGTGACGTTTATGATATTTTTTATTGGTTTAGTTGTATTTTCGGCTACTTGTACTTCTATTAAAGAATATTCTTTGACATCCGGTGTTGCAACTTCTTCTAGACAGGTGATGATTATTGTAAATTCTAAAGAGGCTTCTTGGTTTTATAGGAATACTTACGTTATGATTGATGGAGAAAAAAAGAAATTTTCTATTGATAGAGTAAATCAAAATATTTTAAATAATAATAAAAAAGATTATCATCAAATGTTTTTAAACATAGATATTTCTAAAAGATATCGGGTAAATGATACTGTTATGATTTCTTTTTATCCGAAGTCTGTTTCTTTATGGTCTGTTTTTTTAAAAATTTGGAAAGGAGATTAAATGAAAACTATTGATTACTTAGAATTAGAACAAGTGAAGGGAGGTGTATCAGGGTGGACTATGGTTGGTATTTGTGCTGCTATTGTCTTTTTGGCAGGAGTATTTGAAGGTATTACTAGTCCTAATCCCTGTAATAAATGAAAAAGGTTGAATATGTAGAGTTAGATGCTATTATTGGTGGTGATAGTATTTCAGGTACGGTGATTAATGCTTTTACGAATATTATTAAAGTATTGATGGATGCTGGTAGAAGTGTAGGAAGTGCTATTCGACGGGTTGCAGAAGGAAATTTGTGCCCTTTGGAGTAGAAAATGTCATTTTTTGGCGTATTTTAGTTCATTATTTTCGTTTTTTGTGAAAAAATTAAGCAAAAATTGTTGAAATATAAGGAAAGGTCTGATATAATTTTTTGTAGTTAAAGCGAAGGGAGGGATAATTGATGGCAACACAAGTAACTGTAAAAAATGGTAATTTGGATTTAGCACTAAGAAAATTCAAACAAAAAGTAGCTAGAGACGGTGTCCCTTCAGAGTGCAAAAAACGTGAATCTTATATTAAACCAGGAGTAGCTAGAAGAGCTGCTAAAAAAGAAGGAATCAAAAATTCAAAGAAAAGAAATCGTAAAGATAATAGAGACTAAGGTCTCTTTTTTTGTTTTTTACTATCATCAAGTTGGTTAATTAGGCTAAGACTTGTGCATTAGTGCAGAAAGTTTTAAGAAAGTAATATTTGGCAAAAGCATTATAATCGATTATAATACTATTAAGGAGTGCGCCAGTTCGGTGTTTAATATATAACCGGTTGGAAAGCCGGTATGGTAAGACCTAGCAAGTCGCCAT
>CALVYD010000014.1 GCA_944371995.1 uncultured Bacilli bacterium
GGAGAGTATATGTTTGTAGATGAAGTGGAAATTCGAGTGGAAGCTGGAAATGGTGGAGATGGCTGTACTGCTTTTCGTCGTGAGAAGTTTGTTCCGTTAGGAGGTCCCTATGGTGGTAATGGTGGACATGGCTCTGATATTATTTTTAAAGTTGATGAAGGACTCCATACTCTCCTAGATTTAAGATACCAAAAATTAATTAAAGGTAAAAAAGGAGAAAACGGACGTGGTAAAAATCAGCATGGAAAAGGAGCGGAACCTGTTGTTATTAAAGTGCCACAGGGAACTGTTGTAACTGATTTAGATACAGGATTGATTCTTGCTGATCTTTCTAAAGCTGGACAAGAAGAGGTAATTGCGAAAGGTGGACGAGGAGGTAGAGGTAATACTGCTTTTAAAACACAAACTAATACGGCACCAGATTATTCTGAAAATGGTGAAGAAGGCGAGAAGAAAAATTTAAAAGTAGAAGTAAAAATGTTAGCTGATGTAGGGTTAGTAGGACTTCCTAGTGTTGGTAAGAGTACGATTATTTCTATGGTATCTAGGTCAAAGCCAAAAATTGCTGCTTATCACTTTACAACGTTACATCCTAATTTAGGTGTTGTTAGGGCAAGTGATGGTAGAAGTTTTGTTATGGCAGATCTTCCAGGATTGATTGAAGGAGCTAGCAAAGGAGAAGGTCTTGGTGATAAGTTCTTAAAACATATTGAAAGAACTAAGGTTATTGCTCATGTTATTGATATGAGTGCTAGTGAAGGAAGAGATCCTTATGATGACTATATCTTAATTAATAAAGAATTAGAAGCGTTTAATGAGAAATTAATTAAAAAGTCAAAAATTATTATTGCTAATAAGATGGATTTAGAACAGTCAAAAGAAAATTTAGAAAAATTTAAGAAGCAAGTTGGAGATATTGAAATTTTTGAAGTTAGTGCAGCAACTAATACCGGACTTCAAAAAGTTGTAGATCGTCTTGCTGATTTAGTTGATGAAGCACCAAATAATCCATTATATGATGATAGTCAAATTGAAAGTCATGTATTATATAAATTTAAGAAAGAAGAGCCATTTTTGATTACTAGAGATGATGATGGTACCTGGGCAATTCAAGGTAAGGAAGTAGAGAGAATCTTTAAAATGACGAAGTTTTCCTCTGATGAAGCTGCTTATAAGTTTGCGAAAAAGTTAAGCAGAATGGGAATTGATCAAAAACTAGAAGAGTTAGGTGCAGAAGAAGGAGATCAAGTCAGAATATTAGATTTCTATTTTGATTATAGAAAATAGTATATACACGTAAAAGTAGGAAAATTATGGAATTAGAACAATTGTGAAACAGAAAAATTTACAGAAAGAGTAACAGGAATTAATAATTGGATTAAATCAAATCCACAAGTAACAGATCCTAATGTATATGAAATTATGGATTGTAATGTTAGTTTAGCTGAAGTGTTTAGTGAATATGCAAAAATAGATAATTCAAGAGTGTTATCAAATGTAGCCGGCAATCATCCAGAAATAGAGTCATGTTATTTGGAAGTAGTGGAAATGGATTCCTTACGTGATACAATGCATCAGCCTTTTTTTCAAAGCAAAGAAGCTAATGATTTATATTGTGCAATAAAGAGAAGTCAACTTTCTATGGATTATGATATTCCTACCAATCCGGAAACAAGAAGAATAAAAAAAGAATTACTATGTAAAAGTATGAGTGTACCATTTTATATTTGGCAAGTACAGCGTACAGAACCAGAATATCAATATGATGATGTTACAGCAGTTAATGGTATGATGGCCATGTTAGATATTTATAAATCAGAAGGAAATACTCAATTTGTACCAGAAATAGAAGCGTTATTTGGTGTTATCGAGAAGAATTATAAGTATAATAAGAGCAAAAATGCTGAAAAGCATGCCTAAATGGCATGTTTTTCTTTGCAATTACATAAATTGATAGTATAATGTATCTATTAGTTAACAAAGAGGAATAGTTATGATAAGAGAAGATATTACAACTGTTAGAATATTTTATCAAATAGATAAGTTTTTAAGAGAGCATGCTAAAGATTACACGTTGGAGGAAAAAGAGTTTATTCTGAAAAACTGTGCCTGGGGACAGAAATCTTCATTAGTGCCAGATATGTTACGACAGATATATGATGAATTAGGGTTTTTAGATTCTGAAAGAAATATTTATGATGGTTTTGTAGATTTGTTAGAAGAGAATTTTGATATTGATAGAAATATCGTAGAAATAGGTGGAGGAAAGATTCCTTCTTTGGCGAAAAAGATAGCTCTTCGTCAGATGCATGGAACGATTACTGTTTATGATGATAAGTTAATTACAACAGATTCTAATTTACCTAATTTATCGTTAAAAAAAAGGAGATTACAAGCAGATGAATTGCTGAATGCTGATATGATTATCGGATTTATGCCTTGTGATGGAACACAGACAGCAATTGATTTAGCAAAGCGTAATCGTATTGATTTTATGATTGCTCTTTGTGAAGGTTCTTGTCAAAATGAAATGCCAGCATTTATGAATGATGATTGGGAAAATAGTATGATATATGAAGCTAGAAAAGCGGTAAGAGACGGACATCTTGGTGAATTAAAAAAAGTAAAAATGGCAAAGAAATATCAAAATCCTTATCCTGTTATTTATAATCAAAGATAGTTACCAAGCGTAACTTTTTTTGATTGTCATTATATCTTGTTTTGTGTTATATTGTTGTTATATGGTAAGAAGATTGAAGTAGGAGGAGTATATGAATTTTCAAATAACACTGGAAGAAAAATTAGAAGTATTAAAAAAATTATATGAAGATGAACAAGATGATGAGATGCGTAAAATTATTTTATATCAAATTAGGGAAACTGAGGATTTAATTCATGTTAGAGACGAATTGGAAAAAAGAACTATTAACTGAGCAACAAAAAGTTGCAAAAGACTGCATATGTCCTACTTGTGGTGGTAATGCTTCTAATCAAACCTTGGATTGTAACTATTGTGGTAATGAAAATTTAGCGTTCAAAAAAGATATAGAAAGAATAACAGACGTTTTAGGTAATCTTAGTGAGGAACAGTTAAAGGATCCCTTTGTTATGATAAGTTTACTGAAATTGGGTGAGTATAGTTCACTAGTTTCTGATTTATCTATGGAGGATATTAATAAGGAATACTTGTCTTGGTCCGAAACGATAATTGATAAGTTAATTAGTGCAAAAGAGCTAACTGTTGTAGATCAAGAAGCGCTTATTAATTTGTTTGGCAATGGAGATTTTTATCAAAATGAGAAAGCTTCTGTTATGCAAAATCTAGTTATTGCTAATACTGCTAGACAGGCTGTACATTATTCACCAGAGTTAGTGTATGGTGCACTGCAACAATGTTTTTGTCAGCTTATTAAATTGAATGTAAAAGAGGCTACCATGGAGAAGAAAAAATTAGAAGAAGGTACTGCGGGAGAAGCTCAGTCTTATATTGCTCGTATTGATGAAAAAAATTTTGATGATTTTATGCAGCATGGCGGTACTTTTATTTTAAATACTCTTGGTCATGAGGCACGTCATATATATCAAAACTATAAACGGTATCATAGTATTGTAGAAGATAGGAATGACTTAATTATGTTTTATGAAAGTATTGTTAGAAGTAAGAAGCCAGAAATATATGACGATAATTATCTTAATATGTTAGTAGAAATTGATGCCAGAGTGTATGGTGCTATTATTGAACAGCAATTTTTGAAAACTATGTTTGGAGTTTCGGTTGAGAGCATTAAAAGAGAATATGAAGCGGACTATGCCTTGCTTACTAATCATGATACTATGCGAGTAATTGATGATAAAAAAGTTCATTTGGAAGAGGAAGTCTTGTCTTCTTTAAATGAAGATCCTGAATTATATGATAAATGGTCACAATTTCATTATGAATTTGTAAAAGATAATGGTTGTATACGCTTTAAGACTACAAGTGAACTTATAGATGACTGTCTTTATAATAGTGACTCAGCAAAAAACAATTTGTATTATGCATTAATTGATAATAGTAGGAAAAGGGATATGGCCATGGAAAGTAGGCAGCAAATGTCTTCTAGTGTTACAATGTAGACTAAGAAAGGATTGCAGAAGTTTTCATTTTGAGCTATAATCAAATTAAAAGAAAGTAGAAGAGGATGGAAATATGTTGAATGTTGATTTTTTAAAAGAAAATGGTGTAGATGTTGATAAAAGTTTAGAATTATTTGGAGATATGCAAACATATAATGATACTGTTGGAGAATTTTTACTGGGTGTATCACAAAAAATACCAAAACTTGAAGAGTATAAAAATGCAAAAGATATGAACAATTATGCCATATATGTTCATTCTTTGAAAAGTGATGCTAGATATTTCGGGTTTACTAAATTAGCAGAACTTGCATATAACCAAGAGATGAAAAGTAAAGCAGGAGATGTATATTATATTTATGATACTTATGACGAATTAATGAGTGAGGTAGATAGATTAACTCATGTAGTAAAACAGTATTTAGGTAAAGAAGCAGTAGGCAGTGGTGGAGAAGATGATATAAATGAAAGTCTTGAAAAAACAGAATTATTAGGAGAAAAAGCAGAGGATGTATCGTTAGGGGAAGTTTATAACGAACCTACGATATTGGTAGCAGATGATTCTAATATCGTTAGAAATTTTGTTAGTAGAATCTTTAGTGATACCTATAAAGTTGGTGTTGCTAAAGACGGAAAAGAAGCATTGGATATTATTAAAGCAAATCAAGGTAATGATAGTATAAAAGCTATTCTTTTAGATTTAAATATGCCTGAAGTTGACGGGTTTGCAGTATTAGATTATATGAAGAAAAATAAATTATTTACTAAAATGCCAGTGTCAATTATTTCCGGGGATTCATCTAAAGAAACTATCGATAAAGCTTTTACTTATCAAATTGTAGATATGATAAAAAAGCCTTTTAATGATATTGATATTAAAAGAGTAGTTGAAAGAACAATTTATTTTAAAGAAATGAACTAAAAAAAGGAAATTAGTTTTCCTTTTTTTCATCCTCTAATCCTTTTTCTACTCGTTTTTTTATAATTTCTACTAATTGATTTTTTAGTTCTTGATCTGCATTTTCCCAGATGATTTCTAAAAAGACACCTAGGCCTGGTAGTGTAACCTCGTCTTGAGAAGCAACAGATTCATCAATTGCTCTTTTTAAAGTGTCGTAATTATCTCCTTTAAAGTTATTAATAATATGTTCTCTTATACTTAAGTTCATGTTTTTCCCTCCTAACAGTAGTATGAATAAATCATTTAAAAATATACATATTTTACAAAATAAAATATTTAGTTTATTAATCTAGTACTTTAATTAGAAAATTATGATATAGGAGAAAAGAATATAAGAGTAAAGAAAGGAAACTTTCTTTTCTTTTCATTTTATAGTAAAATATTCTTGGTGGTACTATGAAACTTCAAATTGATAATCAGGTTTATTCAATAGAGATTGAGAGAAAAAGAGGTAATAAAAATACTTATATTAGAGTAAAAAAAGATATGACTATCAAAGTTACTACTAATTATTTTACTAGTGATAAGTCTATTGCTAAATTGATAGAAGAAAATACTAATAAAATAAAAAAAATGCTTGATAGTCAAAAAATAAAGAATGAAAATAATACAGGTTTCTTTTATCTAGGTAAAAAGTATGATATTGTATATGTAGAATACTGTGATATTTCTTTTGGAGAAAGTAAAGTATTCTTAAATAAAAAAATGAATATTGATGACTGGTATAAAAAGCAAGCTAAAGTAATTTTTAAAGATCACCTAGATCAGATATATCACCGATTTTCTAAAAGAATTCCTTATCCTGATTTAAAGATTAGAAAGATGACTACTCGCTGGGGAGTATGTAATGTAAAAACAAAAACAATTACTTTAAATTTAGAATTAATGAAGAGAGATTTAAAATATTTAGATTATGTTATTGTACATGAATTATCTCATTTAATTTATGCTAATCATTCTACTAAGTTTTGGTCTTTAGTAGAAGAAAATATGCCAGATTATAAGAAATATAGAAAGGAAATGAAGGAGTTTTAATGGTAATTACAAGTTTAGATAATGAAAAAGTAAAAAAATATACAAAATTAAAAAAGAAAAAATATCGTGATGAGTATGGAGAGTTTATTGTAGAGGGTATGCATCTAGTACTAGAAGCTTTTAAAAGTGGTATTATTGAAGAATTGATTATGGAAGAAAATCAAGCTTTGCCACTACCTTGTCCTTATGTTTATGTAACAAGAGAGATTATTTATAAGATATCTGAGGTGGATACTCCTGCTAGTGTTATGGCTTTATGTCGGAAGTTGCCTGATAGGGATTTGGTTGGTTCTAAGTTTTTAATATTAGATGAAGTACAAGATCCAGGAAATGTAGGAACGATTATTAGAAGTGCGAAAGCATTTGATATTGATACGGTTATTTTATCTGAAAATTCTGTTGATATTTATAATTCTAAAGTAGTAAGAGCAACTCAGGGAATGTTATTTCATTTGAATGTTATTAGTAGAAAGATTGATAAAGTGTTAGATTTGTTGCATGATAAAGAAATACCTATTTATGGAAGTAGTGTTGATTATGGAATGAATGTGTGTGATTTAGGAGAAAAAGATCGAAAGAAGTTTGCTTTAATTGTTGGTAATGAAGGAAATGGTCTTCGTTCTACGACACTAGATAAATGTGATAAGAGATTATATATACAAATGAATGAGAAAGTAGAAAGTTTGAATGTTGCGGTTGCTGCAAGTATTCTACTATATGAGATGGATAAATAATATGGAAAAGATATATTTAGGTAGAATTGTATCTACCCATGGGATTAAAGGTGAACTAAAAATTAAAAGTTCTTTTCCATATAAAGAGAAAGCTTTTAGGATAGGTAATAAAGTATTGATTGATGATAAGTCATATGAGATTAAGTCTTACCGAGTACATAAGATGTTTGATATGGTAACGCTAGATGATTATCATGATATTAATGAAGTTTTATTTTTATTAAAAAAGAAGGTCTATATTGATAAAGATGAGTTGTTATTAGATGATGATGAAGTGTTAGATGAAGAGTTGATGACATTCCAAGTCTTGACAACTTCTGGAAAAAAAGGAATAATAAAAGAATTATTTCTTGCAAGTCCTACAAATAAGATTATGAGAGTACAATTAGATAAGGAAATATTAGTTCCTTTAAACTCGCCTTTGGTAAAAATTGATACTAAGAAAAAAGAAATTTTGATTGATCAGATGTTAGAGATGTAGGTGATATAATGAAAATAGATATACTAACACTTTTTCCCGAGATGTTTGAAGGTGTTTTTTCTCAGTCGATTATAAAACGGGCAATCGATCAGAATAAAGTGGAGATTTGTCTTCATAATTTTAGAGAGTATTCTACGGATCCTCATCATAAAGTAGATGATACGCCTTATGGTGGTGGCTGTGGAATGGTACTTACTTGCCAGCCAATTTTTGATTGTGTTGAAAGTATTAAAACAGAAGATAGTAAAGTAATTTTATTGACTCCAGATGGAATTCCTTATAAACAGCAGATGGCGTATGATTTATCTTTAGAGAAACACTTGATATTTATTTGTGGTCATTATGAAGGATTTGATGAGAGGATTAGATCTATTTGTGATTTAGAAATTAGTATTGGAGACTATGTGTTAACTGGAGGAGAGTTAGCTAGTATGGTTATTACTGATTCTATTGTAAGACTCTTACCTGGTGTGATTGAAGAAGAATCTCATCAAAATGATTCCTTTAATGATCATCTTCTGGATTATCCAACATATACGAAACCTAGAGTGTTTCTAGGAATGGAAGTACCAGAGGTACTAACTTCAGGAGATCATAAAAAAATAGAAGAATATCGTAGAGAGCAGAGAATAGAGAGAACTAGAGATAGAAGACCTGATTTATTAGAAAAGTAGGTGGTATCATGTATCAAGTCACGAAAGAAAAAAAGAAAATGAAGAAGATAGAGTTTAGTGAACAATTCTATGGTTTTCCCATGGGAAGTAGTAAGAAGGTATTTGTCATACAAAATACAAATATTAAAAATATTATTGTAATCAATAGTAAGCTAGTACATCCTTTGGTAGAAAAGAAAGTATCTAAAGAATATCAAAGATTGATATCTATCTTAATGGACTTATTAACTAGTGATGATGATACAGGAGAAAGTCTTAGAGAAGCGTTAAATAGAATAGAAAAGTTTCGACAGGAAATTAAGAATAAATATCGCCATTTTTTAAAGAAGAGGGAATTAGAAGAGATGGGAAAACAATTAAAGCTATTTCAGCAAGAAGCACAAGTTAGATTTATTGAATTACAAACTGCTATTTACGAGATGAGCTTGCAACAAGGGAAAGGTAAATAGTGTCAAAGAACTGTTAAGTGATGCAGTTCTTTTTTTCTTTCTCTAAAAAATCTTTTTATTATTACGTATAATAAAAGAAAAGGAGTAGTGTATGAGAGAGGAAAAGCAGAAACATAAAATGGTTATTTTTATTATTCTTATTTTATTCATGGTTTTTATTTTATTATCTATTTATATTATATGTCATCCAAAAGTAGAGAATTCGAATCATATGGAAGATAATGATGTTTCAGAAGTTGTAGATGATGATATGGAAAAAGAATTAACTATGGAGGAGAAAGAACTATTATTAGCTCAAATTAAGGATTATACTACTATTTTAGCTGATAGTTATCCTATTGATGGTTTAGGTTCTTTAGATAATCAACAAGCGTTACTATTTGCGTTAGATCAATTAGGTGTTACAGGTCAAGATTTTATGGAAAGTGATTTAGAAAAAGTATTAGAAAAATATTTTGGAGATAATCATCCTTATATTCATGAAGATATTCAATGCTTTTTAGGAGATGGTGTGTTATATCGGTATGATAGTGCTAAAAGAGAATACTTTTTTCAAGATATTCATGGACATGGAGGAGCGGGTATCTATCCTGTAGAAATTTATTATCTTGATGGTCAGAAGAAAGATGAAGTTTATACAGTTAGAGTAAATATATTGTATGGTAACTATTGTTATGGAACTTGTGGACCTGTCACGGGATATTATAAGAGTGCTGTCGATAGTAGAAATGGAGAAAATCCAGTACTAGGAGGTCTTGATGATTATTATGAAATTACAGAGGAAGAGTATCAGTCAGTAAAAGATAATTTGCCTGTTACAAAATTTACTTTTGTTAAAGATCAAAATGAAAACTATGGATTAGAAAGTGTTACTTTGGAGTGATGCTTTTTTTCTCTGGTAAAAATATTGAAAAAGAAAAACAATCGTGTTATAATAACATTCAACTTAATGAGAGGGGAATGTATATGAAGTTAATACCGGAGCAAGTTCTATTGTTAGAAAAAGAACTGGGTGAATTGTTAGATAAAAGGAACATATTAAGAGAACAAAAAGAGTACACAAATTCACATGTTTCAGTGGATGGTGAGAGTTCTTGTTATACCTATGATGAAAGAGAAGCAATTCAAAAATGTAGTGATAGAATCAGGATGGTGGAAAGTTTGTTACGACTTTGTGATCATATATCATCGCCTAATAGTGATATCATTACCTATGGAAGTCATTTTTCTGTAGAAATTAATTATTCTGAAGATGAAAGCGAAGTTTTTAATGGTTTTCTAGTAGAAGAAATGGTCACTACAGAAGATCCTAATTTATTTTTTTCGACAAAAAGTTATTTAGGAAAAGCGCTTTTAGGTAAGCAAGAAAATGATAGTATTTCATGGCAATTACCAAATGGTGAAGTTATTTCTGGTACTGTTTTAGGAGTAGAAAAACACGTTGAGAAAATAAAAAAATAATAGAATTATAAGGGAGTAAAAAAATGAAAATAACGGTACATCAACAAAAATTGTTGCTAATAGAAAAAGAAACACTTTCTTTAATGAAAGATGATTTACGAGATTCTAGAAGTTATGAAAAACCTTTAGGTTTTGGGACAAATCCAAGTTCTAGTGATTATGGTATGGCTTATAGTATCATTCGTAGTAATAATAGAATAGAACAAATTAACAGAATTCTTGCTACCAGTGAAATTATTGAAAATCCTAATACTAGGACGATACAACTTGGTTCTGTTGCTGATGTTATGGTAAAATACTCTGATGATGTTGAGTTTTATCATTTAGAATTAATTGAACAAAAAGTAGGGATAGAATCAAGTGTTGCAGATTCTTTTGGTGACCTTATATACGTATCTCAAGAAAGTCACTTAGGTGCTGCTTTATTAAATAAAGAAATTGGAGAAAAATTTGAGTTTAATATAACTGAAGATATAAAAGCAAAAGGACAAATTGTTTCATTAACGTTTGAGCGAGATGGTATTGGCAAGACGAGATTGAGGATGAAAAGAGATAAATAAAAGATATATTTCATAGTTAATTATTAAGTTGCAATAAATTGTTAAAGTTAAAATAGCTAGACGAGATAAGAGGGTATTACTTGTCTTTTTCTTTTGTTTACGATATAATTAAGAAGTCTTAAGGAAGTGACGTTATGAAAATAAAATATAACTTATTAAAAACAGAAAAGAATACAAAGGCAAGACTTGGTACGATTGAGACAAATTATGGTACTTATGAGACTCCTATGTTTATGCCAGTTGGAACTCGTGCTACTGTAAAATCTTTATCTAAAGAAGAATTAAAAGCAGAACATGCTGGAATTATATTATCTAATACCTATCATTTATGGTTAAGACCAGGACCTGATGTTATTAAAAATTGTGGAGGTCTTCATCAGTTTATGAGCTGGGATCAGCCTATTTTAACAGATAGTGGTGGTTTTCAAGTTTTTTCTCTTGCTAAAAACAAAAAGAAAGATATTACTGAAGAAGGTGTTCATTTTAAAAGTCATATTGATGGACAAAACTTATTTTTAACACCTGAAAAATCTATTGAGATTCAAAATAAATTAGATAGTGATATTGCAATGAGTTTTGATGAGTGTCCACCAGCTAGTGCAAGTTATGAATATCTAAAGAATAGTATTGAGAGAACAATTCGCTGGGCTAAAAGGGGAAAAGCTGTACATAATAATCCTAATCAAGCATTATTTGGAATTGTACAGGGTGGAGCTCATGAAGATTTAAGAAAGTATTCTGCCATAGAGACTGTGAAGCTTGATTTTGATGGCTACAGTATTGGTGGTGTTGCAAATGATGGCGAAAGTAAAGAAGATATGTATAAAGCGATTGATTACTCTGTGCCATATTTGCCAGAAGATAAAGTAAGATATCTCATGGGAGTAGGAGAGCCAGTTGATATTATTGAAGGTGTTGTTCGTGGTGTCGATATTTTTGACTGTGTCTTACCAACAAGAATTGCAAGACATGGACAAGCTTTTACAAGATGCGGTAAAATTAATTTAAATAATGCTAAATATAAAGAGGACTTAGAGCCAATAGAAAAAGATTGTGATTGCTATACATGTAGAAATTATTCTAGAGCTTATATTAGACACTTGATTACAACAGGAGAGACGTTAGGTGGAAGATTATTATCCATTCATAATATTAGATTTTTAATTAGATTAACAGAAGAATTAAGAGAAGCTATTAAAAATGATACAATCTTAGAATATAGAAAAGAGTTCTTAGATAAATACGAAGCAAAACAGGAAAAGTAAAGACACGTTCCTGTTTTTTTGATATACTAAGATTAGAAGAAAAGAGGTAGAATATGAGAGATATTAAAATACACGGAATCTATAGACATTTTAAAGGAAATTATTATTTAGTAGAAGAGATTGTAAAGAATAGTGAAACTTTAGAAGATATGGTAGTTTATCGAAAATTATATGAAGATGGAAGTTGCTGGGTTAGACCATTAAACGATTTTTTAGAAGAAGTTGATCATGATAAATATCCTAAGGTAAAACAGAAATATCGTTTTGAACTACAAGAGATAGAAAGTGTTATGGATAAATTTGCAGGTGAATAAAATGGAAAGATGTAGCTGGGTAAATCATAAAAATCCATTATATATAAAATATCATGATGAAGAATGGGCTGTTCCTGTATACGATGATAATAAATTATTTGAGATGTTATTATTAGAGTCTTTTCAAGCAGGACTTTCCTGGGAATGTGTTTTAAATAAAAGAGAAGCTTTTCGAGTATCTTTTGATAATTTTGATTATGAGAAAATTAGTAAGTACGACGATAAAAAGGTTGAAGAACTTTTGCAAAATACAGGAATTATTAGAAATAGAAGAAAAATTACTGCAGTAATTAAGAATGCTAAGGTTTATATGGATATCCAAAAGGAATATCAAAGTTTTTCTAATTATTTATGGAATTTTACTAATAATCAGATCATTTATGAATATGGTAAGACAAAATCAGAGTTATCAGATACAATATCGAAAGATTTAGAAAAAAGAGGGATGAAGTTTGTTGGTACAACAATTATTTATTCTTATCTACAAGCAGTAGGAGTGATAAATTCTCATGAGCAGGGCTGTTTTCTTTATAAAAAATAGAAAGTAGGAAATAGAAAATGAATCAGATAGTACCATTAGTTTTTAATATAGAAGAGTTAGAAGAAAAAGCAGCAACCGATGGTCTTGCTTGCTATCTTTTAGGAAGAAGCTATGATAGTAGTGAAAATGGTGTAGAACAAGATTTAGAAAAGGCGGTTTACTGGTATAGTGAAGGTGCAAAAAGAAGGGATGCTAGAGCTATCTATGGACTTGGTACTTGCTACTACTTTGGTGATGGAGTAGAACATGATGAAGAGAAAGCTTATAAATTATTTGTTGAGGCTTATCCTTTATTACTTGATTTGATAGAAAAAGAAAAAGAGTATCCCGATAGACAAGCATTTTCTATTTTTTGTTTAGGAGCTTACTATTATTTTGGTTTTGGTGATATTAAAGAAGATAAGAGACAATCTTTTGAGTTAATTAGTGATGCTGCTTGTAAAGGACATATTGCAGCAATCTATGATTTAGGAGCAAATTTTTATTATACAGGAACAGGAACAAACCAAGATTTAGAAAAATCTGAGTACTATTTACAGTTAGCAGCATCTTACAATTTACCAAGGGCAAAAAGAAAGTTATTAGAATACAGGGATAGTTATTCTAAAAAAAATAATTAGAAAGGATATTATTATATGATAAAGGCAATTATTTATCAAAGTAAAACAGGTCATACTAAGGAATATGCTGAAGGTCTTAGTAAAGAGTTAAAAATACCGAGTTATTCTGTTAGTGAAGCTCTAGAAAAAGTAAAAAAACAGGAAGAGGTTATCTATTTATCCTGGGTGAGAGCCACTTCTTTAGTCGGATATAAAAAGATGAATAGAAAGTACCAAATCCGTTGTGTAGGTGCAGTAGGTGCCTATCCTAAAAGTACAGAATATATAGAGCAATTAAAAGAGTATAATCATATTGGACAAGAATTGTTTTATTTACGTGGTGGCATTAATTATGAAAAATTAAATAAGTTTTATCAGAAATTATTAAAAATTGTAGGACGGGCTATCGCTATGGAAAATCCTAGGGATAAAGCAATGATTCAGCTTTTTATGGTAGGAGGGAATTTTGTCAATAAAAAGCAATTAAAACCTATGATAGAATATGTACTAGAAAGCGAAAATAGCAATGAGTGATTTAAATCGTTTTCTAAAAGCACAAGAAGATACTTATATTAATGCGCTAGAAGAAATTAAAACGGGAAAAAAGAGAAGTCATTGGATGTGGTTTATTTTTCCGCAAATCAGAGGCTTAGGACAATCTAAAGTATCTAATTATTATGCAATTCAAAATTTTGAAGAAGCTGTTCTTTATTTAGAAAATTCGCTTTTAAAAAGTAGATTGTTAGAAATATCACAGGCACTATTAGAGTTAGGAGTTTCTAATATTGAAGATGTTTTTGGAAGTATTGATACTTTGAAGTTAAAATCGTCTATGACTTTATTTCATATGGTTGATAAGACTGAGAGAGTCTTTATGGAAGTGTTAAGAAAGTATTTTCATAATGAATTGGATCAAAGGACAGTAAAGATATTAGAATATGAGAAAGCTAAGAAGGGTCAATATGACATTTAAGGATAAAGTAGAAAATTCAAAGATGGAAAGTCCTATTTATTTGATAAGGGTTTTGGTATATTGAGCGACGTATCGGTTAGGTATTCTATCCTTAAAAGTTTGAAAAATGGTTTTGTGATATTTATGAGATGGTCTTAAATCGTCTTCTTAAAGTATGGTTTGTATTAAGGTTATTAGAAAATATGTTAATAATTGTTAAAGAAAGAATGGTCTGGTATAATATGGAGAAATAGAAAAGAGGGATAGGATGAATTTAAAATTTTTAGGAATAGGTTCTGCCTTTCAGACTGGTTTATATAATAATTGTGCTTATTTTATTGAAGAAGATCAGTTGTTTTTAATTGACTTTGGTGAAACTGCATTCGAACAATTAAAAGAACAGGAATCTTTTTCTGATATTAAAAATATTTATGTAGTATTTACCCATACTCATTCTGACCATATCGCAGGATTAGGTCAATTAGTAGATTACTGTGATACGACATTAAATAAAAAGTTAAACATTGTAGTGCCAATGAAAGATGAAGATGCTTTAAAAGAAGATATAGGTACCTTACTAGATATTTTTTCTATTTCAGAAGATAAATGTAGATTTTTAACAAGTAGTGATATCGAAGGTAAATTTAAAACATTTCAAAGCATAAAATTTTTAAAAACAAAACATTCTCCAGAGTTAGAAGGAAAGTGTTATTCTTTAATGTTTGAAACACAAAAAGGAAAAGTATTGTATACCAGCGACTCTATTGATACTAAATATATTGAAGAATTAGTAAATACTGGATTTTCTGAAATTTATGTAGATGTAACACTTTCTGTACCAGAAGTTCATTTAGATTTTAATGTATTAAAACAAATAGTGCCAGAAGAGTTACGGGATAGAGTATATTGTATGCATTTTGATCATCCAAATACGATAGATGAAGCTAGAAAAAATCATTTTCGTATTGCTTCTTCTACAGCGAAAGATTTAAGTATTCTACCAGAAGAATTTGAATATGAAAGAGCGGGAGATAAATTAATACTAAGTAATTGCGGAGAATTAACTTTTATGCATCTAAAGAATAAAAATGTCTTAGATGGAGTAAAAGAAGTTTATCTTCCCTTAGAAGATACGAATCATTCTTCCGTCGCAAGTCTAGGAAGTTTACTTACTTATTGTTATTTTTTATTACAGAATCTTCTTTATATCTGTACAGAAAACAAAGATGTAAAAGAAGATATGAAATCATTAATAAAACTATATGGAACTCCAGAAGAAAGTGTGACGTTTAAAAATAATTTGCCAAATGAAGTATTTCCACTAGAACAGGTAGAAAGAAAAGAAAAAAGAAAACATGTAGGAGAAAAATAAAATGTATTATAGTTATGTTCTGGGAGTAGATAATTCTATAAAAGAATTAGAACAAGAAAATTTTATCATAGAACAAGATCAAGAAAATTATAAAGTAACATTTCCTAAAGAAAAAGAAAAAATCTGGGAAGAATTTATTTCAAAACACTTAAAAGAAGGCTATTGGAATGAATATTTAAAAGAAAGTGAAGTTGTCTTTTTATTTTCTTTAAAAGAAGGGATAAAAAAAGTAGTTGTAAAAAACTATCAAGATGATGAAGTATTAAAATTATGTGAACAATTAGCAGAAACACAATTTAAAAGTATCAAAGAAATGTTAAAGGAAAATGAATTTTATAAAGATAAAATGAAGTAGGAAAGAAAGTAGGTGATGTCATGAAAGGACAAAATATGTACCTAGCTTTTGGTAGTGAAGTAATTTATGATGACGCCGAGTTTAGTATTGAAGAAAAAGATAAAGTAGGCGTTGTTGGAGTAAATGGTGCTGGAAAGACTACGTTATTTAAGATTATTTTAAAGGAAGAGAGATTGGATGGTGGAAAGGTTACTATTCATAATAAAAAGATTGGCTATCTTCCACAGGAGATTAGTTTCCAAGATAAGGAAATGAATGTTCTAGATTATCTTTATCATGCTAGACCAATCGAAAAATTAGAAAAAGAGTTAAATAGTATTTATGAAAGTCTTCCTAATGCAGAAGAAAAAGAGCAGAAACGATTATTAAGACGAGCGCAACAAATACAAAATGAATTAGATTGTCTGCATCAGTATACTGCAGAAGATGAATTGTTATCTTTGATTGAGAATATGAAAATAGATAGTGAATTATTAGAGATGAAGGTAGGAGATTTATCTGGAGGACAAAAATCAAAAATAGCTTTCGCCCGACTTCTTTTTTCTAATTCTGATATTTTACTTTTAGATGAGCCTACAAATCATTTAGATATGAAGACGAAAGATTTTGTTACGAATTATTTAAAAAATTATCATGGCATGGTCTTAGTAATTAGTCATGATATTGATTTTTTAAATGAAGTGATTACGAAAACTATGTTTATTAATAAAGTTACTCATAAGATAAAAGTATATAAAGGAAATTATACAGAGTTCAAAAGATTATATGCGGATGAGATGTTGCAGAAGGAATTAAGAATTCGAGAACAAGAACGAGAAATTAAACATTTAGAAGAAGTGGTAAAAAGAGCAGAACAGGCATCTGCTACCAATCACAAATTAAAGAAAATGGGTCAGTCTCGTAAAAAAATGTTAGAGAAAAAGTTAGAGGAATTGGAAAGCAGAGAAGAGAAATATAAAACAGTTACGATGAAGGTAGAGCCATTAGAAAAAAGTGGTAAGATACCATTAGAAGTCAATCATCTAACGTTCCATTATCCAAATAAAAAAGATTTATATCGCAATCTTTCTTTTCAAATGGCAAGAGGAGAAAAATTCTTAATCGTTGGAGAAAATGGTGTAGGAAAGTCGACCTTATTAAAATTGATTATGAAGCAGTTAAAACCTATTCAAGGAGAAATTGAGTACGGGTATCATGCGAGTATTGCTTACTATGCCCAGGAGTTAGAAATATTAGATGAGAATAAAACAATTTTAGAAAATATTGATAATCCTAACTATAATGACCAAGAACTACGAACTTTCCTAGGAAATTTTTTATTTTCAAACGATGATGTATTTAAAAAAGTGAGTGTTCTATCTCCAGGAGAAAAAGCTAGAGTTGCCTTATGTAAGATATTAATTCAAAGAACTAATATTATTATATTAGATGAGCCAACAAATCACTTTGACCCGGAAACACAAGCAATCGTTGGAGAAAATTTTAAAAATTATACAGGTACTTTAATTATGGTTAGTCATAATCCAGCTTTTGTAGAACAAATAGGTGTAACTAGAATGTTAGTATTACCAGAAGGAAAAGTAGTAGAATACAAAAAAGAACTTCTACATTATTACTATTACTTAAATACGGAATTAGTATAATGAAGTTGAAAATCTTGAAGAAAGTAAAGGTTTATGATTATGATGTTATAAATATAGGAGAAAAGACATGCATTAAAATGGAAATATTTGATTTCGTTTAGTTAGGTAGTATTCAATTTGCGACGGTAAATTGAGTACTTTTTTGTTTATAAGAAATTTGCTTTTTAAAATGTCGATTTAAAATTTTAAAAAATAATTGACATTGTGTCAGAAAACACATATAATGATATTAGAAACTGACGTGATGTCAGAGAAAGGAGATACTATGTCACACAGTGATTTAAGAAAAGAGGAAATAGTTCATGCATGTAAAGAATTATATGACAAATATAATTTTAAAGATATTACAATAAAATTGATAAGTGAGCAAACATCTTTTTCTAGGCCCTCCATATATAACTACTTTGAAACTAAGGAAGAAATATTCTTAGCATTATTTCAAAGAGAATATGAAGAGTGGAGTGAGGCGATAGATAAGATTAGAGATGATAATGATACTCTTACAAAAGATAAGTTTGCTAGTCTATTAGCACATACCATTGAAGAAAGAGAAAGACTATTAAAACTACTATCGATGAATATGTATGATTTAGAAGAAAACAGTAGAATGGAAAGATTAATAGAATTTAAAGAAGCATATGGTAATGCGGTTCATTCTGTAAAACTTTGTGTGAATAAATTTTTTAAGGATATGAATGATGAAGAAGTTATGAAATTTATTTATTCGTTTTTTCCATTTATGTTTGGTATATATCCTTATGCAATAGTGACTAAAAAGCAAAAAGAAGCTATGGAGAAAGCAGGGATAAACTATAAATATCATTCTATTTATGAAATTGCCTATACTGGAATAAAAAAATTATTAGGATAGGGAGAATTTATGAAAAAAATAGTCATACCAGTCATAATCGTAGTTATAGTGGCCATAGGAATAATGATATGCATGCAAAATACCTCTAGAGAAACAAATAATTCAGGAGAAAATATCACGGTAAGTGGAGAAAATAAGGATAGAGAAAGTGAGGCAGGATTGATGCGAATCAGTGTAAGTGATGGTAATAATACGATTATCTATGAACTAAATGATAGTACAGCAGCAAGCAATTTATATCGTCAACTTCCACTAACGACAGAAGTAGAAAATTTTAGTTCTAATGAAAAGATTTTTTATCCTAGTAGTGATTTAAATACAGATGATACAGAACTTGCAACTAAGGGAGATAGAGGAGTTCTTGCTTATTATGCTCCCTGGGCAGACGTTGTTATGTTTTATGATACTTTTTCTTCTGCTAATGGTCTTTATGAACTAGGTAGAGCAATCGAAGGAAGTAATCAAATTGAAAATCTTTCTGGAAAAATCACTATAGAAAAGATAAGGAGTGAATAAAAAATATGAATATTGTAGTTCTAACTGGAAGTCATAATCTACATGGAACATCTAATACGTTAGTAGAAGAATTTACGAAAGGAGCAACAGAGAAAGGTCATCAAGTAGTATGATTTGATACAGCTCTTTTGAATATACATCCTTGTATTGGTTGCAATCACTGCGGGATGAATGGTGATTGTATATTTAAAGATGATATGCCTAACATCCTAGATTATATTGAAGAAGCAGATATGATTGTATTTGCAACTCCAATATATTATTTTGGTTTTTCGGCTCAGATCAAGAGTGCGATTGATAGATTTTATTCTAGAAATGGAAGGATACAAAGTAAGCATTTGAAATCTGTATTTATTGCGACTGCTTGGAATGATGATGAAGTTGTTATGAGTGGAATTAAAAAACACATTGATATTTTAATAGATTATTTGAACTTAGATAATCAAGGTATGATACTTGCGAAGGGATATGGTTATCCAGGAGCATCTACTGAAAAATATTATAAAGAAGAAGCTTATCATCTAGGAAAGAGAGTTTAATTATGAAGAAGAAAATAATTATCTTCTTAGTGGTAGTACTGGTAGTTGTAATAGCAAATGTTATTGTATTTCAATTTTTAGGAAACGATAATGAGGAAACGGTTGAATATCATGGCGGTTATAATGTATCTGAAAGCGATGATGTATCACCTATTAGTAACGACTATAGTTACCTTATTCGGAGAAAATAATGGTTATGGTATTTTGTTAGCCGCAACGATTGGTGTTCCTTTATATGTTTGTGGTGGAGGAACGATACCATTACTTCAAGACTGGTTAAATCGAGGTATGAGTCTAGGTGCTGCAACATCATTTATGATTACAGGACCAGCAACAAAAATTACCAATCTGGGGGCATTAAAAATAGTACTGGGAACTAAAAACTTTATTATATATTTATTATTTACGATGATAAGTTCCTTAATATTAGGACTTTTCATAAATATTATTTTATAAAAGGAGAGATGAATGATGAACGAAAAAGAATTTGAGAAAGTTAATGTATTTGGAAAAGGAAATCCAAACGATGCTTTTGCTAAGTATTTTATAGGAAATAGTTATTTAAATCCCTTAGTAGATCAAAATAGTCCTCTTTTTTTAGCAAATGTAACATTTGAACCATCTTGTAGAAACAATTGGCATATTCATCATGCGAATAAAGGTGGAGGACAAATTTTAATTTGTACAGCAGGATATGGCTGGTATCAAGAAGAAGGAAAAGATGCTGTTAGTCTAGAACCAGGAAAAGTAATTGTCATACCAGCAAATGTAAAACATTGGCATGGTGCGAAAAAAGATTCATGGTTTTCACATATTTCAATCGAAGTACCAGGAGAGAATACTTCTAATGAATGGTTAGAAAAAGTTACGGATGAGGAATATGAAAAGTTAGGAGAATAATTGCGGGAAAAATATTAATTAGTTATTTTTCTGCTAGTGGAGTAACCAAAAGAAAAGCGGAACAATTAGCTCGGGAAGTTGGAGGAGATTTATTTGAAATCATTCCAAAAGAAAGGTATACAAACGAAGATTTAGATTGGATGAATGAAAATAGCAGATCAACAAAGGAAAGTAGAGATAAAAATTATAGACCAGAAATGGAAGATATAAATATCAATATTGATACTTATGATACGATTTTCGTTGGATTTTCAATATGGAGGGAATCGCACCAAATGTAGTAAAAACTTTTTTAGATCAAATTGATTTAACGAATAAAAAAATCATTACATTTTGTACCTCTGGAGGATTGCCACTAGGACCAGCTACGGAAGACTTACGAAAAACATATCCTAATGCTAACATAACATAAAAGAAAGGAAGTTATAATATGAGTTTAACAATAAATATTTATTATAAAGGAAAAAATGGTAATGCTAAAAAGTTTGCTGAAGAAATGATATCTTCTGGTCTTGTAGATAAAATAAGAAATGAGGAAGGAAACGAACGATATGAATATTTCTTTCCTATGGAAGATCCCGAAACGGTAATGCTTCTAGACCGTTGGAAAAACGAGGAAGCTTTAGATTTTCATCACAAATCAGAAATGATGCAAGAAATTGCAGAATTACGTAATAAATATAAGTTGAGTATGAAAGTAGAAAAATTTAAGAAAGGGTAGGAAAATTAGTGGCCAATATATTAATAGTTTCAGGACATACAAATTTAGATGATTCTGTTGCTAACAAAGAAATTTTATATAGACTAAAAGAACTATTGCCAGATCTTGAATTTGATTTGTTAAGCGAATTATATCCTGATTATAAGATTGATGTAGAAAAAGAACAAGAAAAATTAAAGAAAGCAGACATCATAGTTTTACAATATCCTATATTTTGGTATTCCATGCCATCCTTACTAGAAAAATGGATGGAAGAAGTATTTCAACATGGATTTTCTCATGGTACTACAGGAGACAAATTAAAAGGAAAGAAATTAATCATATCATTTACTACTGGAGCACCAGAAGAAGCTTATACAAAAGAGGGTAGAATGGCATACACGATAGAGGATTTTTTAAATCCCATCAAAGCTACTTGCAAACAATGCCAAATGGTCTATTATGGTGCAGTAAAAACATATGGTGTTTCCTATCAAATAAGACAAGAAAAAAGCAAAGAAATCAAAGAAAAAGCATTAAAACATGCCAAGGAATTGGCGGAAATGTTAAAGGAAATAAAAAACGACCAATAAATAGGAGAGATGAAAATGAATAAAAAAATAATTATGTTAATTGTTGCTGTTGTAATAATTGCAATAGCAGGAGTATCTATTTATATGTTTACAGGAAGTAGTGATACAAACACTAATAATAATCAAAATAATAACAATGCAGTTGAAGATGATACCAATGATAATACCAATGTAACAAGTGATGATGCTAATATTTTAGTATTATATTTTTCGATGAGTGGCAATACTGAAGCAGTTGCTAATATCATTCATGATGAAGTAGGGGGAGATATCATTCGTTTAGAAACAGTTCAAACTTATCCTGAAGATTATGATGAGTTAGTAGATTATGCTCAAGAAGAACAACAAGATAATGCTAGACCAGAATTAAGTACAACGATTGAAAATATTGATCAATATGATACCATCTTTTTAGGTTATCCAAACTGGTGGGGAGATATGCCAATGCCAATTTATACTTTCTTAGATAATTATGATTTATCAGGAAAAACGATTGCTCCATTTATTACTCATGGAGGAAGCGGATTATCAGGAACACCTTCTAATATTCAAGAAGAAGAACCAGATGCTACTGTACCAGAAGGACTTGCTATCTACGGAGATGATGCAAAGAATTCACAAAGTGATGTTAGAGAATGGTTAAATAGTATAGGATATTAATATGAAAAAGAAATTACAAATGATAATAGATATTATAATGTTTATTTTATTTCTAATACTAACGGGTTATCATATTACAGGAAATACAGTTCATGAGATTTTAGGAGTAATTACATTTATTTTATTTATCATTCATCATATTATTAATATTAAATGGTATAAGGCCTTGCCAAAAGGAAAATATACTACACAAAGAATAATATCTACTATTACTGATTTTTTACTACTTATAGATATGCTATGTATTATGATAAGTGCAATTATGATATCTTCTACTGTATTTTCATTTTTAAATATTAAAACTACTATGTTTGCTAGAGGATTACACTTATCTTCTACGGCCTGGGGATTAATTTTCATAGGTATACATTCAGGACTACATCTAAAGGTTTGTTTTGATAAAATGATAAATAAAGTAAAGACAACTTCTTTTGAATATACAATTTATTTACTAATATTTTTGTTGTTAGTTTATGGTGTTTATGCCTTTTTAAAAAATGCTCTATGGAAAGATTTGTTTTTAGTGACGATGTTTAAGTTTTTTGATTATGGTCAGAATCCAATAGTGTTTTATTTAGAATATTTAGCAATTTTGTTTTGTATTATTATGATAACTTATTTTGTAATGAAGATAGTTGCAAAGAAAAAGAGGAAATAAATAGTTTAAAAGGGAGAGGAAATGATAAAATGACAAGAACAGATATTTGTGATAGACAATTTGAGGAGTTGTTTCAAAATAAAAGAACTCCTGATAAAACAGATCCAGAGTTTATGGATATTTTACAGAAATTTATTTTTGGAGAAATTAGCCAGATTGGTTCTTTAGATAATAAGATGAGAGAATTAATTACGGTAGTTGTATTAACTACGATGCAAACATTACCGCAGTTAAAAGCACATGTTAAGGCTTCTCTTAATGTGGGAGTTAGTCCTTTAGAAATTAGGGAAGCTATTTATAATTGTGCACCATTTATTGGTTTTCCAAAGACATTAAATGCTATTTCTACCATGAATGAAGTGTTTGTAGAAAGTAATATTTCTTTGCCTTTAGAGGAGGCTAGAACAACAACAGAAGAGAATCGTTTTGAAAAGGGTTCAAAGATTCAGTCACCAATTTATGGAACAGAGATTAAAGATAAATATCAAGCATTACCAAAAGAAATAGGAGAAGCTATTCCTAGATTTTTAACAGAGTTAGGATTTGGAGACTTCTATACTAGAAAAGGTTTATCTGTAAAAACAAGAGAATTATTAGTGCTTTGTGTACTAACAACACTAGGACAAATAGGACCATTAAAAGCACATGTTCTTGGTAATATCAAAGTAGGAAATAGTCTAGAGGTACAATATGCGACATTAATGCAATGCTTACCCTATATTGGCTTTCCTTCTGTATTTGCTGCTATTAATATGATGAAGGAGATGGATATTAATGAGTAAAAAAGATATTGGCACTTCTCTTGCTCTATATCCCAGTTTAATTGTAGTAATAGGTGCTATGAAAGAAGATAAACCTAATTATTTATTAGTAGGTCATCTAGGAATATTAGGCCATGATCATTATATAGTTAGTTTATCTAAAACGCATTATACTAATGAATTAATTAAGGAAAATAAATCATTATCTATTAATTTAGTAGATGAAGAGACGTTAGAAAAAGCTGATTATGTAGGGTGCGTTAGTGGAAAAAAGATAGATAAATCTGAAGCTTTTAATTATGAAATAGGAGAGTTACATACACCTATTATTACAGAAGCTCCTGTTTCTATCGAATGTAGGGTAGAGGATATTTATGAAACGCCAGGATTTGAAAACTTTATTTTAGTACCTGTACATACTTTTGTTGCTGATAAGGTATTAAATGAAAAGGGAAAAATAGATTATCAAAAGTTAAAACCAGTGTTGTTTGAATTTCCAACTTACCAGTATTTAAAAACTGGTGATGTGATAGATGCATGTATGTTTACAAAGAAGCAAACTAGATAGTAATATCTGGTTTTCTTTTTTAGTATTTTTCTGTATAATAATGTTCGAGGGATGTTATGGAGAAAGTAAAAGATATTTTATTTATTATTTTAGGATTTGCTATTGCAATAGCAGTATTTTGGTTCTTCTTTTTTGTCGCTTTACCAATATTATTAGTACTTGGATTAATAGCAATTTTCTTTTTTATCATTAAGGGAACTGATTTTTTTCAAAAAATAAAAAAGAAAGTGAAAAAGAATATAAAAAAGAAAAAAGATAATATTAAAGAAGCACAAATTATAGAAGAAAAAGAATCATAGATTGAACTGGATACAATATCTAGTTTTCTTTTGTTTAAAAATCGGGTATAATGAAGGCAAGAGGTAGAATATGAAAAGCAGTAAAGAAAAATCTGTTGATGACTATATTAGTATAGAAATATGGTATCGGTTATTTGGATGGATTGTTTATTTTATTATATTTTTGGTGATTTTATATGTAGCATTTCAATACAATATTCAATTTTTTGTCTTTGCTATATTTATGATAGTATTTATTATGCTTTTAATTTTTCGTGACATGAAAATTATTTATCACAAGAAGAAAATTAAGGATTATTTAGTTGAACAAGGATTAATTGGTAAAATAGGAAAAATACTATACTGGTATTGCCATGAAGCTTGCTCTAGCTATCACCATGATTTTGTTTTGACTGATTATTATATTATTGTATTATATAAAAAAGAAGTTGTAAGTTTTCGGTATGAAGATATTGTATCTATAAAAATGAAGGAGTCTTATCAACATTGTACTAATTCTCTTCATCAGAAAAATGAATTATATGTATCTTTAAAAGATGGAAGAGAAATTATTATTGTAGTCTATGATGGAGATTCTGTTGCTAGAATAAAAGATATCAGTACTATTTTGTTAGAGAAAAATAACAAAATAAAAGTAGAAGATAGTGAAATAGGTGTTTGGTATAAAGCGTATTTTAAATAAAATAATTTATAAAAATAGAAATTTATCTTTTAAATTTATTGTTTAAAATGAAAGGAGTTCTTATGAAAAAAATAAATATATCGCATTATATAATATTGTTGCTTTCTATGATATTATTTATCGTTTCTGTTTTTTTAAATCCGTATAGTTTTTCTTATCTTGCAGCATTAGTTTTAATTTTGTTGTTAGCGTTACTTGTCTTTAGCACAGGTATTATTATTAATAAGCAGGAGTTTTATCAGAAAAACATTACGAAATACATCATTTTATATTTTGTTTTATTATTATCATTAACGATGTTTATTAATAGACCAGGAGTCAGTTTCTTTAATAAAGAGTTTTTAGAAGATTATACAAGAACAATTAATATTATTCCTTTTAAAACTATTATTAGTTATCTTACTGGTATTGCTAATATCGGAATTAAAATTACAAATATCTTAGGAAACTTAATAGCTTTTGTTCCCTTTTCTTTTTTATTAATGTTGAAAGATAAGAAGTATTGTAAGTTAAAGAAGCAATTTGTTATTTTGACAGTTACCGTATTTGTAATTGAAATTTTACAGTTAGTAACTTCTACTGGTAGATTTGATATTGATGACTTTATTTTGAATATTGGAGGCGGGTTATTATTTGTTATTTTACTTAATAAGATAAAACTAATAGACAAATTAAAAAGATTATTTTATCAAGATTTTCATATTCCTAAAATAGGTAAAATTGTTTTATGGAGTATTACTTTTCTATTTATTATTTTAGTTGACATTATGATGTTTGTGAATATGGTAGCTATCGAGCAAGTAATTACTCAGACTTTCTATGTGAGCAAGCAAGATAGGTGTTCGGAGTTAGAAAAAATAGAGATGGAAGGATATCATTTATATTTGGATTGTGTTGATGTAGTTTATGAGACAGAAGATAATTATCAAATGTCGCTACAAGAAGCACTAGAAAATGGAGAATTAACTAGGAAAGATATAAAAGAAAAATTAGAACAAAAAGAAACTCTCAGGGATGGAGGAACTGCTACTTATGTTGATACAAAAGAAAATATAGCGTTTGTTTTATGTCGTACAACAGAAGGCAATAAAGATATTTATGTAGGAAATAAAAATTTGCGTTATGAAGAGAGTTTTTGCAAATAGTTAGGAGTAGTTTATGTCATTAGAAAGAGCAAAAGAACATTTGAAAAAATATGGATTAGAAGGTAAAATTATGGAATTTGATACTTCTTCCGCAACGGTAGAAGACGCGGCGAAAGCCTTAGGATGTAGTCCAGGTGAGATTGCAAAAACATTATCATTTTTAGTAGAGGGAAAGCCAATTTTAATTGTTGCAGCAGGAGATGCAAAAATAGATAATAGTAAATATAAAGCTTTTTTTCATCAAAAAGCGAAAATGATTCCTGTAGATGCTGTTGAAAAAATGATTGGTCACAAAGTAGGAGGTGTTTGTCCGTTTGGTGTTTTGGAAGGAGTAGAAGTGCATTTAGATTGGTCACTACAAAAGTATGATGTTATCTATCCTGCTTGTGGCAATAGTCATAGTGCAGTACGATTAACAATAAGAGAGTTAGAAGAAGCATCTTGTTATCAAGAATGGGTTGATGTTTGTAAGGAGGAAGACCATGGGTGGAATTAGTGTATTTATATTATTAAGTATTTTAATGTCTATGTTTATAGTATTTGTAGTTGTTGCTTTGGTTGTTTTTGCATATATGCTTATTAATTATATTTTTGAAAGTATTTTTCTATATGCAGTATCGAAAGCGAATCATTATAAATATCCAATTACTTCTTGGATACCATTTTATAATAAATGTATATTAGGGAAATTTGCTGATAAACAAGGTTTGGGAAAGTTATTATGCGGGATAGATGTACTGGCTTTTTTACTGATTATCATTTCTTATTATGCAACCAGTTTACCAGATGGTGTTAATACGATGATATTTTTCTTAATTATTATTTTATTAGTTTTAAGTTTTATTTTTAATGTAGTTTTATCTCATCACATTATGAAAAAAGTAACTGGAAAGTTTGTGGATCTATTGACTATATTAAATGTATTAACATTAGGATTTTCAAGAAGTATTATTTTATTTATTATAAGAAATCAAAAAAAGTTGAAGTAGGTGTTTTATGTCAAAGAAGTTAATATCTGCTACTATATTAATTATTTTAGCAGAAGTGTTATCGCTATCTAGAATGTATTTTACAGAAGGTGCTACTAATTTTTCAGAGTTTACATCAGGTTTGTTGTTAGGACTTTCTGTAGGAATGGAGATTATTGGTGTAGTTTTATTGTTTATTTGTATTGCGACATACGATAAGAAAAAATAAAGATATAGTATTTACGTTAGGTAGGAGAAATTATGAAAAAATATTTAAAAGAAATGATTATATTAATGATTCAGATAATGTTATTTTATTTATTTCCTTTTACTGCTGGTCCAACAGATGGTCTGGGACTGATTATTGTTCTTTTGTTTTCTACTTTGATGCTATCTGTCATATTTGGAGCTGTTTCAAAAGGAAAAGTAAGAATTATTTATCCTTTTGTTGTAGCAGTATTATTTATTCCAACAGTCTATATTCATTATAATTATACTGCTTTGGTATATACCGTATGGTATTTGATAGATTCTTATTTAGGTGTAGGAATTGGAAGTTTAATTAAAATGATAACGGAACGTGTTAAGCCAGAAAAAGAGATAAACTGAAAATGTAATAAGAGTATACTCCAACTAGATAGATGAAAGTAGGACAATTATGGATAAGTATTTAGAAATTAGAAGAAAATTTGAAGAAATAGAAGATAGAGAAAATGCTATTAGTATGGCAAAATATATGAGGAATTTATTTCCTTTTTATGGCATTGCTACTCCTAAGAGAAAAGCAGTATATAAAGATTTTTTAAAAGAGGAGAAAAAGTTAGAAAAGATTGATTGGAAATTTTTAGATCAATGTTATCAGGATTCTCATAGGGAGTTTCAATATTTTGTATGTGATTATTTGCTTGCAATGAAAGATTATTTAACCTATGAAGATATCCCTAAAATAAAACAGTATATTATTAGAAAAGAATGACGGGGATAGATTGTTTTGATGCTGTTATTGGGGAGATTGGTCTAAGAGATAGTAGAGTAGATGAGCTGATGTTAGTATGGTCAAAAGAGGAAGATTTCTGGTTAAGAAGAATAGCTATTGATCATCAATTAAATAGAAAAGAAAAGACGAATAAAGAGTTACTAGAAAAAATTATAGTAAATAATTTAGGAAGTAGAGAGTTTTTCATTAATAAAGCCATTGGTTGGAGCTTAAGAGAATATTCGAAAACTAATCCAACCTGGGTAAAAGAGTTTATTGATAAATATAAGGATAAATTAGATAAACTAAGTATTAGAGAAGCTAGTAAATATATTTAATTTATGTGTTGAAAAGATTATTTTAGGATAATCTTTTCTTTTGTATTGACAATCTGTTATAACTGTTATATAGTGTATATAACAGGTTGGTGATACGTTTGAATATAATTATTAGTAATAGTAGTGATATACCGATTTTTAAGCAGATAAAGAATGCTATTAAAGAAGCTATTTGTAATGATGAATTAATGGAAGAAGAAGCTCTACCTTCTGTTAGAGTATTAGCTAATGATTTAAAAATTAGTTTCTTGACGGTGAAAAGAGCTTATGATGAATTAGAACAGGAAGGATTTATTAAAACGATTCCTGGAAAGGGAAGTTTTGTTGCTCCTAAAAACTTGGAGTTAATTCATGAAGAAAAACTAAAAGAAATACAAGAATATATAGAAAAAATATATGATATTTCGAAGATTTCTAATATCACAAAAGAAGAAGTTGTGGAGTTGTTTAAAATTATTTTTGAGGAGGATTTATGAAAAATACGATAGAGGTTAGAAATGTATCTAAAACTTATCCCGGGTTTCGGTTAGATAATGTTAGTTTTACGATTCCAGAAGGTGCTGTTGTTGGACTGATTGGTGAAAATGGTGCCGGCAAGACAACAACATTGAAAGCTATTCTTAATATGATAAAGTTTGATGGTGAGATTAAAGTTTTTGGAAAAGATAGTAAGAATAGTGAAAAAGAGATTAAAGAAGAGTTAGGAGTGGTGTTAGATGATAGTTTTCTTTCGGAATATTTAACAGCAAAACAGATGAATAAAGTTATGAAACAGTTTTATAAAAACTGGGATGAAGATAAATATTTTGCTTATTTAAAAGAATTTCAATTGCCAGAAGATAAGATTGTGAAAGAATTCTCTAGTGGAATGAAAATGAAATTAAAAATTGCGACAGCACTTTCTCATCATCCTAAGGCATTAATATTAGATGAAGCAACGAGTGGATTAGATCCTATTATTAGAAATGAAATATTAGATATTTTTAGAAAGTATATTTTAGAAGAGGAGAGTCGTTCTGTTTTACTATCTTCACATATTACTACCGATTTAGAACAGATTGCTGACTATATTATTTTTATTCATCAAGGAAAAATTGTCTTTTTCTTACCAGCTACAGATTTATTAGAAAATTATGGAATTGTAAAGTGTGATGAAAAAGAATTTCAACATCTAGAAAAGAAAGACTATATCAGTTATCGAAAGGATAAGTATTCTTATCAAGTATTAGTATCAGATAAAGATATGGTTAAGAAAAAATATAGATTTACAGTAATTGATAAACCTAGTATTGAAGATATTATGTTATTTTATGTGAAAGGAGAAGGAAAGTGAAAGGATTAATTATTAAGGATTTACTTAATTTATCTAGCTATAAAACGACGTTATTTCTTATTCTCATTTTTTGTAGTATGGGAATGATTGGAACAGATGCTGTAAATTTTGCACCTACCTTTATTACAGTTATGATTGGTATGATTGTTCTTTCAACATTTAATTATGATGAGGCATCACATGCGGAAAAATATATTGTAGCACTTCCTTTAACTAGAAAAGAAATTGTTATGAGTAAATATGTTCTAGCGATAGTTGGTAATATCCTAGGTGGTATTATAGGAATTATATTAACGATTATTATTGTAAATGTTATGAATGTTATAAGACCAGATGATTTAATTAGATTAGACTATCAGGGATTACTTGTAACAGTCATTAGTGGAATATTTGGTGTTGCGCTTATTCAAGCAATTCAAATACCTAGTGTTTATCGTTTTGGAGCAGAAAAAGGTAGAATTCAAATGTTTCTATTGATATTTTTATTAGTATTAATGATTGCAGGAGTAGGATTTCTAATTACCAAAATTGGTTTTTCTATTAATATGGAAGAGATAAATCATTTTATGAATCGCTTTGGTATTCCGGTTTTGATATTAGTATCCGCAGGTTTATATTATATTTCTTATAAGATATCCTATAAAATTTTTAAAAAGAAAGAGTATTAAGGACAACGAATTGAAAGTTGCCCTTTTTTAAATTTATAAGGGATTTGCTTTCAAAAAAAACAAATTTGAAAACTTGATAAAAAACAGTTGACATACGAACAAACGTATTATATGGTGTTCTCATCATGAGGAAATATTATGTATAGAACTAATTGTTTTCGAAGGCTTGAGTGTTAGAAGTTAGACATATCTAAAATGTGGAAGTAGTTATTCTAAAGATTATAATGTCAGTTATAAGATTATGTTTGAATTATTAAAAAGATGCAGTAAAAAATATAATTAATATAGTAAAGGAGAAAAAATGAATCAAGATAAAATGCATTTAGTAAATAAGATATTTAATAATGAAACTATAAGAACAGTCTGGGATAAAGAACAGGAGAAATACTTTATCAGTGTTGTAGATATTGTTAGAGTTATCTCAGAAAGTGATAATCCACAAACATATTGGCGAGTACTTAAAAAGAGACTTAAAGATGAAGGAAATGAAACCGTTACAAATTGTAACGCTTTGAAGCTTAAAGCTAAAGATGGGAAATATCGCATGACTGATGTTGTTGATATTGAAGGAATGTTTAGATTATTAAGTCTATTCCTAGTAAAAATGCTGAACCTATAAAGCAATGGTTAGCACATTTAAGTAGTGAAAGAGTAGATGAAATATTCGATCCATCAATTGCTGCTCAAAGGTCAATAGATTTATACAGAGCAAAAGGTTATGATAAGGGTTGGATTGCTAAAAGAATAAAACGCATCCAAGATAGAAAAGCGTTGACTGATGTTTGGCAAGCCAGAAATGTAAAAGAAGGAAAAGAATATGCAATTCTGACTAATGAAATATATAAAGAATGGCCAGGAATGAGTGCTAAAGAATATAAACAGTATAAAGGACTTAGGAAGGAATCTTTAAGAGATAATATGTCTGATATTGAAGTTGCCTTAGCAGATTTAGGAGAAATAGCAACGAGAAAACTTGCTAAAACATAATCCTTATGGCCTAGAACAAAATAAAAAAAATAGCAAGAACGGGTGGAAATACCGCAAAAGTTGCTAGAGAGGATTTAGAAAAGAAATTAGAAGTATCAGTAATTACTAATGAGAATAGATTAAATTATAAATATATCAATGATAAAGAAAAAATAGAAAATATGTAAAGGTTTAAATTAAACTGTATAATAAATATGGTTGATATAATGAAAAAATGAATAATATAAAAATTAGGGAGGAAAAATAATGAGACTAGCTTTAGCATCACAAGGTTTTACAACAGATGAAATTGCTAAAAAGGTAGAAGAATTAGTAGGAAAACCATTAGAAAAAATAAATGTTGCGATTATCAATGAAGCTTATGTAGGATTAGATGAAACACGTGATAAAAGATGGTTAATTAGAGAGTTAGCAAACATAGAAAAATATATCGGTGGAACGATTGATTTTGTAAATTTTAGGGTTTATGATAAAGAAGAAATAAAAAAACATTTTCAAAGAGCAGATTTAATTTATATTGTTGGAGGTCGTCAACATATATTAGAGAAGTTGTTTAGAGAAACAGATACGATAGATATTTTAAAACAAATGGCAAATGAAAAAGTAATCATGGGAACATCAGCAGGCTCTATTGTTTTAGGAAGGAAAATAACGAGTGCAGATTTTTGGAAAGAGAGATATCCAAAAGATTGGGATTTAGCCAAAACGCATGAAGAGCTAAATCTTGTAAACTTTAATATTATACCTCACTATATGAGAGAAGATCATAAGAAGTGGACGAAGAGCTTTTTTGAACGAGTATTAAAAGAGAATCCCTTTCCAATATATGCGATTACGGATACACAAATGGTAGTTTGTCATGATGGAAAGTTAGGATTTGTTGGAGGAGATCCAGAAATATTTGGAGAAAAGAAAATATAGATTTTTGTGATATAATCAAAGAAATAGAGGGTCGAGTATGAGTATTGAAGAAGAAATATTTAGAAAAAGAAGGATAAAGAAAGAGGCTCTAATTTCTTATGGATTTAAAAAGAATGGACCTTATTATATTTATTCTAAAGAGTTTATGAATCATAATTTTAAAGCAGAGATAAAAGTGGATGATGCAAGTGTAGTTACTGGAAAAGTATATGATTTAGATATGGAGGAAGAATACACAAACTTTCGTATAGATGATGTGGTAGGAGATTTTGCTAATACTGTAAAAGAAGAGTATCAAAATATTTTACGAGATATTGCTGCTCACTGTTTTATAGAAGAAGATTTTATGTTTGATCAGTCTAATCGTATTTCTATGAAGATAAAAGAAAAATATCATGTACATCCAGAATTTTTATGGGAGAAGTTTCCAGACTATGGAGTTTTTCGAAATGAAAAAAGCGATAAATGGTTTGCTATTATTATGAAGTTGGATAAGAGTAAGATTATAAAAGAAGAAGTTGGACTAGTTGAAGTGTTAAATGTAAAACTAGATGATAAAGTAGAAGAGTGTATACAACGAGAAGGTATTTATCCAGCGTATCATTCAAGTAAGAAGAACTGGGTATCTATTATTTTAGATGATACTTTAACTGATGATGAAGTCATGATGCTAATTTCTATTAGTTATGATTTATCCGATGTAACTGGAGATTGGATTATTCCAGCAAATCCCTATTATTATGATATTATTGGTGCTTTCGAAAAAACAGATACAACGTATTGGAAACAACCAAGTAGTATTCAAATAGGAGATATGGTCTATATTTATATGGCAAAACCTTATTCAGCAATACTTTTTCAATGTCAAGTAGTAGAGATTAATATTCCAGACGATTTTAAAACTAAGAATCATTCCATATCTTATGATATGAAATTAAAATTAATAAAAAAATATGATAAAGAGGAATGGTCGTTAGAAAAGTTGAAAGAATATGGTGTAAAGGCAATTCGGAGTCCAAGAAGATTACCTAAGATATTAAGTGAAGAATTAATAAGAAATTAGGTGGATATTAGATTATGTATGTAAATAAAGAAAAAAGAGCATTTAAGGGTAAGAGTTTACTAGAAAAAGTAGAAAATTATACTGTAGTAGATATTGAAACTACTTCACTAGATACAGTTTTTGGTGAAATTTTGGAAATTAGTGCTATTAAAGTACGAAATAGAAAAGAAGTAGAGACTTTTTCTGAAATTATTAAAGTGAATCATGAAATTGGCTCGTTTACAACGAACTTAACTGGTATTACTACTAAAATGGTAGAAGAAGAGGGTAAAGATTTAACATGCGCATTACTTGACTTTAAAGAATTTTTAGGAGATGATATTATTGTAGGACATAATGTTAACTTTGATATCAATTTTCTATATGACAGTATGAGAGAACAACTAGGAGATTATTTAACAAATGATTATATTGATACGTTGAGAATATCGAGAAAAGTATTAAAAGAGTTAGGACATCATAGATTAGATGATTTAATTGACTACTTCGGGTTAAAACAAAGAAGAGAACATAGAGCATTAAATGATTGTGTGTTAACAAATCAGGTATATTTAAAATTATGTCATTATAAATTCTAAAAAGGTAGGATAGTATTATGAAAAATAACTTTGGAGCAATATATCAACTTTTTGTAGCAATACCAGTTACTATATTTTTAATTATTTTCTTTTATTATGGGGAGTTTATAGCAAGATTACTATTAACACCATTTATTGTATGTGCTATTGCTACATTATTTAAGAGTATTTTTACGCTAAAAGGAAATTTAAAATGGTCAGAGTATTGTAATAGAGTATATATCATTAGTGTTTTGGTCTATGTTTTAGGATTTTTTGTAGCATTTTGGTATCTTGCTATTAAGAATCAGATATATTCACTTATGATAATATTATTTGTTGTCTCAGTAATAATTGTTGTTGCTATTAGATATCGTTTCTTTAAAAAGAGACAGTCTAAAGAAGAAATGGAAAAAGAAAATAAACGATTTTTAACAAAAACAAGATTAAAAAGAAAGTTAGGACGTCTTGCAAGGCCAATTATATTTTCTTTGATATTAGTTTTAGGGGTTGTCTTATTATGTCTCGGTGTTTTCAACTGGTTAGCGGTAAAAGAAGAAACAAAAGATTATAAAGAAGTATCGGGTCACTTTATGAATGCTAGTATTTATAGACAAGATGAAGATGGAACAACTTATGCTCTTACGTATTACTATATTGTTGATGGAGAAGAATATCAAATTACCACTTCTTATGGAACGGGAATGATACCTAGAAAAGATAGTACAAGAACAATTATCTATAATCCGGATAATCCAGAGGAAGCAAGAATTGTTGGTGGAGAGAGCTTTGTTATACTTTTGTTAGTCGGTCTCATGTTTACAGTAATACCTGCTTTGTTTTTAATAGAGACATTTAGTAAAAATAAGAAGGATAAGAAGCCATCTAGATTTAGTTTTTTTGCCTTTGGTATGGGAGTATTTTTGTTTACTTTATGTTATGGTATTTTGTATATGATGACAGGAACATTTTCTTTTATTCAAATGTTTCAAATGTATGGAATAGGATTCTTACTTGGAGCTTTTGTATTAATCATATTAATGCTTGTTGGAGTATATTTTATGGTAATGAGTGTGTATCAAGCAATTACCTATAAAGAGGAAAATGTTATAAAGTAATATATTTGAGATGTAGAAAAATATAGTGGTATAAATAAGGAGTATATATGGATAATAAACAAAATGAAAAAAATCAAGCGTTAGATAATTATATGGTAGAAGGTATTCCGTTAGGGATGTGTTTTGGTGCCTCTATAGGAGTGGTAGTAGGGATATTTTTAGATAATGTTCCTATTTTTATCACTTTTGGTATTGCGATAGGAATGACTGTAGGTATGGGAATTGGTTCCTTGATAAAAAAAGATAAACACAAAAGTAAATAATAAGATAGTAATTATAGTGCATGGAGGAAGTTATGAAAGTATATATTGTAAGACATGGAGAAGTACCACATAATGCTTTAAAACAATATAATAGTGCAGATGAAGATTTAAATGAAGTAGGAGTTTTGCAAGCTAATGCTTTAAAAGAAAAAATCAAAGACTTAAATTATGATATTATTATTTCTTCTCCTTTAGTAAGGGCAAGACATACGGCAAGTATTATTAACGTTCATAACAAAGAAGTGATGATTGAAGAGAGAATTAAAGAAAGAAATCCAGGTGATTTATCTGGAAAATCTTTAAGTGTTACGAATCGTGAGGAATATTGGAATTATTATACTAAGATACAATATGGTACTTCTGAAAATATCAAGGACTTTTTTGAAAGAGTATATGATTTTTTAGATGAGTTAAAACTGAAAGAATATACTAGTGTGTTAGTGGTTGCTCATAGCGGAGTATCTAAAGTGTTTAGTGCTTATTTTGAAGGATTAGGTGACGGGATGGTTTTAAATAGAGGATTAAAAAATTGTGAAATAAAAGAGTATGAATTGTAAACTAAAATATTGTTTTTAGAATATAATTTATGGATCTTTGATGATATTAGTATCCATGATACAAGTGTTGATAGATAAGTTAGAAAAAGATTTATCTTTTTTTTTCTAAAATTTTCCACTTCGCAAGAACAAATGTTCGTGATAAAATATAGATGGTGATTATATGGAAAAAGTTTATATCTGTATTGATTTAAAGAGTTTTTATGCATCTGTAGAATGTGTAGAAAGAGGATTAGATCCGTTAAAAACTAATTTAGCAGTAGCAGATTCCACTAAAACAGAAAAAACGATATGTCTAGCCATTAGTCCTTCCTTAAAACAATATGGTATTGGAGGAAGAGCTAGATTATTTGAATTATTACAATTAGTAAAAGAGGTGAATAAAAGGCGAAAAGAAGAAAACAATGGTAGAAAATTTTCAGGAAAATCTATGGATGATGATGAATTAAAGCATGATAAAACAAAAGAATTAGATTTGATTATTGCTCCTCCTAGAATGTCTCATTATATTAACTTTTCAGCTAAGATATATAATATTTATTTAAGGCATATGGCAAGTGAAGATATCTTTGTTTATTCGATTGATGAAGTGTTTGCAGACATTACTAAATATTTAAAATATAATCATACTACACCAAAAGAGTTTGTAACTAAGATATTAAAAGAAGTGGTAAAAGAAACAGGAATTACTGCAACAGCGGGAATAGGAAGTAATCTTTTTTTAGCAAAAGTAGCGATGGATGTGGTTGCAAAACACGCGAAAGCAGATGAGTATGGAGTAAGAATTGCCAGGTTAGATGAGAAGAGTTTTAAAGAAAAGCTCTGGGATTATCGTCCAATTACAGATATTTGGAGAATAGGAAAGGGAATTGCTAGTAGACTAGAACAGAATCATATTTATACTTTAGGAGATATTGCAAGGTGTTCTATAGAAAATGAAGAATTATTATATAAATTATTTGGTGTTAATGCTGAGTTATTAATTGATCATGCCTGGGGAGTAGAACCATGTACGATAGAGTCTATTAAATCCTATAAGCCATTAGCAAAAAGCATTAGTACAGGACAAGTCTTACCGTGTCCATATTCTTATCAAAAAGCAAAATTAATTATTCGAGAAATGTCTGAGTTGTTAGCTTTAAACTTGGCAGAAAAACATTTGGTAACGGACCAATTAGTGTTAACGGTAGGATATGATATTTCGAATGTTACAGAAGATTATCATGGAGAAGTAAAGGTGGATTTTTATGGAAGAAAGATACCTAAACATGCTCATGGTAGTATTCATTTAAAAGAAAAAACGTCTTCTTCTAGAAAAATAATGGATGCGACAACTAAATTATTTGAACAAATTATAGATTCAGATTTACTGGTGAAAAGAATTAATATTAGCGCAGTAGGATTAATATCGGTAGAAAAGGAAAAGATGATTTTAAAGTATGAACAGTTAGATATATTTACAAATCCTGATACACTACAAATAGAAGAGAAAGCACGAAAAAAAGAAGAAAGAGAGGAAAGTTCACTTCAACAAGCCGTGTTAAATATTAAAGAAAAGTATGGAAAAAATGCTATTCTTCGAGGTATGAATTTAGAAAGTGGAAGTACTACAATAGAAAGAAATAGACAGATCGGAGGACATCATGAATAAATATGCTGATATTATTCATTTATCAAGACCTAAATCAACACATCCACCCATGTCTTTAAACAATAGGTCTTTCCAATTTGCACCATTTAGTGCATTAACAGGATATGATGAAAAGATAAAAGAGACAGCAAGGATTACCAGTTCTAAAATAGACTTAACAGAAGAAGAAAAATTAAAGTTAAATGATAAACTGGAATGGTTAAAAGAAAATATAAATAGAAATCCGGAAGTTACCATTACTTATTTTGTAGCGGATAAGAAAAAAAGTGGAGGAAGTTATCAAAAGATTACGGGTAATATTAGAAGAATTGATAAAGTAGGGAAGTGTCTTGTTTTTAGGGATAAGACAAAAGTATTCTTAGATGATATTATTAAAGTAGAGGGTAATATATTTCGTGATATGGTATAATGAAACTATAAATTGATAGTTTTAAATTGTAAAACCAAAGGAGAAGAAATATGAAAAAAGTAATAAACTTCCTAATATGCTTAATGCTTATTATAGGAATTGCTGGCTGTGGCAATAAACGCATGGAACAAACAGAAAACGAGAAATTTACGACGGTAAATACTTTGGATGACGGGCGGAAAATTTATTTTGCACTTGATATACCTTATCGTGATGGTAATTTAAGTATGTCTTTTACTAATAACGATATATCAGTAGATGAATTTTTAAACAAGTTAGAGTACATCGATACATGGAAAGATGGTGGTTCTAAGGTTTATAAATATAACAAAAGTAACGAAGTGTTTGGTAATGATAATTTTTATGTAGTAGCATGTAATAGTATGGATAATATCAAGGATATCTATGTTGCAAAACATTTAGAAAGCTTAAGTGATTTGTGTAGTATAAAAATAAATGATTTGGATGGTGTTTCTATGACAATAAAAGAAATTATGGACACCAAAGCAGTAGTAATCATAACAGATACAAGTGATAGAGAAAATATTTATGGTGAAGAATATCGAATTGATAAAAAAGAAAATGATGTTTGGGTCACTTTAGATACCGTTACGAATGAAGATGTTGTATGGAATTCTATTGGCTATTCTGTAGGGGATGATTATACATTAGAGTTTAGTATTGATTGGAAAGATGTTTATGGAGTTTTAGAAAGTGGAAAATATAGAATTGTAAAAAGTACTTCTGAAGCAGGAGAAGGAACTACTCATTATATAACGAGCGAATTTGTCATAAAGTAATAATGATTAAGTTTCTTCTTTTTAACGGAAAGAGTGTAATATTAAATAAATAGAGTCTATCAGTCTAGTGATATATTTTTTAAAAATGTATAAAAAGTCACTTACTTGTCACTTACATTATCATATACTTATCACTAAGAAAGGAAGATAGTATGGAAATATTAAAAGTAGAACATCTTTCCAAAGTCTATGGGAAAGGTGAAAATAAAGTAGTTGCTTTAGATGATGTTTCTTTTTCAGTAGAAAAAGGAGAGTTTGTTGCAATCGTTGGAGCAAGTGGATCTGGTAAATCTACATTACTTCATTTAATTGGTGGAGTAGATAGACCAACGAAAGGAGAAGTGTTTATTGCTGGTAAAAATATTTATCAGTTAAATGATGATAAACTAGCTATTTTTAGAAGAAGACAAATAGGGCTAGTTTATCAATTCTATAATTTAATACCAATATTAAATGTAGAAGAAAATATTACATTGCCATTAGAATTAGATAATCGGGAAGTAGATAGAGAAAATTTAGAAAACTTATTAAAATTATTAGGATTAGAAAATAGAAGAGATCATTTGCCTAATGAATTATCTGGCGGTCAGCAACAAAGAACATCTATTGGTAGAGCTTTGATTACGAATCCGTCCATTCTTTTAGCAGATGAGCCAACCGGTAACTTAGATTCTAAGGCTAGCGATGAGATTGTCGCTTTATTGAAAAAGTCAAATAAAGATTATAATCAAACTATTATTATGATTACCCATAATATGGAAATAGCGAGTGCTGCAGATAGAATTATTAGGATAGAAGACGGAAAGATTGTTAAGGAGGATTAGTTATGAAAATACTTAACAAGCTATCTAAGAAAAATCTATTACTAAATAAAAAAAGAAGCATTGGTACACTCATTGGAGTTATTTTATCTGTTGCCCTAATTTGTGCAACTGTAGGACTATTTATTAGTTTTCGAACAGCTTTAATAGAGTCAGCTATTGCTAGTAGAGGTAATTACCATATTGCTTTATATAATGAGTCCGAAGAAAAATTAAAAGTATTAAAGAATAACCGTGATGTTGCGAGAATTGATATTTTATATGATATAGGATATTCTAAGTTTCTCGATGCAACAGAAGACCGTCCTTATATTCATTTATATTCTTATCAGGATACGAAATCTTTTTCTAACTTAGCTATCCAATTAGTAGATGGAGCATATCCTAAAGATAAAAATGAACTTCTTATTAGTGAAGAGTTGTATCTTATGAATAAGGATAAATACGCCATAGGTAATACAATTACCTTAAATGTTGGACAAAGAAAAACTTTAGATAATTATATTATGACGAAAGAAAATCCTAAGACAGAAGAAGAGGTAATTGCTAATTCTTTCGAGATGACATTTGTCATTACAGGAATTATGGAAAGAGATTATGAACTAGATCCACATGGAGATCCTGGAATTAGTGTTCTTACAGTAGACCTCGATAATCAAAAAATTACGAGTCAAGATAGTATTTTCTATATTCGTATTCAAAAACCTACAGACTATGAAAAAACATTTTCTGAAATTTTAGGGAAAACCTTTCATAGTAATTCTGAAAATGAGACGGAAGACTATTCTCTTAATACAGAGTTATTAAGATGGCAAGCACTAAGATTTGATTCTCGTACTACCTCTATGCTTTATTCTGTGATGATTGTTGTCTTAGCAATCATCGTAGGCACTAGCATCTTTTGTATCAAGAATTCTTTTGATATTTCGGTTACTGAGAAAAAGAAAAGTTATGGGATGTTAGCAAGTGCTGGAGCAACTAAAAAGCAGATTAGAAAAAGTGTAGTGACGGAAAGCTTTATGCTAGGAATGATTGGAATTCCTCTAGGTATTTTATCTGGTTATCTTGCAGTATTTATTTTAGTAGGATTAGTAAACTCATTAATTGGAGATTTTATTAATAATGAAGTAGCGTTTAAGTTTTCAGTGTCTTTATTACCAGTAGTTTTGTCTATTATTTTAGGATTTGTTACGATTTATTTATCAAGTATTAGTGCTGCAAAAAAAGCAAGTCGTGTTAGTCCTATTGATTTGATAAGAAATAGAGAAGATGTTAAAATAAATAAGAAAAAATTAAAAACTCCGTTCTGGGTAAAAAAGATATTTCATGTTGGAGGAGTCATTGCTTATAAAAATTTAAAAAGAAGTAAGAAGAAATATCGTACAACAGTAATATCTTTAGCAATCAGTGTATTTGTGTTTATTAGTATGAATACATTTATGTATTATACTTTCAGAGTAACGAGTACTTATTATGATGATTTAGATTACAATGTAATGATTACATCAAGTTTTGAAGATACTCCAAAAATGGAAGATGCTTTAAAAGTAAAAGGTACTGACGATTATACAATGTTATATCAAAGTTCTCTTACTACTGATGGTTATTTGGAGATAGATGATTTGTCTAAATTGACTGACTTTGCGAATGATATTTTAGAAGAAGGATTAAGAGAGCAAGGATGTTATGATGAAAGAAAAGATACTTTTGATATGAATTGTGATAAAAAACGTCAAATGAATATTATTGGTATGGATGAAAAATCTTTTAAAGAGTATGTAGATAAATTAGGTTTAAATTATAATAGTGTGAAAAATAAAGGGGTTTTAGTAAATAATTATTCATATATTAATGCTGAAGGTGTTCGAACAGAAAAAGGTATTTATAATTATAAAAAGGATGAGACAATCAAAGGTACTTATAATGGTAGTCCATTAGAAATTGATGTTTCAGAAGTTACAAATGTAAGACCAAGTGGACTTGAAAACTTTTGGGATTCTGGCGGATATTTAATTGTATCAGAAGAAGAATATCATGATTTGAGTTTTACTCCTTACATTTTAACAATTAATGCTGATGATCCTGGACAAGTTACTTTAGATATTAATAATGAAATACCAGAATTAAGTGCAGTAAATATAGGAGAAAATGCTCAAGCAGAAAGATCTATTTATCTCCTTACAGCAATATTCTTATATGGATTTATTGCAGTAATTACTTTGATTGGAGTAACTAATATATTTAATACAATAACATCTAATTTAGAGTTAAGACAAAAAGAGTTTGCAATGCTTAAAAGTGTTGGTATGACAAGAAAAGAATTTAATCGAATGATTAATTTAGAAACGATATTCTATTCAATAAAGGCACTTATTTATGGTGTAGCATTAGGTTCAATAGGTTCATATTTAGTATATCTTGCAACAGCAAGTAAATTGGATTATGGTTATCATTTCCCACTTTCAGCAACCATTATTTCGATTGTTGCAGTATTCATTTTAGTATTTATTATTATGAAGTATTCCATGAATAAAATTAATAAACAAAATATTATAGAAACGATTAGAAAAGATAATATTTAAAGGGAATTATTTCCCTTTTTTGCTATAATAAGAGTAGATAGAAAGGAGTTCATATGAATATTTTACTTATTGAGGATAATGAAAATATTAGTGACGGCT
>CALVYD010000015.1 GCA_944371995.1 uncultured Bacilli bacterium
TCTTTTTTTCTTTTATTGTATAATGATAATAAGGTGATAGTATGAATAATATGTTTTATAGGATAGTACGTCCGATAGTCAAAGGCTTGTTTTTTCTACTATTTCGTCCCAAAATAACAGGAAAAGAAAATATCCCTAGTAACGAAAATTATGTTTTAGCAGGAAACCATACCAAATGGTTAGATCCAATAATGTTAGTAGCTATAGTAAAAGATCAAATACATTTTCTAGCGAAAGATTCACTATTTAAAGGAATAACAAAACCTATTGTAAAAGCCCTAGGAGCAATTCCAGTAAATAGAAAAATTCATGATCATCAAGCCTTAGAAAGTGCCATAATTGCTTTAAACAAAGGAATGGTAATAGGAATATTTCCAGAAGGAACAATTAATAGAGAAAAAAAAGAGCCTACATTACCATTTAAAATAGGAGCAGTAAAAATGGCACAGGTTACAAACACCAAAATTGTACCATTTGTCATTACTGGTAAATATAAACTATTTGCATCTACTATCACAATAGAGTTTTTAAAACCAAGAACTATCTCTGATAATTTAGGTTTAGAAAATGAAAAATTGAGAGACGAAATAAATAAAAAATTGGAGGAAAAAAATGAATGTAGTCAGTCTAATTAGACAGAAAATGATGAGGACACCTTGGACAAAGTATTACAAAAAAGAAGATAGAAAAATAAAAATAGAAGACATCTCTATTTATCAAATGTTAGTAAAAAATAATGTATCAAGAGATAAAAATATCGCGATTAATTATTATGGCACACAAATTACTTATAAAGAACTTTTTCATAAAATTAATCAAGCTGCTAATGCATTTCGTAGTCAAGGAATTAGAAGAGGGGACATTGTAACAATCTGCATGCCTAATACGCCAGAAGCATTAATCTCATTTTATGCAATTAATAAAATTGGTGCTATTGCCAATATGATTCATCCATTATCTGGTGAACAAGAAATAAAAGATTACTTAATTTCTACTCATAGTGTGATGTTGATTATGATTGATATTTGCTATGAAAAGGTGAAGAATGTAATAAAAGAAACAGATGTATATAAGACCATTGTTACATCGGCAAGTGACTCCATGGGATTTTTATTAAGTTTTGGATATCAAATAACACAAGGATATAAGATAAAAAAACCAAAACGTAGTGAAGAGTATGTCTATTGGAAAGATTTCATTAGAAAAGGACTAAATTACCGAGATACTGTAGAAATTACCATTGGTAAAGATACACCAGCTGTCATATTACATAGTGGTGGAACAACAGGTAATCCTAAAGGAATTGTACTATCTAACGGCAATTTTAATGCTCTATCGATGCAAGCAAGAATTGTTTTTAACGAAGTTCGCCCTGGTGAAAAAGTACTAGCAATTATGCCAATTTTTCATGGCTTTGGACTTGGTGTATCTATCAACGCTCCTTTAGTATTAGGTTGTGAAGTAATACTTATACCACAATTTAATGCCAAAAAGTTTGATAAATTATTAGAAAAATATAAACCTAATATTTTATTTGGAGTTCCTACATTATTTGAAGCATTAATAAATACTAAAAATGAACGCTTAGATTTAAGTATGGTAAAATATGTAATCAGTGGAGGAGATAGCTTGTCTTCTTCTTTAGAAAGAAGAATAAATGTTTTCTTAGCTAATCACAAAGCAAAATGTCAAATATCTCAAGGATATGGTATGACAGAATCTCTAGCAGCAGTAGCCCTTGCTTTTGGCAAGGCCAATAAACCTGGTAGTATTGGAATACCTTTTCCGAGTAATTATATAAAAATAGTAAAACCCAGAACACAAGAGGAAGTACCATATGGTGAAGATGGAGAAATTTGTATCTCTGGACCAACGGTGATGTTAGGATATTTAGACAATGAAAAAGAAACCAATGAAATGTTACAAATTCATAAAGATGGCCTAATCTGGTTACATACTGGTGATATGGGAATGATGGATGAAGATGGAGTAGTATTCTATCGTCAAAGAATAAAGAGAATGATTATATCTAGTGGATATAATATTTACCCTGCCCATGTAGAACAAGTAATAGAAGAACATCCTGCTGTATTAAAATGTACTGTGGTAGGTATTCCTCATCCATATAAAATAGAAGTTCCTAAAGCATATATTGTATTAAAAAACGGATATAGTCCATTAGGCGTTAGAAAAAGTATTAGAGAACATTGTAAAAAGAATCTAGCAGCCTATGCCATTCCCTATGAATTTGAATATAGGAAAAGTCTTCCAAAAACCTTAATCGGTAAAGTAGATTTTAAAAAACTACAAGAAGAAAACAGTGAACATAGAAAGAGTGTTAGAGATGGAAAATAAAGATAAAATGTATTTTTACCGCTTTCTAAAACCAATATTAACACCTATCTTTAAATGGTATTATCATCCAAAAATTATTGGAAAAGAAAATATTCCAAAAACAGGTCCTATTATTATTGTTGCTAATCACAAACACTTATATGATCAGTGCCTTGCTATTATCTCTACCAAAAGACCAATTCACTATATGGCAAAAAAAGAATATTTCGATGGAAAAATGGCTTGGTTTTTCAAACTAGCAGGCTGTATTTCTGTAGATAGAAGTAAAAAAGATGAACATGCAACAGACCAAGCATTAGAAGTATTAAAACAAGGTTTTGCTCTAGGACTATTTCCAGAAGGCACAAGAAATAAAACCAAAGAACTACTTCTTCCATTTAAGTTTGGAGCAGTCTCTATGGCAAAGAAAACCAATGCCTTGATTGTTCCCTTCGCAATCACAGGAGACTATAAGTTTCGAAGTAAAAATTTAACGGCAAGATTTGGAAAACCATTGAAAGTAGAAGGTGATTTAGAGCAAGCAAATAAGATGTTAGAAGCAACTATCAAAGACTTAATGCTAGAAAACCTAAAAAATAGTGGTAAATAGTGTCAAATAAAGAAAGTTATCATCATGATAACTTTTTTTTATGTTATTATTATACTGGTGATAGCATGAATGAAAACATAATAAAGAATGACTTCGGACCAGAAGATACTTATAAATTGTATCGTACTGTATATGAAATTATTCATCCAACAATCTCTAAAAAAAATATATCTAATTATAAGATTATGATACAAGAAGACTTAGTACCATTACGAGTTTTTTATCCTAAAAAAATATCTACCATTACCAGAGTAATTCTTTATATTCACGGTAAAAGATGGATGATAAATGGTTTTTATTCATATAAAGAGGTATGTGAAAGACTAGTCCAAGAAATGGACTCATTAGTAATAGTCTTAGACTATGAAAGTAATACATATCAAAAAATAGTAGAACAGAGTTATCAAACAATAAAATATCTATATCAAGGATTAAATAGAATAGGTATAGAAAAAGAAAATATCATTACCATAGGAGATTCTATAGGAGCAAGTATTTTAAGTAGTGTGGTTTTAATAGATAAATCTATGATTAAAAAGGAAATTTTATTATATCCAGCACTAGATTTTAATTTTAAAACAAAATATCCTTCCATGGAACAAAATAGTCAAATAGATTTATTAACGATGAATCATCTACAGACATATTGTAATAAATATATAGATTTAAGAAAATATAATTCTGTAATGGAAGAAAAAGATTATAATGATTGGCCTGATACTTTAGTAATCACTGGAGATTTAGATCCTCTACGGGATGAAATAGAAGAGTTTACTAAAAGATTAAGAAAGACAAATAAGAAGTCAAAATATATCAATATAAAATTTGCTTCTCATGGTTTTTTAAATAGTAAAGATGAAGAAGCAAAAGATGAATGTTTTATAGAAATGAAGAATTTTATATTAAATAAAAGAAGGGTAGTTATACCTGAAAAATAATGGTATACTATATAGGTGAGACGTATGGAAAAAAGAAGAACAAAAAAAGATATTGTAAAAATGCTACTTAGAAATAATGAACTAGAAGAACAAGATGAAGAAGAGTTATTAAATCTTTTGATTGATCAACCAATCGCAATCGATGTTGATAAGCAGGAAGAAGCTAAAATGACAAAAGGAGATAAAATAGCAGACAAATTAAGTGAAGTTGCTGGTAGTTGGACATTCATTGTTTTGTTTATAGTATTCTTGTTAGGATGGATTGGTCTAAATACAGTGTTATTATCTGGAGAAGATGCAATTGATCCTTATCCATTTATTTTATTGAATTTGGTTTTATCATGTATTGCAGCTCTACAAGCACCAATCATTATGATGAGTCAAAATCGTCAGGCTGAGAAAGATAGTTTGCGAAATCAAAATGATTATCGTACAGATTTAAAAAGTGAATTAATTCTAGAATCTTTACACGACCAAATGAATACGATATTAAAAAATCAAAGACAAATACTAAAATATATCAAAAGCCAGGAGGAACAAGATGAAGAGGAAAAAACTAAGTAAATTAGTACTAGTATTAATAATGTTAGTACTATTAACTGGTTGTGGTAGCAATCAAAGTAATACTACTGCAAATAATACAAATGAAAGTAATAGTACGAATGAAACTGCAACCCTTAATACAGATATTACTGAAAGTGATACAACCGGAATGGAAAAATTAACTTGTTCTAGAGAAGCGAGTGCAGGCAGTGGAGTAGATGTCAATCTTGATTATGAAATCTATTATCAAGGAGAATATATTCAAATACTTCATTCAACAGAGCAAGTAGTAACAGATGACCAAGATACCCTAGATGAGTATGAAGATGCGTATAAAGGAATTTACAAGCATTATGAGGGATTAAAGTATTATGATAATACAGTAACTAGAACAAATAATTCTGTAACAAGCGATACAGTAATTAATTATGGTAAAATAGATACGGATAAGTTACTAGCCATTGAAGGGGAAGAAGATAATGTCATTAAAGATGGAAAAGTAAAATTAGATGACTGGCTTGATTTTGCAGAGCAATTCGGAACGAAATGTGAGTAGTTCCTAATACGTTCAAGTAGTTCAACGGATAGAATCTCTTCCTCCGACGGAGATGATACGGGTTCGATTCCCGTCTTGAACACCATATTGTTATTGAATTAGTATTCATATTATGATAGAATACTCTTATCTGCCGATATAGTTTAGTGGTAAAACAGATCCTTGGTAAGGATCAGCGGACAGTTCAATTCTGTCTTTCGGCACCATTAGGGAAATTAGTCGAACTAATCGACTTGTAATATATGAAAGGTTAATTTCGGTTAGCCTTTTTTATGTGCTTGAAAGAAGCCAGATAGTTATACAGATAATAAAGAAAAAATAATTAAAACATTAGTATTCATATTGCTTTATTTCTAGTTTTGATTATATCGGAAAAGGCTTATACAATAAGGTTTAAACTAGTGTTAAAAGATGTATTGCTATAAAACGCAGAAGTTATAATGTATAAAAGAAGCGATTTTACGTTAGAAATTTAGTATAATAATTATAAAGAATTTAACTATAAGTCATATATTTAAATTAATTATTTTCAGGAGGCTTTAAATGTCAAATATTACAATTAAAGAAAGAGAAATTGAAGAAGCTAGTGATAGTGTAGAAAACATGATTTACGAAATAAGAGGAGTTCAAGTAATGTTATCATCAGATGTTGCTAAACTTTATCAAGTGGAAACAAGAAGAATTAATGAAATCATTAAAAGAAACATTAAAAGATTTCCTGATACATTTTGTTTTCAATTAACAGAAGTTGAATTTTATAACTTGAGGTCGCAATTTGCGATCTCAAAGGAAAATAATCATGGTGGTGTAAGATATTTACCTTATGTTTTAACTGAGCAAGGAATAATGATGTTATCTGGATTACTTAAAAGTGATATTGCAGTTAAAGTAAATGTACAAATCATTGATGCTTTTGTAAAATTAAGAAGATATGTTTCAAATAATTTAATGAATAGTGAAATGTTAATAAACCACGAGAATAGAATATTAAAACTAGAAACTACTTTCAGCAAAATGCAAGAGAAAGAGAAAATCAATACAATATTTTTTGAAGGTCAAATATTTGATGCTTATGTACTTTTATTAGATATATTTGACACTGCAAAAGAAGAAATAATTATTATTGATAATTATGCTGGAAAAGAGTTATTAAAAATTTTAAAAAATGTAAATAAGAAAATAATTATTATTTCTAAAAACATTGATGACACCTTGGTAAAAAAATACAAAAGTGAGTATTTTAATATAGAATTTAAAAATATAGATATATTTCACGATAGATTTATCATTATAGATAGGAAAAAATTATATTCATGCGGTGCATCATTTAAAGATTTGGGCAAAAATTGTTTTGCTGTTAATGAAATGAAGTCAGAAGAATTAATAAATAATTTATTAAATAAAATTTTTAATTGATTCTAAAATAAGAAGTTACTTGGAAAAATCTTTAAGTTATTGAATGTAGATTATATTAATAATCTAAAAAACATATAAGTTCAAAAACTCATGCGTTTATCAGAGGGCAAACTCTGGTTTTATTTTGCTATTTAATGTATAATCATCAAGTATGGTGATAGCATGAATGATTTATTAATCATGGTGAGGCTAGATACCAAATATTGTGATTATTTAAGAAAATTTGATCATAAATTACTAATTTACAAAGGTAAAAATTAAAATAACGAGTAAGAAAATAATTATAACAAGTGCTAAGATTAAAAGTCTTTCTTATATATCATCAGCCATCTTTTACGAGAAAAAGGCAAGTATTCAATTGCTAAATTTTCTTATAGATATTATAAAAAACGTTTTAATTTATCACAATAAACATGATTGAGTTTTAGTAAATTAGAATTATAAATGTTTTTTTATATCTAAAAACAACTGTATTTGATATTGTATTAAAGAAATCTGTAATATATAATGATTATATAAGAGTAGGTGAGTAAGATGAGAGAAATGGCAAGTAAGAAAAAGGTATTAATAGTTAGTTTTCTATTAGTTGTCCTAATGATTTACTATCTTGGGACTTATTATTCAGATGGCCTATACCATAATAAAACAAATTATGGTGCTTATATATTTTATACTTTAAATTCTTTTTTACCTTTTTATTTATTACTCGCTTTTTTATCGAATAATCTTGTAACTAGTAACTTTTATCAAAATAAATATAGCAAGTTTCAAAATATGATTATTCCTAGAACGGGATTTAAAAAAAGAATATTATATGAAATTAAAACAGTATTATTTTCATCCATTATCGTAAGACTTATGATTCATATCTTTACTTTAATAGTTATTCATTTATTCTTTTCCGAGATTCATTTTCAAGGATTTGAATCGAGTGCTTTTGTTGCATTAAATACTAATGCCACGATATCCTTATTATTATATATTGTCTATTCTACAGTAGGGTTTGCAATATTTTCTTTATTTCTTTATAGTCTAATTTATTTTATAAAAAACAAATATATCTATAATGTAAGCGGAATTATTATCTTTATTGTATTAGCAGTCTCTATGGCTCTTATTGGCAACGCATTGTATGCCAACCAGTTAAATGTAAAATTATTTAATCCATTATTAGAAGCTATAAATACTTTATCTCTAATTCTTCCTGGTTTAGAAACATCTACTGCTATTACATCCATAAGAGAAACTAATTTATATTTTGGATATACTTGCATCATGTTTTTAATCTATAGTTGCATTTTATGTTTTATCGGCTGTAGTTGGACAAGAAAAAAAGGCTAGAAAAACTAGGAGGAAAATTTTTATGTTAGAAATAAAAAATATAAGTAAAAAATTTGGTAAACATATCATTTTTCAAGATGTTTCTTTAACACTAAAAGAAGGAGAGTTAATTCATTTTTATGGTCCTAATGGTAGTGGGAAATCCACTTTATTTAAAATAATTACGGATATTACTTCTCCGGATAAGGGACAAATAAAGATAGAAAAAGGGAAAAGAATAGGAGCTCTAATTGAAAACCCTGGATTTATTGAAAACGAAACGATTTTATATAATTTAAAATATTTGTATTCTTTGTCAAATACGTATGATGAGAAAGTAGAAAAACACATTGAAATATTATGCCAAAGTTTTCATTTAGATTTATATAACCAAGATAAAATGAAAAACTATTCAGTTGGAATGAGACAGAAAGTTGCTATTATTCAATCTATCATGGAAAACCAAGACATTATTTTATTAGATGAACCAACCAGAGGATTAGATGAAGCCGGAGTAGAGGAATTTTACAAACTCATAAAAGAATATAATAAGGAAAAAGATAAAATTATCGTAATAGCTTCACACGAATCATTAAAGTTACCTTTTGATAGAAAATTAGTAATTAAGGATTATCATATATATGATTAAAAAGATATTAAAGAATAGCAGTAATTACTTTTTCCTCATCTTATTTAATCTAGCTTTATTTTTAATTTATCAAGACACAAATAATTACTTGACTGTTAAATATATTACCACTAATAAGTCCATGGATATCATGATTAGTATTATTTTTACGTTTCTTTTGTTTAAGCTATATTTTGATAGTTATTATTATATTGTTATAAATAGATATAATATTATTACTAGAATAGGAAGAAAAAATTACAACTTATTAATTTTAAAACAACTTTTAATTCCATCAATAATATTTTTTATTATAAATTTCTTAACAGATTATATTCTAATTGGAAAGATTAATATAATTTACATAATGATAAATATTTTATTTGCTATAACTTGTGTGATTGCATTACCAAAGAAAAAAGAATACAATAATGAGCTTTTAATAGTCTTAATCCTATTTATTCTTATCAAAATAGTCTATTTCAAATTTTTTATTTTATAAGAAATGAATTGAGGTAAAAACAGGAAAGAGGAAAAATGCTAAAACAAAAATTTTATTTTTTAAGAAGATTCTTCTTTAATAAAGATAGAACATCAATGTAAAATTAATAGAAGATATGTATGAAAATTATACAGGCATTTAAAATAGATTAAGTCCCTAAACACGTTAGCGGTGATAGAGAATGGATAATAAATATTGTGAATTTTTAAGTTTAGAGGAAGTGGAATAATATGATAGAGTATAGAATATATAAAAGTGTTTATGATGATATGTTATCAGGTAAGAAAAATATTGAATTTAGACTATTAAATGAAAAACCAAAGAGAATTAAGCCTGGTGATAAAACAAAATTTAAAGTGTTAGATAATGATAACTTATATATTTTGACTAATGTAGTTGAAAAATTTGTTTTCAATAATATAGATGAATTATGGGAACATAAAGAAAAATTTTATCTAATAATATTTTAGGTTATACAAAAGAAGAATTAACAAGTGCATTTTATAACATATTTGGAAAAGAAAAATGTATCAATAGCAAAATCGTAGGTATTAAGTTTAATATAATAAAATGATTAAATGTGATGTCGATGGTAAAATAGATTATAATTAAACTCAATGATAAGAAATTACAATTCCATTAAAATGTAAATTACTCTATAACTTGCTATCAAATAGTATGCGTATTATAATAAGTTTAATTAAAAGGAGGCATAACTAATGAGTAAGGAAGAAAGAGATAAACAAGAAGTAATTACTTATGATTCTATTGTAGCTGGAGCACTATTAAAAATGGAAGAAATTGATAATATAGACTTTAGCTTACTAGTCGAAAACTTTGAAAAAGAAACAAAACAGAAAGTAACGAAGTTATGGGATGATTTATATCTTGATTTAGGTAACTATATTAAAAAAGTACAAACTGGAATAATAAGATTAAAAGATGATGTAACATTAGATGATTATATTGAAACAGAACATCGTACTTTAAGAGAAAAATTACAAGAGGCAGCTGGAAACGAAATAAATAAGTACTTTGAAAATTTCAATCTTGATGCATATCAACAAGAAAAGAAAAAAGTATTATTAGATAATAAGAAAAAAGTATTAAATACTGCAAATGTGTTATTAATATCAGATATTCCTGAGGAATATGAGGAAATAATAAAATACGGTTTTAAAAATGTAGATTATTTTAAATCAATAATAAGAGCAGATAAATACTTTGCAGAACATAGAGAAGAATTAGAAAAATATCATATTATCTTAAAAGGAAATCAAATGGTTCAAAAATATTGCATTTATAGTGATATTGAATTAAATAAAGCAATTAGAAATTTAAGGGATATCAGTCATATACTAGAAGTTGATTTACATAGAAGCAATTACTCAGATCATCTGGAAATAATGACTTGTCTATATGATGATAATAATCATAGAAGTTGGCATCCAGTTGCACAAAACTACACAGATATTTTTGATAAAATAGTAGAAAATGCTTTAATTAATCACACGTTAGAAAAAATTAAGAGGAAAGACTTTGTACCAGTAAAAGACGAAGCTACTTCCAATAAACTACCTATACCAGCAACAAAATCTGATTTAAAAATTTTATATTTAGATACACTTACAGTAAGTGGATATGCTGCTGAAATTTCACGTGAACTCGGCTTAAATATAACCTTCAAAGAGGATAATAATTACAGTTTTGATAAGTACATTAAAAGGCATCTCGGAGACTATGATATTATTATAGCAAGTAATTTATATTCCAGTAATCTTATAGCGATGAGTACTGAAAGTACAGAACAGTGTAAAGATACAGGAAGAAATATGACGCTACTAACAACTTATAAAGTTATTCCTGCAATAGATAGCAAATTAGGAAATCACATTTTCCTACGATATGTTTATGGAGGAAGTCTTACTCCAAGTACAAAATATAATAATAAAGAGTTTAATGTTTTACAACAATCTATACCAGTAGAAGAAACAGAAGAATATTGGAAAGAAAGTTGTCAGAGTGAATATTCCAACATGAAAGCTATTATTGAAGCAGCAGTCAGTATATATAATAAAACTTTAATAGAAGAAAACGAATCAGCAATAAGTAATTTAGATTTCAAAAGTGGAGAAATGTTAAATGAAGAATATAGAAAAGCTTATGAACAAAAACTTGCACAACAAGAAGCAGAACTTACTCCTATAAAATCATTTGATAGTATAAGAGAGGCCATAACAAGTTATTTGAAATATAAAAAACAAGGTATCATAATTGATAAACCTGCAGGTTTAAAAATAACAGAAGGAAAAGATGGTATAAAAGTAGACAACATTTATCAAGGAAAAATATTCTGCTCTGTAGTATTTCCTAAAGAATACAGACAGGAAGATTTAAGAGTGTTTTCCATGCAAACATTATCTAAAAAAGGAACATTATCCTCTCCACAAACAGTAGGTTTATACACAAGCAAATACGAAAATCTTGATAGCACTCCAGCAAGACCTAATGAAAAACAATTTAATGCACTTATATCCATAGAAAAGAAAGTTAACGTAGCATTAAAACCGTTAAACGAAGAAGCACAAAATAAAAGTTTAGAATTAAATAGCCCGAAAAAATTAGTCTTAAATAAAAAATCTAAGAAAGCTGGTATAACAACGGATAACAAATAAAATGTTACTATACCAGAAATACTTGTAGATTATGGAACACCAATTTTTAAAACAAAAAAATTAACTAAAGACGATATAAAAAGATAAGTCAAAATGGTAAATTTTAACAAGCTAATAATATTTTAAAATAAAAGAGTAATTTTAAAATATTTAATTTTGTGTATAGTATTAAACGTGTTAGATGTATTAAGATTCTCGGGATAGAACTATAATAATCTAACATTTTTAATTTTGCAGATGAATGATTAAATCTAAAGACTTTTCATGAGAGATTTGGTACAATAACTATAAAATTTATTTTCCAAAATACAAGAAACAAAAGAAATGGAGTGAGTAGATGAGCGATATTTTCAAAGCAGTTCAAGAAATTGATGAAAAAGGTATAGATGATAAGAATGATTTCTTAGATAAATGTATAAATGAATGGATAGAAGAAGATGAAAAGATATCCGATACATTAAATCCATTTGAAACTAGTGAACAACATGAGACTTTTAGTAGTGATATAAATAAATTTAATGAGGATTGTATAGAATTTATAGAATATATTAAGCAGTGTAGTGAAGAAAGTGAGCTATCTATTTTATATATGTTACGACAAGGTAATACTATTCATTATGGTAAAAATAATCATGGTGTAAGAATGGATAAAAGCGTTATTGAAATGACGAACAATCAAGATTTAAGAAAAATGTATAAATTAATGCAGATTGAATTTGCATCTGAGTTTGATGAAAATTATAAACATACATTTGGTGAAGGATGGTCTTTATGCCCGATAATTGGTGAAAGTGTAGTAATAGAGATAGATAGTGATAATTCTATGGATAAAAATTGGTTTTACGAACAATCACATAAAGAACCTGGAGAAAAATCACCAAATAAAAAAATTATCTAAATAGATATATATGTGACTACTCATTTTTTGCAAATAGAAAAAAACTGGATAAGGCTAGTGAACAATTTATTTAGCAAGTTACATAGATGAGCAAATTAAAAGCCAAAAATTAATATAAAATTTAAATAATTAATTACAATTTCTTTTTGTTTTGCAATCAACTGACTATAATTATATTCATTATAATAATTTACTAAATTTTGAAAACTAAATAGCAAAATAATATTTATAAATATAAAAATAAGACTAAAAGTACTTACATGATAGTATATATTTTTATAACTTATATTATCTTTTTTAATTGAATTAATAATAAAAATAACAAAATTAATTAATGACAAGATAACAATATATATAACATATAACACAATATAGCTTAAATACAATTGCAATGACTTACCAAAATCTATATTATAGTGAAAACAAACATAATATAATGATAAACCATGACATCATAAAAAAATGATTTAAAATAACAAGGTATGAATACAGGAAAAACTATTTTAAATTAGTTTTTAATTAACAGAAAAATGATGAGAGACTAGGTAATATTTCCAAAAGAAAATCTTAATCAAAAGAATTTATAAAATGAATAACTACTTTGAGGATAAAAAAGTATTAATAAGCTATAGTAAATGATTGAAATGATGTTATAATGAGATTAATGAGGGAGGCTTATGAAATGCAATTACAAGATTCAACTAGAAGATTAAAAATGACCCGGGAAAAAATAAAAAGAACTATAGATTTAAACGACAAAGTTAATGAATTCATAAACTGGTATTTTGAAAATATGGTAAAAGGAAATTATACCAGCGTTGGTGAATATCGTCAATCAATGGCAATGAGAAACTTCATCGAAAAAATGGCAGTATGGTATGAATTTAAATATCCGAATGATGAAGTAACTAAATTAATTGATAACCCTAATAATATAGAAGATAATTCAGATACAAGATCTAAAGAAAAAAATAAATTTTATAATATAAAAGAGTTTATGGACTCCTTATCTGCTAATGAAATCACTTTGTTTAAAAATCCTAGACCGAGTAATTTAATACGTATGGATTCTGATTATCAGCGTGTACGTTTGTACTTAACGCCCGAAGGAATAGTAAAATCTTCAGAAGGCATAGCGACATATACTCATTTTAAAATTAAAGATAAAGATTTGCAAGGAAAACATATTAACGAAGTAATACAGATATTTCATGAACAAAGAGTAGTTCTACCAAGTAAAAATACATTAGAAATAGCAGCAGAACAAGTAGAAAAAGAAATGTATCAAAAAGAAGAAATGCTTAATTGTGTAATGTATAGAATAATAGAACGAGGTGAAAATAGAATTGGCCCTCGTAGAGCTTTCTTGTTTGCTAAAGAGTTTGGAAGAAATATAGATATCCCTATGATGTATGGAGTAGACTATTCGGATCCAGAATTACGAAAATTTATGAATGAATATTTAAAATCCGGAGGATCAAAAGATTTAGTTTGTTATGTTGATTATTTTTCAAGAACCAGCAAAAACACATATATAGACACAATAACAATCCAAGAATTAATACAACTTACGATGGATGAGAACACTCAAAAAGAGGCAATGCAACAGCAAGAATCAGAGAAAAGTAAAAGAGGAAAAGTAAAACAATTAAAATAAAATACATATAAAAGATAAAAGAATGAAGTAAAACCAGGAGGAGTTCCATGCATCCATATGAAATAGAAGATATAAAAAAGAAAATCAAAAAAGCTTATAAAAAATATACAACAGAAGAAAAAGCCAAAAAATAATATTATCAGAGTTAGCTAAATTCTTTAATATTCCAATCGATGAGAAAAGAGAACAAGACTATATTGTAAATAAAATAGATTGCAACACGCCAGAAATCAAAATAATAGATAAAAATAAAGGAATTACTTATGCTGCAGGCTATACAGGGAATGCTGATTTACTATATGCTAGTAGACCTGTAGAATTAAATAGAGTTATTTCTACAAGTGGATAAAGGCAAGAAGAAAGCCTTTACTATATCGGAGAATCCAATCCAATTATCACTAAAATGACTATTACAGAAGGTGAGTATGAATTAGTCTTTGAACGGGAATTCCCCAATTCTCTTAATATGTTTCATAGTAGTAGAGACGGCGTTAAAATGGCTGTTAGATATGTACAAAATGTAAACTATGACGGGAGAATAGTAAAACAACCATTATTTAATCGAATCTATAAAAATAAATATAAGAATCTAAGTTGCAGAGATTCTTTCGAACAAACCTATACTTATGGAGAACAGAATTTTATAAAAAGAGAAGCTACCCTGGATAAGTATACTTATATAAGAAATGATAGTGTAATATATGGAATAAATGAATTAGAACAAAAAGGAATTTGTCACTTTTTATATGGTGTTTGTTTTGAAAACACTAAGATACCTATCGATCATTATTTTCCTATGAATATGTATAAAAAAGATTATCCATCATTAGATGAAGATACCACTATATCTGCCATGCTATTTATTGCTGCAACAGCAGATGACGTAAGACACAAAATGGAAATATATAAAAAAGAAGATAGTATAAACATAAGGTATTACTCCGAAAAATATTATCCCGAAATTATGCCGGTTGCTACAGAAGAATTAATATTACCTAATGTATCTGCAGAAAAAATATCAAGCAATGAAATTGAAAATATTCTATCTTTGCTACAAGAAAAAATAGAAGATAGTCTCATATTTAATATTATTAAAAGAGAACTAACTACTTTTGCAACAAAAATTGACAATAGAAAAAGACTAGTTCAAGAAGAACTAGATCCATTATCTCCAAAATTGCTAATCGATAAATCATTTGATGAAATAAATACTTTAATAAATGAGAATAAAAACGCTTACTTCAGTTTAATAGCAGAACAATTTAGAAATGCAGTAAATATTTCCGATACAAAGATAAAAGAAAAAACTAAAATTTTAAAACCAACTACAACAAATACTAAAAAACCATAAGGTATTTAAAACGATTCCTTTAAATATAAAAAGCATGATGAAATCAATTGTTTTTCTCATGCTTTTTCAATACTTTACAGGATTTATTTTCATTATTATTTTTAACAGGTTCTAAAATAACACCTGCATAATGATTTGCTAAAGGTAAATAGGAATTTAATCCTACAAAATCGATATTTCGAAAAGAAGGAAAATATTTTCTATCAAAATGTCTTCCTACAATTGTTTTTTTATCAGAAACCTTATCAAAGCAGACATTAAACAAACCGGTAATATCTTCTTCATTTTCATCTTCATCAGATAACCGGATATATTCCTGGCAAAATCTTTCTCTAAGAACAGGCACAGAATTAAAATATTTGTCTTTTTGTTCTATAATAGCAATCGTAGAAATTAGCGTATTATAAAAATCTAATTTTTTCTGATCACCAGTTAAAATGTAGCTCTCATCATACATAGTAGGTAACACGCGCTCTCCACATGACTTATACAAAACACTAGCCCTAGAAGAAGTAGTATAAATAACAGAATCTTTTACACCATTACCAGCAAGACGAATATCTGGAATAAATTTGTTGGTAATTTGTGCTAGTTCTTCATTAAGTCTATCATGTCCTCCAATACAAGTATCTTGACTAAAATAAACTCCTTGCGTTGTATCAAGGCACTCTACATCATGAGCAATATCTTTAGTCAATGCTAAATACAGATTTCTCCAATCAACTTCGGTATATCCATAAAAAATATTTACAAACAAATTTTCATTATAATCCCGGGAGTTATAAACTACGATTTCTCTTACTTTTCCTTTGATGGAATTAGTCCACCAGTAAGCAGTTACTTCTACTGGACTCAACTCTACCTTTTTACTTGTTTCCATCTATAAACACCTCTCTTGTTTTAATAGTATTATACTATATCATTAACATTTTTCAATGGAAATAAGTGTATAAAAATCAAATAATTTCATAAAATCATCAATTTCAAATAGTAAAATAATATTATTATTTCATTGATTTAATAAGAAAAATGTGAGATAATAAAGAACACGAAAGGGATGATTATAATGAGAGCATTAACCGAAGCAGAACAATCAGAATTAATAAAGATGTATGAAAAAGTAGAAAATGATTTTAAATCTTTTCCATTTATTCAAACAACAGAGGACTTATTCCGATGGAGAGAAAAAGTAAAAGAAGAAAATGAAAATGATGGTAATCGTCGTAACGAAATTATTGAAGCTGCAATAAAAGGTAACGAATCCTTAGAAAAACTTTATGCTTGGTCTAAATTTACCCGTATGGTAGATAGAGCAAAAGCAGATGTTTTTATGGCTAAAGTAGAATATCATATTGAAGATAATAATGCTTATAGAATAAAAGCAGCAGCAATGATGGAAGATTATTTAAAAAAAGAGAAAAAAGCAAGACCAGACTATTTATTCGGTATTTATAAAATATCTCAACTAGGCTTAGGAATAAGATACAAATCAATACCTAGCTTTAATAGTACTTTTGAATATGCAAAATCTTTAGTAAAAGAAGATGAACAAGAAGCTTGGCCTGCAGTGTTATTTGTTGCTTTAATGAATGCTTATGGAATCGATAACGAAGCTTTATTAACTGTAGGTAGACAGGCAGAAGCATTAAGCAAAAGGTATTGCAAAGAAATAGAAAGTGTTGCAACTAACAAGAGTGAAACTGAACTAGAAAAACCATTAGTATATAATAAAATAAAGAAATAATAAAAAAGACAAGTAAGTCTTTTTTTCTTTCTATTTATTATATAATTTGTTAAAATAAAGACAAGAGGTGAGAGATGATGAATCTTGAAAAAGACCAATATATTATTGTAGAAGTTATACCGACTCATTCTAAAGCAGAAAAAGGTACTATTGCTCAACTATCAGCATTGAAATTAGAAGGTTTAAAACTATTAGATAGATTTGATTATCGTCTAAAAGATGAACTTATTGAAAATAAAGATTTAAGAGAAATGATACAGTATGATAAGAAAAATTTTACTTATGTAGATAATCCTTACTTTATTTTAGAAAAATTTAAATCCTGGGCAAAAGAATTACCATTATTAATTATAGAAGATAGTTATACTCTAGATTATTTAAAAGAATTAACTAATAAAAAAGAGTTGATTTATCCCTATTTAAAAATGGAGCATTCTTATGATGTATTTAACCAAATTATGAAAAAATATAATTTAGAACCAAGTGATCACTTAGTAGACTTATTATATGAAGCTATTATTTATGAGAGTAATAATAAAAGTAAGGAAGAAAAAAGTAACTAGTTTTATTAAATAAAAAAATCGGGAGGAAATTATGAAAATAGGAGAAGTAAGTAAAGAGTTGGATATTCCAAGTGCCACTCTTAGATATTATGAACAGATAGGATTATTAGAAAATATAAAAAAGAAAAACGGCATTAGAGAATATCAAGAGGAAGATATAGACCGAATTAAGTTTATTATGTGTATGAAACAAGCTGGATTTTCTTTGGAAGCTATCGTTGAATTTGTAAAATTAGGAAAAAATAGTAAAAATGGAGAAAACAAAAGACTGGAAATGTTACTAAAACAAAAAGAAATTCTAATAGAAGAAATTAAACAAAAAGAAGATACTCTAGAATTTTTAAATTATAAAATTGATATTTATAAGGAAAAAGTCTCAAACAAAAAATAAGGAGTCCCGAAGGACTCCTTTGAAAGATTACACTATTCTAGTAATAGACACAGCTGCTGAATATAAATCATTAGGTACTAGGCTAAAGTCGATTCCTGAGGTGTTAATTAAACGATAGCTTGCGCCTGGAAGTGCTGCAAATATTGCGTTACCACTAATAGTACCAGTATCACAACAAGTAAGTTTATTATGAGTAGAAGAATGGGCAATTAGAACGTCTGATGGCCAGAATTGATGTAATTCAACTCCTAAAGTTCTAGGTTCACAAGTAGAATGATCAGCATCAGTATGTCTTACGTTAATCCACCAGTGGATAATATAAATTCCTTCTTCAGGAATAGTAAAATCACCAGTTGCAGGGTTATATGATATTTTGTTAGAAATATTAGTGTTTTGGAAAAGTATTGGTTGATTGTGTGATACAGTTGAGTTTGTCTCATCATGTACCATAGCATAACTATTGAAAGTGGTAGCATCTTCTCCGGCAGGTCCTGTAGGTCCTGTTGCTCCAGTTGCGCCAGTTGGACCAGTAATACCTTGAGGACCAGTAGCTCCCGTAGGACCGGTTACACCAGTTGCTCCAGTTGCGCCAGTAGGTCCAGTGATACCTTGAGGACCGGTAGCTCCAGTAGGACCAGTTACACCAGTAGCACCTGTTGCGCCAGTAGGTCCAGTGATACCTTGAGCACCGGTAGCACCAGTAGGTCCAGTAACACCTTGTCTACCAGTCGCACCTGTAGGTCCAGTTGGACCAGTAGGACCGGTTACTCCTTTTTTACATACGCAATCTAATACTCTGCATAAGCAATCATCTTTTTTATCTTTGCAGCAATCTCTCATGATGTCTTCTAAATTATCTTGATTCAATGTTTTCTCCCTCCTTTCAATATATCATATGAAGAAGTAAAAAAAGGTAATGAGCTAATAACCAGTCTAAAGAAATTTTTTTTAAGTTTTAGAAATATTGACTTAAAGTATACTTTAAGAATTATAATATAAATAGTAAAAGGAAAGGATGATAAAATATGGTAAACCAAACAGCAGGAAGAGATCAATTAGGAGAATTTGCTCCTAAGTTTGCTGAATTAAATGATGATGTCTTATTTGGTGAAGTATGGTCTAGAGAAGATAAATTATCATTAAGAGAAAGATCATTAATTACTGTAGTTGCATTAATGAGTAAAGGAATATTAGATTCTAGTTTAAAGAGTCATTTAATCAATGCCAAGAGAAATGGGATTACGAAAGAAGAGATGGCAGAAATTATTACACATGCTGCTTTTTATGCTGGATGGCCAAATGCCTGGGCAACATTCCATATGGCAAAAGAAGTATACGAGGAGGAAAAATAAATGAAAAGAAGTGCTGGTATCTTATTATATAAAAAAGAAAATGATAATGTCTTAGTATTGCTTGCACACTTTGGTGGACCTTACTGGGAGAAACAAGATAAAGGTGCATGGTCAGTACAAAAAGGAATAGTGGAAGATGGTGAAAAAGTATTAACGGCTGCGAAAAGAGAAGTAGAAGAAGAGACAAATTTAAAAATTGTGAACGATATCTATTTCTTAGCATCTAAAAAAGTTACAAACAAAAAATTAGCAGTTATGTTTTATTCCTATTATGATGGAGATATTTCTAACTTTAAAAGTAATACATTTCAATTAGAATGGCCCAAAAACTCTAATACGATAGAAGAATTTCCTGAAATGGATAAAATAGACTGGTTTACATTGGAGAAAGCCAAGGAATATATTCATCCAACGCAACGTTTCTTTATTGAAAAATTAGAAGAAAAAATAAAGAACGGAGAAAAATAAATTGACGGATACTTTAGTAATTTATTATAGTTTTACAGGAAATAGTAAAAAAGTAGCAGAATATGTAAAAGATAAGTTAAATGCAGACATTTTAGAACTAGAGCCAAAAACTCCATTTTCTGATGACTATGACACTGTAGTTGAAGAACGGCAAAATAATGACATCAAACGAGATGTTGAGATTAAAGAAGTAAACATAGACTTAGCTAACTATAAAAAAATAGTTTTAATTACTTGTACCTGGTGGTATGGAATCAGCCCTATCATGAAAAAGTTCTTAAAAGAGTATGATTTATCTGGGAAAGATACCATTGTTGCAAGTTCTAATGCTGGTTGGATTGGTCATTGTTTTAGAGACTATAAAACTTTATTACCAAATTCTAATATCAAAGGAAAACTTGATTTACTATTTTCAGCAAACGAAGGAGAACGCGATAAAATGTTGACCTCTTGGAATGAGGTTGATGCATGGATTGAAAAATTATAATAAGATGGAGGAGACCATATGAAAGAAAAAGAAGAATTTGATAAAATTAATGTATTTGGATTGGGACAATCAAACGATGCTTTTGCTAAGTATTTTATAGGAAATAGTTATTTAAATCCTTTAACTGATCCTAAAACTTGTAATGTTTTTCTAGCGAACGTTACATTTGAACCAGGATGTAGAAATAACTGGCATATTCACCATGCCAAAAGTGGAGGCGGACAACTTCTAATTTGTACAGCAGGATCTGGCTGGTATCAAGAAGAAGGAAAAGACGCAGTATCGCTAGAGCCAGGAATGGTAATTACTATACCTGCTAATGTAAAACACTGGCATGGAGCAAAGAAAGATTCATGGTTCTCACATATTGCAGTAGAAGTACCAGGAGAAGAGACACAAAATGAATGGTGCGAACCAGTTAGTGATGAAGAATATAATCAATTATAATGAAAAAAGTCCTGAAGTTGAAATGAATGATAAAATATTATAACAGCTTTTAAAACAAATGTTCGCAAAATTGTTGACAATCACTTTTCTTTACTATACAATTTAGCTGTAGAAGTTAAGAAAGGAAAGTGTAAATGAATCAGCAAAATGAAATAATCTTATTTGAAAATCAAAAAGTCAAACTTGAGGTAAATATGCAAGATGAAACCGTATGGCTATCAGTAGAACAAATGGCCAAACTATTTGACAGGGATAGAACTGTTATTACTAGACATATCAACAACATTTTTAAAGAAAAAGAATTAGATAAAAATGAGGTGTGTGCAAAATTTGCACATACCACTAAACATGGGTTTTCCCTAGATAAAACTCAAACAAGAGAATTAGATTATTATAATTTAGATGTCATTATCAGTGTTGGCTATCGCGTTAAATCACCAAATGGTGTTATCTTTAGAAAATGGGCAACAAAAGTTTTAAAAGATGTTATGATAAAAGGCTATGCTGTTAATCAAAAAAGGCTAGAATATTTAGAAAAGACGGTTAAATTAATAGATATTGCAAATAGAATTGATGGAAAATTAGATAATAATGATGCGAAAGAAATTTTGAGAGTAATAGGAAGTTATTCAAAAGCTCTTGATTTATTAGATAATTATGATTATAGAACATTATTAAAACCTAAAGGAAATAATAGTCAGAAGCGAATAAAATATAGTGAGTGTTTAAAAATAATTAATAAATTAAGATTTAATGAAGAAAGTGATATTTTTGCTATTGAAAGAAATAAAGGTTTAGAAGCAATCATAGGAAATATTTATCAAACATTTGATAATAATGATGTTTATCAAAGCATAGAAGAAAAAGCTTCTAATTTCTTATATATGATTGTTAAAAACCATGTTTTTATAGATGGAAATAAAAGGATTGCAGCAACATTGTTTATTTATTTCTTAAATTTTTATGATATTTTATATAAGAATGGTAAACAAGTTATTGATAATAACACTTTAACAGCCTTAACATTATTTATTGCGGAGTCAAATCCAAAAGAAAAAGAAGTTATAATTGATCTGGTTATGAATTTTCTTAGTTAAAACAGGCTTTCAAAAATACTAGCTAACATAAAACACTGGCATGGAGCAAACAAAGATTCATGGTTCTCACATATTGCAGTAGAAGTACCTGGAGAAGATACCAATAATGAATGGTGCGAACCGGTATCTGATGAAGAAGTTGATAAATTAGGAGAGTAATTTATGACTGATTTTGATAGGGTTAGAGAATATTATAAAAATTTTGATGAAGACAATAGGTTAATAAATGACAATAGTGGAAAATTAGAATTTGAAATGACGATGAAAACTCTAAATAAATATTTACCTAAAACTGGTGTTATTCTAGATTTGGGTGGTGGTACAGGAGTATATACATTTCCCCTTGCAAAAAAAGGCTACCAAATGTATTTAGCAGACTTATCACCAGATTTAATTGAAAAAGCAAAAGAAAAAGCATCCAAAGTAGGCTTAAATAATATCGTTTCCTGCGAGGTAGTAAATGCAATAGATTTAAGTATTTATGAAAACGAACAATTTGATGCAGTATTATTGTTTGGGCCTTTGTATCATTTATTAGATAAAAATGAAAGAGAGCAATGCGTTAAAGAGGTTAATAGAGTTTTAAAAAAAGATGGAAAAGTTTTTGCTAGCTTTATGCCATACCTTTCTGGAAGTATAGCAATAGTGGATAGATTTTTTAAGCATCCTGAACAAGTTAATATAGAAAATTTACGTGCAACATTTAATTCTGGTAAATTCAATAATTTGGATAATAATGGTTTTCAAGAAGGATATTACCCAACCTCAAAAGAAATAGAAGAATTATTTGAAGAAAATAATTTTGAAAAAATTACTACCTTTTCAATAAGAGGTTTTGGTTATGAAAAAGAAGATGAATTATATAAAATACAAGATAAGGAAACGTTTGAAGAAATCATAAATCTAATTGAAAAAAGCTCGGAATGCAAAGAAATAATAGAAACTTGCGGGCACGCAATGTTTATAGGAAAAAAATAAGCTTTCATAAATTCTAACCTACTATCAAGAAAAAGGAGAAAATATGACTATAAAACTAAAAAAATTAGACACAAAATCAGATATTGATTTGTTTGCAAAATATAAGGTTTCACTTATTAAACTTCATCAACAATATGCTGAAAAAATAGGATTGAATGATCAAAAAGTAAAAGAATATGATGAAAATGATGCTATAAGACATATAGGAAAGAGTAATTACTATCAATTTATTATAATATATAATAATCAAGAGGTTGGAATAATTGAATATAATATTGAAACTTCTGATATAGATAATTTAAAAATTTTATATATAAAAAATATATTTATAGATAGTAAATATAGAAAACTAGGAATTGGAAAAGCAGTATTATTAGAAATACGAAAACAAACAAATCTTAGAATTGAACTAGAATGTTGGTATGGTATGCCAGCTAACGATTTATATAAAAACTTAGGAATGAAAGAAATAAAAACAAGATATATTTGGAACCAATAAATTTGTATAGCTTCTAATTTTATACCTGAAAGAAGAAAAAACGGTATCTTTAGGATTAAAATCCATAGTATAATACACAAAATGTAAAGCTGGAAATAAATATATAAAAAATATAGTTATTATTAGATTTTTATGATATATAGAATATGTATACTTAACATAAAAAGATATTGTAATACAAAAGGATGATAAAAAATGGACAATAGAAGAATCAATAATAATATAAACTTAAGTGAACTATTAAATATTATTCCCAGTAAAGAAGATTTAGAAAAATTTGAAATATGGAAAGCTAACAAAAGGAAGAAAACTTTAAAATTAATTATTTTTCTATTAATACTATTAATATTTGTTGGAGTTCTAATTTATCCTGTATTTTTAGTTGCTAGTGTATTAGATAAAATTTTTGGAATTATTTGTTATATAGTATTTATTTGGTTAGAGATATATTTTATAAATAAATATATTAAAATTCGTTCATGGACTATGGATAAATGTAATTATGGAACAATAGTTGACAAGTATAGAAGCCTTCATCATAGTATTGACTCACGACCAACGAAAAATGCGTCAGGAAAAAATTCTGTTCCACATCTAATAGTGTTAACAGAAGGAAGAAGAATAAATATAAATACATGTTCTAAGGATGAATATCGTAGTTTAGAAGTAAATGATACTGTTATTATTTTTCTTGCTGGTGATCAGCGTTTATATGTTATCAAAAAAGATTAAAATAATCGTACTATTTGGTGCGATTTTTTATTTTTTTTAGTTAATGTTAAAGACTAAAAATATTTAAGATAAGGTTAGCTTTTGATAGATACATTTGTTATACTAATATTATAATAAATGAAATTGGTGATAATATGAAAATAAATATTGTAGGTAGTGGTTCTATCGGGTCTTTAGATATGAATGCATCTTGTATAATTGATGATTATATATTGGTGGATGTTCCTAATGGTATTATTAAATATTTAAAATATCTAAATTATGATATTTTAAAAATTGATACTATTTTAATTACGCATCTACATGGTGATCATTTTTTGATTTACCGTTTTTAATGTTAGGCAAATATTTTAATCATGATGCATCACCAATTAAAGTTATTTGTCCTTCAGGGACATAAAAAAAATTAAAGATTTTATTTCGCATTGGTTTTCCTTATGACTTTCGTAAAGTAATGAATAGTATTAATATAGAATTTATTGATCATAAAGGAAGAAGTAGTATCCATTTAGGTGATTACTTAATTTAATCTAGAAATGTAGAGCATGGTAGAATGAAACCTGCTTTTGGATATATAGTTCATAAAGATGGAAAAAAAGTAGGTTTTTCTGGAGATTCTATGTATTGTTCTGCTATTGATAAGATTGTAGAAGATGCAGATATTTCTATTTTAGATATGAGTTTAAAAGATCAAGGAAATCAGTCGCATATGGGATATTTAGATATTAAGAATATCTGTAATAAGTATAAAAATAAAACAATTATTGCTACTCATATGCGTCGTAGTGCTAGAGATGTTGGGATTAAAAATCCAATAAAAAACTTAATCATACCAGGTGAAAATTATGAAATAAATATTTAATTAATGGAGGGTTCTATGAAAAATATAAGGGAAATTGATTTAAAGAATAAAGAATTAGGAAAATTAGTAGAGTTTGCTTACCTTTTGAGAGAAGGAGAATATGAAGATATCTATTTTCCAACGTATGAATTTTATGATGGTTGCGGGATGGATTATGGTGTAGAGACCGAAAAAGGAGGTATCATGGTCTATTGTAATTTTGCAGATCATTCTACAGTTGATTTAGCAACTATTATTTGTGTATTTGAAGGAGCGGAAGACAATCCAGAAAAAGCATATTATTTATCTACGACAACCGGAAATTATAGAATGGAAATTAATAAATTAGTATTAACAGAAGATAAAAATTATTTTACAGATGATATAGAATCTTTATATAAAATGTCTAAGCAAGAAAAAATCGATTGTTTTATAGATGCCATGGTGATGTTGGGATTTAGAAAAGCGGATATAGAAGCAGTATTAGAGAAGAAGATGACTGCTCGAGAAGCTTATAGAAATGTCGCTTTAGAAGAAAAAAAGAATATCGTTAGAGTTTCTCACGGAAGAAGAATATTTTATTTTGATAAAAATGTCGCAATTAAGGGAGATTTTGGAGGAATATGGCTGGATGAATTTCCTTTTCCCTTTGAAGAAGAACCAATCTTTGATTGTTCTAAAGTAATTTGTAAGTCTGCCTATTTTAATGATAATCCTAGAGGAATAAAATTAATTAATGTAAATGCAAATGAGGAAAGTATTCGTTATACAGATTTAACGAATGTAAAAATTGACGAGGTAATAGATTTGTCTAAGGTAAATGCTACTGGTACAACATTTGGTCACCATAAAGTAATAAACTTGGATTATTCTATTGCTCCGCTAGAAAGAGTAAATCTTTCTTTAGCAACCGATATCGATGGTAACAACTATATAACAACAAAAACTGGTCTAGTAACTGCAGACTTTCAAACAGAAGATGTGATGGAAAGAAAACAAGGAAAAATCAAGGTGTATGCCAATGCTGATAATTCTTTGATGACAATGGATGCTTTAGAGCATGGTGCCGATGGTATTGGATTAATTAGAACAGAAAATATCTATACAGACGAAAAAGAAGCACTAAAAAGATTTATGTATTATGCAAAAAATACGTATACATTTGAACCAGTAGATAGTAATACAGAGTTTAATAATCTGCAATATACTCAATTAAAAGAAATTTGTACTGCTAAATCAATAAGTAAAAAAATTGTTCGTTTATTTGATTTTAAAGAAGAGGATGTACAAAGGATATTAGGTGTTAGTAGGGATAGTGAAGATCATATGACGAGAAGAAACTTTCTAAGTGATTATCATGGGATATTAAGAGATCAAATTTTTACGATTGCTAAAATTGCCGAAGAAGAAAATACTACTTTCGATATTTTAGTACCTATGGTAACCGATGCTAATTATTTTCATTATATCAAAAGTGATATTATTTCTTACGCAGAAGATGCAGGTATGAAGAATCTAAAAATAGGCGCGATGATAGAAAGTAAAGATGCTATCCCGACAATCCCTAGCATTGCCAAGAGCACCGATTTTATATCGATTGGTACGAACGACTTAACAGAAAGTATTACTGGAAAAAGAAGAAATATTTATGATAAAGAATTTTTCTATTTAACAGAGGATGTAAAAGGTGCCATCGAAGATATTGTTTATCGAGCAAAAGCAGTAAATCCAGATATTACAATAGGTATATGTGGAGAACATGCCAACTATCTAGAAAATGTAGAATACTATGGAACATTAAATATTGATTATATAACTTGTTCTCCCTCTTTTATAGAAGTAAATAAAAAAATGTTAAATCCAATACAAAAAATAAAGAATATAAATAGAAAGTGAGTGAAAACATGAAAAAATACGATAGCATCATTTTTGATTTAGATGGTACTCTTTGGAGTACTTTAGATAGTTGTGTAGAAGTGTTAAAAGAAATAAAAAAACGTCATCAAGAAATAACCAAAGATTTAACTATAGATGATGTAAAAGCCGCTACAGGATTAACATTTCCGGAAACTGCACAAAAATTTTATGGTTATCTAGAAAAAGACTTACGTGAAAAATATACCAAAGAAGCAATTGAAGAAAATGTAAAACATCTAATGATTCATGGAGGCATACTATATAAACATGTAGAAGAAGTAATCAAAGAATTAGCTAAAGACTATAAACTATATATTGTAAGTAACTGTATTGAAGGCTATATTGAGTCATTTTTAACTAGCAGTAAGCTAGAAAAATATTTCCTAGACTTTGAAAATAATGGTAGAACCGGACTATCTAAAGGAGAAAATATCAAATTATTAATGAACAGAAATCATCTATCAAACCCTATCTATATAGGGGATACCATAAAAGATAAAGAAGCATCACAATATGCTAATATTCCATTTATTTATGCTAGTTATGGATTTGGTAAAGTAGATAACTATGATTATAAAATAGATAACATTAGTGATTTATTACACATTTTTTAATGAAACTTTGAACTATATGGTAGGTGATTACATAAATAAGAATCGGCATAAGGAAAATATTCTTCCAACTCTTTCTTATTTGTAATAGTCCAGACAAATACAGGAATTTTTTTTCGATATTTTTGTATTCTTTTTTTCTTGATAATCTCTTTATTAATTGCTAAAAAGTCAGGTTTACAATATTGTATTAATAAAGAACTACTCATAAAGTAACTATAAGTCTTAGAAGTAGGAAATCTAGTAATTAATAATCCTACAGGGCGAGTAGTATGTTTTTTTAAATAACGTACAATATTTGGTTGAAAAGACTTCACCAAAACATCTCCTGTATAATTTTTTATTTCTTCTAACACTTTATTACATAATTCTTCTACATTCTTAGTCTTTTTTAATTCAATATCAATTAATACCTTCCCTTGAATTAACTCTAATACCTCCTTTAAAGTAGGTATTTTTTCTTTACTTGATAACAAATTCAATTGTTGTAACTCCTGATAAGTAACATCTTCCACATATTTATCTATTCCACACATTCTTTTTAGATTAATATCATGAAAGACAATTAATTTTTGGTCCTTCGTTAACTCTACATCTAGTTCAATAGGAATATTTAAGTTTTTAGCTCTACGAAACGCAGCAAGGGAGTTTTCAGGTATATTTTCATTATTAAAAACACCACGATGAGAAATAAGTAATCCTTTAATATTCATAACATCACCTTTACTATAGTATATCAAAATAAGCTCGTAGATTGACAAAAAAAGAAGAAAGCGATATAATATACAATCACTTAATGAGGGAGTAAAATGGAAAAATCAAAAGGATATATAAAAGCTCTGTTAGTAACATTAACTCTAGGAACCGGCATATTTGCTGATGCTAGAATTGTTAACAATATAGAAGAAGACAATAGAGTAGAAATAACGAATCAATATGAAGAAGAACAATTAAATAAAATAATACCAGAACAAGAAGAAAATTTGTCGGCGATAGCCAAAAAAGCCATTACTGAAATAAGTAGTCAACCAAATAGGAGTAAGCATTTAGAAGCATTAGATATTAATATAGAAACCTTATTATTTGGATATGAAAATATGTTTAACCCTGTCTCAACTCATGAGTATACAGCATTATATGATGAAAAAACAGATAGTATCTACTGGGATGATGTAGCAGAATATATTTATAAAAATAGTGTAAATCAAGCAGAAATTATGACCAATGTATATGCACCATCACAACAAGAAATTAAAAATTATGTAACACTCCTAAAAGAAACGTATGACGAAATAAAATCTGATTTTAAAGATTATGATACTAAACAATTAGCTTGTAAACTAGAATATTACGCCATATTAAAATCAACTATCCAGCAAAACAACATGATTGCAACAACGAGTATAGACGATATAACTTTCTTTCCAATATTTAATACTCGTACGTTAGAAGAGCAAGAAGATACAATTAAACACGAAGAAATTCATATGATAACAAGAGGTTGTTTTGATGCAACAAGTAAGGGTGCGTTATATGGTATATCTGTTACATCAGTTGATATAGATAATATTTATAATGATTGCATAATCACAGAACGATACAACCCGGATTTTATAAATGAAATATATGCAACACTATATGCAGCAGAAATGACAACAGGAAAACAACAATGTTATTATACATACGATGAAGGTCTAGACTTTCTACAAGGAGTATTAGCTTTAAATGAAGACTATCAAGTAGATGATTTTTTGCAACAAATGATATATCAAGATCCGATAAGTTTTATTCAAAGCTTTCCGGTATATGGGCAAGAGGAAGAACAGTTCTTCTTAGATAATTTAAAAGCTTTAAAAGGATTAGATATATTAATAAAACCTAATCAAGATTGGAATGATCATCTAAAGACAAACTATCCAGAATTATCATATACCAAAGAAGCACAAACAGAAATAAAAAAGACAGTATTTAATCATTTTGCAAAAATCTTTTATAACAATCTAATTGTCTTAAATGAGCATCATCCAGAAATGACGATAGAAGATAATGCTGCCTTTATAAGTGTATTTTCCAAATTAAAAACAAATATTGTAACAGATGATACTTTGTTAGAACAAAAAAAAGAAGACAATCCTAAAGATTTAATAGAAGACAGTTTCAATAACAAGATGCTCTTAAAATATTCAAATAATTTTTTAACTAGTTATAAAGATATTTTTCTAAAATATTTAGAAAAAAGGTATAATAAAGAATCTGAAGAACTAAAAAAAGAAATAGATAATGCTGAAAATATAATGACTAATTACCAATTTCCAGACTTTTTAGGGCAAGAAAAACAGGAATTTTATCAATTCTTATATGAAGATAATCGAGATATATATGACTCGTATCCTAGAACGTTAGTAAAACAAAAATAGAAGATATAGTTATCATTTTCATATAGATTTCACTTTATATTATTATAGTAACATAAAGGAGGAAATTATGAAAAAAATAGGAATCATTGGAGGAATGAGTTATGAATCTTCCATTCACTATTATGAAAGAATTAATGATGGAGTGAATAAAAAGTTAGGAGGACTAACTTGTGCAGAGATGCTAATATATAATGTCAATTTTGCTCCAATTAGAGAAAAAATGTTAAAAAATGACTGGGAAGGAATAAAAAATAGTTTAATACCTATTGCTAAAACATTAGAAATAGCAGGAGTAGACGCCATAGCTATCGCAACAAACACAATTCATAAAATTGCAGATGACATAGAAAAAGAAATATCAATACCATTAATCCATATAGCAGATTGTGTTAGTAAAAATTGTATAAAAGATAAAAAACAGAAAATAGGTCTATTAGGAACCAAGTATACAATGGAAGAGGATTTTCTAAAAGATAGATTAAAAAAGAATGGTCTAGAAATAGTAATTCCTAAAAGTAAAGAGGAAATAGAAGAAATCAATCGTATTATCTTTGATGAATTATGTAAAGGAAAAATAAAGGAAGCATCGAAAAATTACTATATAGATTGTATTAATCAAATGATAAAAGAAGATAATATTGAAGGTGTTATTCTAGGATGTACAGAAATACAGATGCTAATTAAAGATAAGGATATAGATATTCCTGTCTACGATACAACACAAGCACATATTGATTCTTTAGTTGATTTCATAACAGGAGAAAAAAACTAGTTATTTTCTAGAGGTAGCAGTTTCTATTTAATATTATTTCCTTTGTGAAAAAATTAAAACGCCATCCTGAAAAAAGAAGGATGGATTTTTTTGGCTATTTATGATATAATATGCCTACGTAAAAAGAAAGGATGCCTATGACAACTGAAACTAAAAGGAAATTAAAAAGTTTTGTAATATCAGCACTAATAGGATCAAGTATTGGATATAATCTAGGACATATAGCGTCATATATAATTGGAGAAATAGTCATAGCACAAGAACAAGAAGAAAATACGAAACTAATTAATGAGTTAATGCAAGATACAGATGTTCAGGTATCAGCGGATGCTAGTACAGTAATAAACCAAATTAGTAGTATTAATATCGATAGCATGTACATGGATGCATTAGGAATTGATAAAGAAACTCTCGCAATGGCGTATAAAAAGTATAACGATGAAAGTGATAGTCACCAATATCAAACTTTATATGACGAAAAAACAGATAGTATAAAATGGGATGAAGTTAGTAGAAAGATATACGAAACTAGCAAAGAAGCAGAAGGTAAATCAAATAGTTCCCTAGGAAGAACAGAATCTTTTTCAGAAGAAGATATAAAGACTATGGTAGATGCGATAGAGGTGGAATATAACCAAGTAAAACAAGATTTTCCAAACTTTGACACCAAAGAATTAGCCTGCAAATTGGAGTATTATACCTTATTAAAAAGCAATTCTGATAATGAAAACGTGGTCGCTTCCGCATATAATAATCAAATAGTATTTTACCCTATCTATGATGATCTTTCAAAAAGGCAAAGAGATGATACAATATATCACGAATGGTTTCATTTATTTTCAAATAATTGTATAGATAATAGAAGTGAAGATTATTTAACGTATTTGATGCCATCATTTATAGAAGAATACTATGCAGCAAAATATGCCCAGGAGTTAACAGGGTATTATCAAACATCGTATATGAATTATAATGATGGATTAGATTTACTACAGGTAGCCTTAGCTTTAAACGATAATTATCAAATAGATGAATTTCTAACAGATAGTATGTATAATGATGTAGAAAGCTTTCTAAAAGAGTTTCCTGTATATGGAAAGGATAAAGAAAAATTCTTTCTTGATACAATAACTGCATTAAAAGGTTTGGATTTACTACTAGATTCTACCAACAGCGCTAATTATTTAAATTTAAATTACACTAACAATGCGCAACAAAGTATTATAAATAGTGTATATAGCCAAATTTCAAAAATATTTTATAATAATCTAATTGTATTAAATGAACAACATCCTGAAATGACATTAGAAGAAAATCTTGCCTTCCTACAAGTTTTTATAGCAACCAAAGAACGTGTTTGTATTGATTACGACATGGTAATTTCATCTACAAAACTGTTACCATTTAACAACTCTTCCAACTCTAAAGAAGGAAAACTAGAGTCTTTAGCAACAGTACATAATGAAACAGTAACACTATCAAACATCGAAAAATCTACTCCAAGAGATTATTTTATAAAGTATATAGCAACAAAATATCATATGAGTGTAGAGGATACCGAAAAGAAACTATTCTCTGTAAAAGTGATGAGTGATAACTATGAATTCCCTGATTTTTTAGAACCAGAAAAGAAAGAATTCTATCAATATTTAGCAAACGAAGCTCATGGAATGATACCAGTAAAAGGTAGAAATTTAGTAAAACAAAAATAAAAGAAGAAATATTAAATTTTTTCTTTTTTTCTATTTATGATAAAATAAAAGAGAAAAGAAAGGGTATAAAGTTATGACAAAAATAAAAATAATAGAAGATGATCTATCAATAGCAAATGAATTAAAAGAAATATTAGATAGAGCAGGGTATTTAGTAGAAGTAACAGAAGATTTTTCTAATATTTTAGATCAAATAAGAAAAGACCAACCAAATCTTATTTTATTAGATATAAATCTACCCAGAATAAATGGAGAAGTTCTATTGCAACAAATAAGAAAAGAAAGTAATATTCCTATAATTATGGTAACTAGCAAAAATACAGAAGTAGATGAAGTACTATCCATGTCATATGGTGCAGATGACTACATCACAAAGCCATACAATCCGACCATATTACTTCTTAGGATTGGTGCTGTATTAAAAAGAAGTGAGAGAATATCTGATAAAATTTTCTATCATAACCTAGAAGTAATTTCTCAGAAAGGAATATTAAAACAAGAGGAAAATGAAATTGTGTTAACTAAAAATGAAATGATTATTTTTATCTATCTGTTGCAACATCAAGAACAAATTGTAACTCGTGATGAATTAATGACAGATTTATGGAATAATGATGAATATATCAACGATAATGCTTTAACAGTAAACATATCTCGTCTTCGTGCTAAACTAAAAGAAATAGGATATGAAGACGCTATTGAAACAAGGAAAGGACAAGGGTATATTTTACATGAGTAAGAAAGAATATTTAAAAGATAAACGTATCTATTTGATAATAGGAATTAGTATTTATGTTATCATCTTATTAATACTTCTTGCTTTTAAAGTAAACATAGAGGCAACACTAGCCATAACATTTACTTATTTAGTAGGATTAATTACCATGTTAATAGTAGACTATATAAGAAAAAAGACATTTTATATGGACTTTAAAAAGAAATTAGATAACTTAGATCAAAAATATTTAATTGTTGAAATGCTACAAGAACCCTGTTTTTTAGAAGGAAAAATATTAACAGATGCATTATATGAAATTGATAAATCTATGATGGAGAAAATTAATGAATATAAAGCCAAGACACAAGACTTTAAAGAATATGTAGAACTATGGATTCATGAAGTAAAACTTCCAGTTGCCTCCCTTACTTTAATGGTACATAATCATAAAGAAGAACAAAATAAGAAGTTACTATCGCAACTAACAAGACTAGATAATTACCTAGAACAAATATTATATTATGTACGCAGTGAAAATGCAGAAAAAGATTACTTAATTACCAAAGTAAACTTATCAAAAGTAATTAGTAACGTAGCCCTAAAGAATAAAGATGTTCTCTTAGCTAAAGGAATCGATTTTATTGTAAGTGATGTAGATATCGAAGTATTAACTGATTCTAAATGGCTAGAGTTTATTATTAATCAAATCGTTGATAATAGTATTAAATATAGTAAAGAAAAAAATGCCTATATAAAAATAGTTGCGAAAGAAGAAAAAGATCGAGTGGATTTTGTAATCTATGATAATGGAATAGGAATACCAGAAACAGACTTACCAAGAATATTTGATAAAACTTATACCGGAAAAAACGGACGTACCAGCAAAAAATCTACAGGCATGGGATTATATATTGTAAAAAAATTATGCACCAAGTTAGGGCATAAAATAAGCATTAAATCGAAAGAAAAAGAATTCACTTGTGTCAAAATATCATTTCTTAAAGATGACTATTATAAGGTATTAGAAAAAGAGACTAAGTAAAAACTTAATCTCTTTAATTATGCAGTAATTTTTCCATGTACTAAGTGATAACAAATATCCACATGTTTTTTTACTTCTCTAGAATGAGAAATAATAATGACACATTTATCTTCTTTATGAGCAATATCTAAAAATAAATTAATAATGTCATCTTCCGTATCAGAATCTAAGTTACCTGTTGGCTCATCTGCCAAGATAACATCAGCATCATAAGATAACGCTCTAGCAATCGCCACTCGTTGCTGTTCACCACCAGATAACTTTAAAATTTTATGTTTCATTAAATCCTCACGAATACCAACTTTTTTAGTAATGCTTTGGCTTTTTCTTCTTTGTTTTTTTCTTTTGAATGATTAAGCTCTATCGATAACACTACATTCTCAATTGCTGTTAACTGGGGAAGTAGGTTATATGCTTGGAATACAATTCCGATATCATGAGAACGATAATAATCTAAATTACATCGAGCAAGGTCTTTATCTTGATAAAAAATACAACCTGCTTCTATTTTTTCAAGTCCAGCTATCAAGGAAAGTAATGTACTTTTACCAGCACCACTTTTACCAAAAATTACGTAAACAACACCCTTAGAAAACTCTAAATTAATATCTTGTAGTACTGGATGAATTTTATCATAGGAAAAAGATAAATTTGTTGTTTTTAAAATGGATTTCATAACTACCTCCTTAATTTCTATTTTGTAAAATGGCATTAGGATTATATTTATTAACAAACAAACATGCAACAACACTACTACCAATAATTAATAAGATACTAATACCAAATAGTTCGATAATAGTAATAGGACTAATATGAACAGTTAGAGAATCAACATAATCTGTAACTGCTATGGAAGAATTTCGCCCGTCCCTAGCATTAGACTTCATTCCACCTTGTGAAGGTGCACTATTAGACTTTCCTCTAACTTCTTCCGAAGGTTTCTCAAATCCTTCTCCTCCAAAATTATTTTGTGTATTTGTTAGAGAATCCGTATGAGCTGTTATTTCATTTTCTAGAATTTTATTAGTTACTGGTTGTGCAAATAGGGTACCAGTAGAAGTACCAATAACTAAAGAGGCAAGAGCAACAAAGAAAATTTCTAATATTAAGAGAGAACTTACTTTAAATTTGCTCATTCCTATTGCTCTTAAGACACCAATTTCATATTTTCTATCACGTATATTTAAAAAATTAATAATAGTTAACACAACAATACCAATAATTAAAATAACAACTAAGAATTGAACAGAAAAACTAACAATATTTTGCACTGGTTCTAAAGATGCAAGTACTTCTTCTTCGTTAGTAGATACCGTATAATAATCACTAAGTCCTTTACTACGAACTTCCTCTTCAAACTCATCCAAAAGATCGTTATCTGTTAAATAAAATGATGCACTAAGTCCATTATTTTGAATAAGCTTACTATCGTCATCTTCCATATCCTCTAAAATTTCTTCTACACTATGAACATTAGCATACATTTGATTGGAACTACTTAACACATTCATATTCATAAAACTAGAAGAACTATCATCATCTTCTACTTCAAAGATACCTACAATAGTAAAGGTATAAGTTGTATCTTCATCTTCTGGTAAATAAAAGCTCACTTCATCTCCAACTTCTAAGTCATTATCCTCAGCAAGGCTTTCAGATATAACAATTTCATCATCATCACTATCACCAGTTACCATCACACCATCGATAATTTTTTTACTTCCTTCTACAAAATCACTAAGATAGCTAAAGTTAGAGTAGGCAGTAATTCTAAAATCTCCAATAGATGCTATTCCTTGTCCACGGCCTGATTCCTTATCCTCAGGAACATCTCCTGGACGATTCTCATCATGTTCCATATCAGGTCTCACATTGTCATCGACTGCCTCTACCGTATCAGAAGAAAGACTAGACTCTAAAGTATAATAGTAATCTTTTACTAAATCACTATCTCCATAATTTTCAATGTCATCAACCGTTAAACTTTGAAAATCATTTTTGTCATCATCACTAGCATTTCTTAATTCATTCATATTAAGTGAAAAAGATATAGAGAGAGGATTCGTATCTTTATATGTTTGAACCAAGTTAACACCAGCTTGATGAATTGCTAAAGCAATACAAGTACAAAGCGTTATAATCGTAATAATAATACCGATTAAAAAATTTCTTCCTTTATTTCGAATCATATTACGAAACGCATTCTTTACAATAATCATAAATTTCTCCTTTCCGCAAAAAGTATATGTTCAGATTGTGAAATAAAAGTGAACAAAATATGGGAAATAGGTGAAAAAAACTATAATAAAAGTAAAAATTGTTGTATAGTATAGATGTAGTATAATTATAAAAAGGAGCAATTAGTATGAAATTATATTTATCATCTTATAAATTAGGACAAGAAACAGAAGTATTACAAGACTGGTTAAAAGATCATGATAATAAAATAGGATTAATTATTAATTCTAGAGATGTTTTTCCTGATGGAGAAAGGAAAGAAAATGGTATAAAAAGTGACGCACAAGACTTAGAAAATCTAGGATTTTCTGTTGAAATTGTGGACTTAAAAAAGTATTTTGGCAAAAAAGAAGAATTAGAGAAACTTTTTAATAAACTTCCTGCATTTTTTGCAATTGGAGGTAATTCATTTACCTTAAGACGAGCAATGAAACTTAGTGGCTTTGATGAATTATTACAAGAACATAGAAATGATGATATGTTATATGCTGGTTATAGTGCCGGAATCTGTGTCCTATGTAAAGATTTACAAGCGATTGCTGTAATGGATGATCCTGATATTGATCCCTATAATAGTAATATTTCAGCAATCTATGAAGGTGTTGGTTTCATAGAGGAGACAATTATACCTCACTTTGAATCCGATCATAAAGAAACTGAACTAGCAAGTAAAGCAGTAGAATACTGTAAACAAAATAATCTATCATACAAAACACTACATGATGGAGAAGTAATAATAAAAGATATTACAAAGGAAACGAAAAAAGTAAAATAGCAGTAGAAAAATTACTGCTTTTTAAAATTTCTGAAATTACTATCTAAAAGGAACCTTACAAAATTGTAAGATACTGTAATATTAAAATAGCGACAACTATCATAAGTTACTCTATAATGGAATACAAGAAAGGAGAGAGAGTATGTCTCAAATATTAAAAATTGAAAATATTGAAAAATATTATGGAAACAGATCAAACTTAACCAAAGCAATTGATGGAATTTCTTTTGATGTAGAAGAAGGTGAGTTTGTTGCTATCATGGGAGCAAGTGGATCTGGAAAAACAACCTTGCTAAATTGTATTTCAACCATTGATAGGGTAACTTCAGGACATATTTTTGTAGCAGGAGAGGATATTACTAAATTAAAAGGAAATAAATTAAATAAATATCGAAGTCATGAATTAGGATTTATTTTTCAAGACTTTAACCTCCTAGATACTCTAACTGCCTATGAAAATATTGCTTTAGCTCTATCTATTCAAAATACTAAAGTAGGACAGATTAGCAAGCGTGTAAACGAAGTCGCAAGAAAACTAGATATTCAAGATGTATTACAAAAATATCCCTATGAGATGAGTGGAGGCCAACGTCAAAGAGTAGCATCCGCACGTGCTATCATTACGAATCCTAAACTTGTCTTAGCAGATGAACCAACAGGAGCCTTAGACTCTAAATCCGCAAAAATGTTACTAGAAAGTTTTAATCACTTAAACAAGGAATTCAAAACAACCATATTAATGGTAACTCACGATGCTTTCACCGCAAGTTATGCATCTAGAGTAATCTTTATTAAAGATGGTAAGATATTTAATGAAATTAGAAAAGGCAACCAGCAAAGAAAAGAGTTTTTTGATAAGATTATTGATGTTGTAACACTACTTGGAGGGGATTTAAATGATGCTTTGTAAACTATCCCTAAAAAACATCAAAAAAAGTTTTAAAGACTACACCATCTATTTCTTTACCCTAATTTTAGGTGTTGCGATTTTCTATGTATTTAATGCCATAGATAGTCAAACAGTATTACTAGAAACAAAGCAATCTACTTATGATATTATTAAAATGATGACTCAGACTTTATCTGCAGTTAGCATCTTTGTTTCCTTTATTTTAGGGTTTTTAATTATTTACGCATCCCGTTTTTTAATTAAAAGAAGAAATAAAGAATTTGCAATTTATATGACCTTAGGTATGGGAAAAAGAAAAATATCTACCATTTTATTTATAGAAACGATAGTAATAGGACTTCTTTCTCTTGGAGTAGGTCTAGGTATTGGTGTAATACTATCTCAATTAATGAGTCTATTAGTTGCGAATATGTTTGAAGCAGATATGACGAATTTTGCTTTTACCTTTTCTAAAGCTGCACTAATAAAGACTATCATCTACTTTGGTATTATGTACCTACTAGTAATGGTTTTTAATACAATTCAGGTAAGTCGTTGTAAATTAATTGATTTAATTAATTCATCTAAAAAATCAGAAAAAGTAAAGATGAAAAATCCTATCATTTGTGCACTCATCTTTATACTAGCAAGTATCATATTAGGATATTGCTATTACATGGTTAGTGTTCCTGATGGAGCCAGTACTTTAACATTAAAGAAAATGACTGTAATTATAGGATTAGGCGCTCTTTCTACTTTCTTAATATTTTGGTCATTATCTGGACTAATTTTAAAAATTGTTCAGTCTATTCATAAAGTTTATTATAAAGGATTAAATAGTTTTATCTTAAGACAGATTAGTAGTAAGGTAAATACCACGGTATTTTCTACGACCATTATTTGCCTCATGTTATTTGTAACTATCTGTGTATTATCCAGTTCCTTATCTATTAAGAATTCTATGACAGCAAACCTAAAAGAATTAGCACCTGTAGATATTGAACTGATGAAGAAAAGAAATATTCCTAAAGAATTACAAGAAGACTATGGTTATACCGATGGTCAAATTGAATCAAGTTATCAAACAATAAAAGAATCATTAAAAGAGTTAGAAATCGATGAAGATAAATACTTAAAAGATCAAGCAACCATTCATGTTTATACTGACGATGCAGTAACTTATGTAACTACACAAGGAGATAATATTGACTCGATGAAAAAGCGCTATCCTTATTTAGATTACACATCTCCTGAGATTATTGTAAAACTTAGTGAATATAATAAGATTGCTAAAATGCTTGGAAATGATACCTTTACGTTAGAGGAAGATCAGTACATGATTATTGGTGATTATGAAAGTATGATAACTTTAAGAGATGAAGCCCTAGCATTAAATACACCAGTAACAATCTATGGAAAAACATTAACACCTAAGTATAAGAAAGTAAAAAAAGGGTTTATTGAAATGTCTAGTAATCATATTACCGATGGAGTAATTGTAGTGCCTGATAGTGTAGTGACTGTATCCGATGATTCTCCACAAATGGAATATGAGTATATGGTTGCAAATTACAAGGCAAATGATGATAAAACTAGAGAAGAAATAGAAGCCGTATTTACAAATACAACATATGAAGAGGCCCATCCTGATGTAACACTAGAAGGAACGAGTAAAATTGCAATCTATGATGCTAGTGTAGGCCTTGGTGCCATGATTACATTTATAGGACTATATTTAGGAATTATTTTCTTAATATCATCTGCAGCCATACTGGCATTAAAAGAACTATCAGAAAGTGTAGATAATTATACAAGATATAATATGTTAAGAAAAATAGGAGCAACAGATAAACAATTAAATAGAGCCTTATTTAAACAAATTGCAATATTTTTCCTATTTCCATTAGTACTTGCTGTGATTCATTCTATCTTTGGTATTCAGTTCTGTATCTTCTTACTAGAAACATTCGGAAAAGAACAAATGTTAGCAAGTGTCTTCATGACTATGATTTTCTTAATCATTATCTACGGAGGCTACTTCTTAATTACTTACTACTGCAGTAAAAGTATCATAAAGGAAAAAAGAATATGATATTACAAATTAACTGGCAAGACCTGATGAATAGCCCTATAGTTATGATTTCACCATTAATATTTCTAGCTATCTTATTTATCGTACTTGCTATTGTGAAAGGAAAAAAGGGTTAGGTTACTAATCCTTTTTCTTATATATTAGGAATTTGCTTCTCAAAATGCAAATTTGAAAACTTGATAAAAAATAGTTGACATACGAACAAATGTATTATATAGTGTTCTCATCAGGGGAGGAATATTATGTATAAATCTTATCGGTTTCGTTTGTATCCTACAACTAATCAAGTAGAGTTAATTCACAAAACATTTGGTTGTACTAGAGTAATATATAATCATTATTTAGAAAAACAAAAAGCACTTTATGATGAAGGAAAAGATTCTTTATCTTGTTTTGATATGATAAAAGATTTAAAAAACTTGCAAGT
>CALVYD010000016.1 GCA_944371995.1 uncultured Bacilli bacterium
CTGAAATGACTCTTTTTTATAGACTAAAATAGTGTCAGCAATTTTACTCACCAACACTATTTATTATAGAACCAAAATTAAGAGGAAAAATCCTCTTTTTTTGGTATAATAGTAAAAAATTATATAAAAAAGAAAGTTAAGAGGAAAGAAAATGAAAAAGCAAGAAGCACAAGAAATAGCAATCGAAAAATCTAGAGTAATGATTGAATATTTAGAACAATTTTTATCTGATGAAAATATAGCAGGAAAAATGATGTTTGGTACGGCCAAAGTAGAAAAAGAAGACTTATGTACTGTTGACATTATGTTAAATAATGGATTTGAAAGACACTTCAACTTAGGTATTCCAAGCGTACATTGTAATGTGTTTACAAGACAATTTACAAACGACCTAGCAGATACTTTTGCAAAAGAAAAAACAAAAGGAGTAACTCCATTTTTTGAAATGAAAAGTATGCCACCAGTAAATAGAAAAGGAATGGACGCAATAAGTGTGGATGAAGAAACGGGAAAAGTAAATAATCACATAAAAATAGATTTTTGCTATGGTGGACAAGATTTTTATGATATCATGCAGGAATATAATCAAAAACTAAAACTTGCCCAAGAAGAAATGTTGCAAGAACAAAAAGAAGGAAATCTTCACAAATAGACAAGATAGTATCAAAAGTACTATCTTTTTTTGTTTTGTCTAAGAAAATTGCACCCTATAAGACAATGTGATATAATGCAGATAGAGTAAGAGTAGTGAGGTATATATGAAAAAAGTAGGGATAATAGTATGTATGCTAGTATTGTTAATACCATTAAAAGTCCAAGCAGCAGCAATAACTAGTGCTAATATGAGTTTAGTAGGAGAACAAACAGAAGGAACTTATTTTAATGCAAATTTTAATATTTCTTTTTCTGGACTAAATAAAAATAGTGAGAATAGTGATGGTATCTATTTAGTAGCTTTCGAGCTATCTTTCGATGATACTGTGTTAGATATAACGGGAATTACTTCAACATACTGGGATAGTATTGTCTATAAAGAAGGAAGTAATTATTATGTGTTAAGTATGGCCGATGAAACATTAGATAATAAATGTGTAGATAATTTTCTTGCCTGCAGCAATTATTATGCAACTCTAGAATTCTTTGTAAAAGAAACAGACAAAGCAGAGACGAATATCACGCTAACGCAAGTAGGAGCAGGCGTATTTAAAGTTGATATGGAGTCGTTAGAATATTGGATGGAAAACATGCAAGAAATAGAATATAACCCTAACCAAACACAGAAAGTAAAAATAAATAAATCACAAGCACCAGTCGCAAGAAATAGTAAAACATCCATCATAGAAACACAAAAACCAGCCATAAATAACGCAACCATTCAAGAAAAAGTAGAAAATACGAATAAAAATACACCATCAGATATCCCGGAAGAAACACAACCAGTAGAACAATCATCCAATAACTACTTAAAAGACTTAAGTATAAAAAACTATAAAATAAAATTTACCAAAGAAAAACAAAATTATACGATTACCATCCCTAAAAAAATAAAATCTTTAGAAGTAACCGCAACACCCGAAGATGAAAAAGCAACTTATGAAATTACTGGTGCAGATAACTTAAAGGAAAATGATACAATTAAAATTATCGTAACTGCTGAAAATAAAGAAAAAAGAACATACGTAATCAATGTAAAAAAAGAAACTGGAAAAGAGAATAATACAACAGCAGTAGTAACCAAACTAAATCAAGTGGCTCTGATAATAGGAGGAACAGTAACTGTAATCATAATATTAGCAATGATTATCTCTTATTATCAAAAAAGACAACTCACAAAATGGATAGAAAACCAGAAAAGATAGTCAGGTGATAATATGGAGTATGAAAATTTTAAAGAAAAAGTAGAACTAACAATAACTTATGAAGAATATAAAAAACTAAGAAAGACTTGTAATTATCAATTTTGGAAAACATTCTTAATTGCATCTCTAATAATTATATTGTTTTTCTCAATTGCACTAATACCTCCAGTTCCCTTACCAATAGAAGAGGTAGTAATATCAGATATCTTTGTAATTGTAGTAATGTTTTTTCTTCTAAAAATAAGATACGTATTATTTAGTAAATTGGATTACAAAAGATTTGCTAAAAATAAAAACCAAGTAGAATATAAAGTTTATTTTTATGACAAATACATAAAACTAGAAAATGAAAAAATGAATTTAAAAATAAGCTATGAAGAAATAAAGAAAATAAAAATAACCAACACTGATATCTACATCATAGTAAATACCAAAAACATAATTCCTATACCTAAACACAAAATAAATATGAACTTAATTGATTATCTTTATGACCGAATTCCTAAAACTAAGATTAAGAAAAAAATAGCCATCGAAGAACAGCAAGAAAACTTAGAAAAATATGAAAAAGTAAAGATTGGACTAATCGTTCTATTTGTATTAACAATTATCTCCATCTGGGCAAGCATGCTGTTGATACTACTAACAACACAAAAAGAAAATGTTCCACTTCCTTTAACATTTAACTATACATATGTAGCATACTATCTACTACCAATTCCTGTACTATCCATAATACTAGGAATTATCTATCGCATCAAAGGACTAAAATGTACCAAAAATATTATTGCAGGTATCATAGTAACAGGAATCATCCTACTAGAAGGTTCTGTATCTTTCTTAATAAATGATGAAATAGACTATAAACACATCACTACTTATCAAGATGTAATAGGAATAACCCTACCATCTCAAGGAAAATACTATAAAATAAACTGGGACGAAAGCTATTTATTAAATCATAAATCAAACTATATCATATTCACAAATCCAAAAGAGGAAAAAGCTTTTTTTGAAGAGTTACAAAACAGTGAGAACTGGTTAACAAAAAAAGAAATAAGTACCAATATAGAAAACTTACTCACACCCGCAACTTGTAAATCGGTAAACCAAGAATGCTACTATTCTATCTATATTAAAGAGCTAAATACACATAACACACTACCAGTTCAAAATGGAGTATATCACATCTATGCTATGACTTACTCAAGAGATAAATCTTATCTAGATATCGAAGAATATATTTATAATTATAAGGAGTAAAATATGAAAAAAAATAACAAAAAAGAACAAACTATAAAACCAGAATTTATTCTACCAATCATAGTATTTATCGCAATCTGTATAAATGCAGTAATTATAGTAATACTAAGCCTATGTGTAAAAGGACCATTAATAGAAAAAGGAATTATTCAGCCATTAATACTAAGTACAGAAGTAGTAATAGTAGGAATAGTGATACTAATTACTGAAAAAAGAATTATAAAAAAAGAACATCCTAAATGTTTAGAAAAATGTAAAGGTATAATTATCGATTCCCAATTTGAATTAAATGAAGCGAAAACCTGGGCAAAATATCCTACCGTAAAATATGAGGTAGACAAGAAAACCTATCAAATAAAATCTTCTGTAGGAATAAATGGAATTCTTAGTTCATGTATAAAAAAAGTGACTGTTTATTATAATAAAGAAAATCCGAGTGATGCTTATACAAAAAATATAATTCCAGAACTAGTAGCAAGTATGTTTATAATCACTGGTATTATTGTGATAATAGGGACAATATATATGATATAATAGAAGAAAAAAAGGAGAAAAACTATGAAAACATTTATTAGAGGAATTCTAACTACAGTATTAGTCTTTACATTTACATTAATACCAACGATTATGTATGCAGAACAAATTGTAAATCAAGAAATTATAGGAACTTATGGAAAAGAAGAAGTTATAAAGCAAATGAGTGAATCTCTTAAAAATGAATTTCCAGAAATAACCGACGAAAATATAAAAGAGTTAGAAGATAACCTACGTACAAATGAAACAATAGATAATTTGATGAATAAATATACCGACAAAATAATGAAAGATTTAACAACCGATGAAATAGAAGATATCAATATCGAAGAAGACCTAAAAACATTTATAGAAGAAAATAAAACAACAATAGAACAAGTAACGGGACAATCGATTAGTGATGAAAAAATAGACGAACTATTAGATGAAGTAACCCAAAACGAAGATATAAATGCATCATACAAAAAAATGATTGAAGAAGCAAAAAACTCCATGCCAGAAGAAGGACAAGCAGTACTGGATAGTTATCAAAGTGTTACTACCGATAATTTTATGATAGGACTAATGATAACGTCAATCATATCTATAGTGATTATTGCTTTATTAAAGAAACCATACTATAAATGGATTGTAAATATCGCCATTGCTGGAATTGTTTCTGCATTATTCATTGCCTTAATTGGAGGATCGATTGCTTTAGTACTAAATGTTGCTATAGAAACAGAAACAGTAGGAATATCTGCAATGCCAATGTTAATTACCTCTGGAATCATGTTATTAGTAAGTATTGTATTAATAGTGATAAATTCTGTCTTAGACAGCAGAAAGGAAAAACATCATGCAGTATCCTAAATTTTTAAAAGTAAATTCAACAATCGGAATAACAGCACCATCACAAGGTGTAGGGGACGATATTCCATCTTATGAAAAGTCAATACACACACTAACAAACTATGGATATCGCATAAAAGAAACCGAAAGCGTCAGAAAAAAAGGCATGGTATCTACATCAGGAGAAAAAAGAGCCAAAGAATTAGATGAATTAATTACCGACAATGATACAGATATGATAATGTGCGCAGCAGGTGGAGACTTTCTAATAGAAATGCTACCATATATTAACTGGCAACATATAAAAGACAATCCAAAATGGATAGAGGGATATTCAGATCCAACCTATCTTCTGTATGTGATAACTACAAAATTAGATATCGCAACAATCTATGGATGTAATGCAGGAAGTTTTGATCAGACAAATCCTCATCAGTGTTTAAAAAATAATTTAGAAATACTATCAGGAAATATTGTAGAACAACATAGTTTTGATTATTACCAAAAAGAATGGACAAATACGGAAGACGGATACCATCTAACAGAAAAAGTCTACTGGGAGACGATAAATAAGGAAGTAGATATCACTGGAAGAATCATCGGAGGATGTCTTGATTGCTTAAAAGATTTACCTGGAACACCATATGACTATACCAAGGAATTTATAGAAAAGTATAAAGACGATGGTATTATCTGGTACTTTGATATTTGCGAATTATCAGCAGAAGAGACTTATCGTAGTTTATTTAGATTAAAGGAAGCAGAATGGTTTAAATATATCAAAGGAATCATTGTAGGACGAGTTGCCTGTCCCAAACAATTCTATCCAGAGTTTACCTATCAAGAAGCACTAAAAAGACTATTTAAAGACTTACCAATAATATTTAATGCAGATATTGGACACGTTCCCCCTAAAATGACAATAATCAATGGAAGTATTGCTCATATTACTTGCCAAAATGGAAAAGGTACCATAAGACAAATTTTATGATATAATATAGATGTGAAAGGGAGTAGTTTATGTCAGAAGAAGAATTAGAAAAAACAGGAATTTTAAAAGAAATCATCAGTAAAGAAGATGAAGAAGAAATGACAATCAACGAAATGATAGAAGAATTCCTAGAACAATTAGACTACTTAGAAATAGACGAGAAGAAAAAACAAAAATTAAAATCACTTGCCAAACAAATTCAAGAAGAAAAAGATGAAAAAGCCAAAGAGTTCTTATTTAACGAACTAAAAAAGATAGCAAACGAATAGCTATCTTTTTATAATGCCTCAATCATCTCTTTAACTAACTGACTAGATTTATAAGCAGCAATCACTTCAAAATCATCATTACCATCAGAAAAATCAGAAATGGTTCTAAGAGACAAAAAGGGAACTTGATTTAATTTACAAATGTGCCCGATCGATGCACTTTCCATATCAACAGCATAAGCACCAGTAGCTTTATAAATGGTATCTCTCATCACTTCATCAGTAACAAAACAGTCTCCACTAGCAATAGGAGCAATAAAATAATTATCAACATCTAACTTTTTTAAAGCATCTTCTGCAATATGAATAAGTTTAGTAGAAGCCCGAACCTTACCAAGTTCTGGAACACTATACTCCATAATACGAGTAGGATTAAAATCATGATAAGTAACATAACTACTCAAAACAACATCCATAATCTTAACCTTACTAAGTAGGCTTCCTGCACAACCAGAATTAATTACCAAATCCACCTGATAATGATCAATCAAATATTGTGTCATAGCGCCACTATTTACTTTACCAATACCAGAACGACAAACTACTAAATGTTTATCTTTGAAATCACCGGAATAAATATCCCAAATAGTAGTATCTTCTTTCGTTAACTGAAATATTTCAATAAATTTTTCTACCTCTTCATCAAAAGCACCAATAATACCAATAATCATAAAACTACCTCCATGTGTAAACAATATGTCTAGTATATCATACATTTAAATAGATTACTTTATAAAAATTAGAAAAAGTGGTATAATTAGTCACTAGTAAAAGGAGGAATACCATGGAATTTTTTGATAAAATTTGTAAATATGTAAGCGATTTAACAACCATTAATCAATCATATATAGCCTTAGCTCTAGCAACCAGTATAGTAATATTACTATTTAGTTTTTTCAAAAAAATAGGAAAAAGAACAATTAGAAAGAAAATAGAAGGTAGAAAAGAATACGTAATTAACCAGGCAGTACAAATTATCTTAAATATTTTAGAAGTAGTATTTTTATTAATGATATGGAGTGAATACATTCAAAGTCTAATGACCTTAATCAGTGTAACATCCGCAGCCATGACTATCGCGTTACGTGAATTAATATTAAATTTCTTCTGTGGTATCTATATAAAAATGAAAAAACCATTCCAAGTAGAAGACAGAATCGAAGTAAAAGGCATCAAAGGGGATGTAATGAATATTTCTTCCCTAAACTTTGAAGTTCTAGAAATATCTACCAAAGAAGAACATGGACAGTCTACTGGTGTAATCGTAACTTTCCCTAACTCCATTGTCTTTTCTGAACCAGTAAGAAACTTAAACAAAGGATTCAAATATGTCTGGGATGAATTAACAGTAAAAGTTCCAATGGATTGTGATTTAGTAAAAAACAAACAAGAATTATATAAAATTGTAAATAACATAGAAATTATTAAAAACATTCCTAAAAAGATGAAAGCTCAGATTAATGACATCAATACTACGAATAGAGTATATTTCAATAAGTATGATCCTACTATCTATACTAAAATTGTCGATAATCATATTGAACTAACAATAAGATATTTAATGCATCCCAAAAAAGGACGCTTTGTAGAAAGCGTCATCTGGAATAAAATATTGGAAGGATATAAAGATAAGAGAATAGATTTATATATGGAAGGCTAAGAGCCTTCTTTTTCTGTTTCTAATTCTTTAAATATTCTTCGATTATTTAAAAGCCTACTATCATCTGGTAAATAAGTAAGAGCAATATCCACAAAATAAATAGCTTGTGGTATTCTACCTAAATGATAAGCACTAATAGATAATAAATCATAGACAGTACTATCCCAACTAAATGGCTCATTGATATAAGTTTGTTCATGAGATTTTATTTCTAAAGCTCGAAAACATAAATCTTCTACTTTATCATAATTATCCAGTTCATATTCAAGAAGTGCTTTTTCAACAAAAGCATCCCGTAGGTAAGGCGCCTCTTTCATTGCTTGGTCATACCAATATCTAGCCTCATCATACTGCTTTAAGTTTTTATAACAACGACCAATAAATCTCATAGAAGCAGCTCTTTCATCTTTCCAAACAGCTCGCTCTAAGGTCAAATGTTTTTTTAATGTTTCAATAGCCTTATCCCATTTCTCATAGTACATATATTCACGACCTAGATAATGCATATTACGGTCATCTTCAGGATCCTCACGAACAGAAAGCTCTAAAAGAGGTAAATAACTACTTCTAGATTTTGTAGCATCAGGATAATGTTTTAAAATGATATCAGGACAACTAACAACAACTTCATCACCTAAAGTATATTCTAACACTTCATGGACAGGATGAGTCCAACGATAACCATGGCGACAATGAGCCTGATTTAAAAAGAAACTAACAATAGGTTGATCATCTTGATCTAAGCTCCAGTAATACGTATATTGACACCTAGTAGTACCAGGAGTCCAAGCTTTTTCTAATTTTTCTCTCCATCCTGGAACTAATACTTCATCTAAATCAGTACAAACACAAATATCACAATCTTCTGGTACTAATTCAAGTGATTTATTTCTCGCAACATCAAATCGCCAAGGAGTAACGACCTCAACTTTTACATGAGAGCCTAACTCTTCAAGTATAGAAACTGTATTATCAGTAGAACCAGTATCAAGCACATAAACTTCATCTGCTTCCTTCATCGACTCATACCAACGCCTAGCAAATTTCTCCTCATTTTTACTAATAGCATAAACACATATCTTCATAAAAACATCCTTTCTATGTATCATATGTAAAAAATGATAAAAAATGAAGAAAAATAGAAGCACTAAAGGAAATTTGTGATATGATAAAGATAATAGTAGGAGGTTAGAAAAATGAAATGTGTAGCCATTAAAGGTGTAAAAGAATTTGAAATTACGGATATCAAACAACCAGAAATAGATCATGAAAATGTCGTATTAGAAGTCAAAAAATGCGGTATTTGTGGATCAGATATTCATTACTGGGTAGCAGGAGAACCAAAAGGATTAGTCATGGGACATGAGTTTTCTGGTATTGTAAAAGATCCAGGTTCTAGAACAGATTTAAAAATAGGAGATAGAGTAACAGGACTTCCAATTTCTCCATGTGGAAAATGTGAAGCTTGTCTATCAGGAAATCCTCAATATTGTCCTTCCACTTGGACATATGCAGTAGGACTATCGTTAACAAATCCAGGTGCACTAGCTAAAGAAACGAAAGTAAGAGCAGATATGGTAATAAAATTACCAGATACAGTAAGCGATGACGAAGGCGCTATGGTAGAGCCAACAGCAGTAGGCTTACATGCCATCCATTTAGCAGATATCAAAGTAGGTGCTAAAGTATTAGTCATTGGTGGAGGAATCATCGGATTAGTAAGTGCTATGTTTGCTAAAATGGAAGGAGCAAGCTATGTTGCCTTATCAGAGACCAATAAAGCTAGAGGAGAAAAAGCTGTAAAATTAGGTGTAGCAGATGAATGGTATGATGCCAAAGATACCAAAATGGTAGAGACCTTACTAGCAAAAACCAATGGTGGATTCGATGTAGTTATTGAGTGTTGTGGTAATTCTCCAGCAGTAGGAACATCACTAATGACAGTACAACCTGGAGGAACAGTAGTATTAGTTGGAGTATCTCTTGGCACAGTAACGATACCAACCATCGTAGGAGTAATGAAAGAATTAACATTAAAAGGAGCAATTGGTTATACAAAAGACGAATTCCAAACTTGTATTGATTTAATTGCAGAAAAGAAAATTGATGTACTAAAATTTGTAGATGACATTGTAAGTCTAGAAGAAGTACAAAAATCATATGAAAGACTAACTTCTGGAACAGATGACGCTGTAAAGATTTTAGTAGACCCTAATAAATAAAAAAGTTCTCGGAAATTCGAGAACTTTTTATATGGAAAAAACTATGGTCCCGTAGGTCCTGTAGGTCCAGTTGGTCCCGTAGGTCCTGTTGCACCAGCAGCTCCACTAGCTCCTGTAGGTCCGGTTGCACCGCTAGCACCCGTAGGACCAGTAGGTCCGGTAACACTAGGTCCAGTCGCTCCAGTCGCTCCAGTTGCACCGCTAGCACCCGTAGGACCGGTAGGACCAGTAACACTAGGTCCAGTGGCACCAGTTGCTCCCGTAGGTCCTGTTGCACCAGCAGTTCCACTAGCACCAGTGGCACCCGTAGGACCAGTAGGCCCGGTAACACTAAGTCCGGTCGCACCCGTTGGACCAGTAACACCAGAAGCACCTGTAGGTCCCGTAGGTCCGGTAACACTAGGACCAGTCGCACCCGTAGCTCCTGTAGGACCAGTAGCGCCAGTTACACCAGCCGTACCAGATGCTCCCGTAGGTCCTTGAGGTATAGTTAAGTTAAGTACAAAATTAGGAGATATACCAGTAATACTTGCAGAAGCAGTACCACCAGGAGTTCCTGTAGAAACGGTTCCGATAGTTAGGTTAGGGGAAGCACCAGTGGCTCCAGTTGCACCTGTTGCACCGCTAGCACCCGTGGCACCAGTCGCACCCGTAGGTCCGGTAGGACCAGTTGGTCCAGGAACAATAGGTGTAGCAGCCCAGCTAGCAGTAGCAGCATCCCACATATAAAGAGTACCGCCAACAACATAAGAGTCTCCTGGATTTCCAGTAGGATGAGCAGCAATAAAAGATGCAAAATCAGGGAAATATCCTAAAGTAGTAAGTCCACTTCCAGCAGGTCCAGTAGCACCTGTTGGACCGGTAGGACCAGTCGCACCAGTAGGACCAGTAGGTCCAGTAATTCCACCTGTAATACCAGTAGCACCAGTAGGACAAAGGCAGAAAATTACCTTAGGACGGTTTGGTCTTTGATTGCAATCGTTATCACAACAATCATTTTGATTCCAATTTGGTAGCATAGATTTCCTCCTTTCATTAATAAGATATGTTTATAACCTAAAAAAAGAGATAATAATTTACCTAAATAACTAAGAATAAAGAAAATAATGATAGTCATATAATAAAATGAGGTGAAGTATGAAAAACTATACAGTGACAAGAGGAGATACCTTATATGGTATCAGTAAACAATTTGATGTACCAGTAGAGACCATAAAAAGAGTAAATAATTTAACTAGTAATACAATAACAGTTGGACAAGTACTATCAATTCCAACAAACACCAATACCGCAACCTATACGGTAAAAGCAGGAGATACCCTATATAAAATTGCCAATCAATATAATACAACAGTACAAGAACTAATAGAACTAAATAACCTATCTTCTAATATTTTAAGTATTGGACAGCAATTAAAAGTACCAGTAGAAGGAACGAATAATCAACCAGACAGCAACTATATCACTTATACAGTAGTAAAAGGAGATAATCTTTATAATATTGCAAATAAATATGACGTAACGGTAGAGACAATTAAACAAGCAAATAATCTAACATCAAACTTATTATCTATCGGACAAATATTAAAAATACCAACCCGGAACATTGAAACAGGATATAAAGAATACGAAGTAAAAGCAGGAGACAGTCTCTATAGTATTGCTAGAAGCTATAACACAACAGTAGAAGAAATAATGAATGCCAATAACTTAACAACGACAATCCTATCAGTGGGACAAATACTAAAAATACCAACGGAAAAAGAAGAAGTAATACCAGGACCAGTCAAAGAATGTTTTGGAGAAGGCTATGTAGAACCAAAATATGAAACATATACTGTAAAACGGGGAGATAACTTATATGACATTGCTAGGCGCTATAACACGACAGTAATTGATTTAATGAATTTAAATAATCTAACTTCGACCAACTTAGAAATTGGTCAAGTATTGAAAGTGAGGGAATTATAATGAATTTTACTACCTTAGAAGAATTCAAAAAGACCGAAAGTTATCAAAAATTTATAGAAGAAAATCCATCCACAGGTAGACTAAAAGTAGAAGTATTCACCGCTTATAAAGCCGTACCAATCCCAGATACAGAAATATTAATAACCAAGGATATTGATGGAAGTAAAGTGTTGTTTTTTAGAGGACTAACAGACTCTAGTGGAATGATTAGTAATATTGAATTGCCATCCAAAGCAGAAGATAAAAACTATAAACCTGGAGATACTGCTCAATATACCATGTATGATGTAATAGCTATCCATGAGGGATATGAAAGAATTAAAAAATATGATGTTGCAATATTTGGAAACACTGGTGTAATTCAATATATTAAAATGATTCCTGATGTAGAAATGGAAGGAATTGATCAAAATGGCAGTTAGAACACCGGTAGTTCCTACAGGAATTACAGTCCATATAGGACCACCAGAAGAAGCAGGAAAAAATATTACAGTACCATTTCCAGAGTATATAAAAAATGTAGCATCGAATGAAATATATCCATCTTGGCCAGCAGATGCGATAAAAGCTAATGTATTAGCTCAAATTTCTTTTGCTTTAAATAGAATTTATAATGAATGGTATCCGTCTCAGGGATATAATTTTGACATTACCTCATCACCAGCTTATGATCAAACCTTTAATGAAGACTCTCAATTTTTTGAAAATATCTCTCAAATAGTAGATGATATTTTCAATAACTATATTGTAAAAGGTGACCAAGTACAACCTCTATTTGCCGCTTACTGTGATGGTATTAATACAACCTGTGACGGACTTTCCCAATGGGGAAGTGTAGAACTAGCAAGACAAGGACTATCTCCTACGGAAATTTTAAAAAGATATTATGGTAATGATATCAGAATTGTCTATAACGCTCCAGTATCTCCCAACATTCCTTCTTATCCAGGATTTCCCTTTAGACTAGGTTCTGCCGGAAACTATGTAAGGCAATTAAAAGTCCAACTTAATAGGATTAGTAATAACTATCCAGCCATTCCCAAAATAGAAGAAGAAAATATCTTTTTTACAACAGATATGGAAGAAAGCGTCAAAGCCTTTCAAGAAATATTTGACCTACCAGTAACTGGAACCGTAGATAAAGCAACCTGGTATGAAGTAAAATATCTTTATAATGCTGTAAAAAAAGTAGCAGATTTAGCAAGTGAAGGAATTAGTATCGAAGAAGTAGAGTTTCCTTATGGAGAAACACTACAACTTGGAGACACAGGACCCTATATTAGACCTTTAAATTATTTATTAAATTTCTTATCCTATATTGACACAGATATTCCAAAACTTAACTTATCCGGAGAAGAATTTACAGAAGACACTAAAGAAATGGTAATTGCCTTTCAAACAAGTAATAATATAGAAGCAAATGGTATTGTCGATAAAAACACCTGGAATGCTTTAGTAACAGCTTACAATCAAACCAAAGAATTAATACCGGAAGAGTACTTATATTATGAAGATAAATTATATCCTGGTATTTTCTTATCTTTAGGTATGACTGGTGACGATATTCTAAACTTACAAAACTTCTTATATATAATTTGTGAAAAGACTCATCAAATACCAGGAGTACGTGTGAATGGTACTTTTGATGAGTTAACTGAAGAATCGATTAAGGCAATACAGAAAAGATATAATCTACCAGAAAACGGCATAGTAGGACCTGCTACATGGCAAAAAATAATAGACTGGGTAGAAAGTTTAGAGTAATGTAAACCAATAATTAACATTTTTAATGACAAAATAAGTAAAAAAAACAGGAAAAGTTAGGAAAATCAACAAACTCATGCTATAATAGGGATAAGAAGTGAGAAAAGGAAAGAGAGTATGCAATTCGATAAAAAAATAGGTCTAATAAGAAAATTATTAAAAAAGAAACATGAGGCTCCAATAATAGAGCTCCAAATTAAAGACTATAATAATTCTAATTTTTATATATCTTTATTATATAGTCGTACAATAGATAAATTTAAAGTATTATATATTCCACTAGATGTAGTAGAAGATAATAAAATAGAAGAGTATTGCTGCTATCAATTTATGGAAGTAAAAAGTACTATTTATATAACTGAACAAATTAAAAAACAATTACCTAAATATGAGGAGTTAGTATCTAGGGATAATAGAAATAAACATATTAATAGTTTTACAATCGAAATTGATGTCTATATGAATAAGAAAAAATATGATTTCTATACAACTAGATACTTACCAAAACGCTGGGAATTCCTATTTGAAGCGATTGTTATGTTATTTGAACATTGTCCTAATGTTATGAATGGGTTAGCAACAGAAATTTTATCTGTAATTATGAATACGAATGAAAGTATTGAATATCAAGCATCACTAAATTGTGATCTAGATACGATGGATTTAAAGAATTATTTCCCAGTACTTCAAGATGAGAAAGAACTAAAAGAAAAAAAGATCGAATACTTAGAATATGTAAATGGAAAATATTATGCTGTAGTAGAAGATCATTTAATTATTATTGAATATAATAATAACAGAAAAATTTTAAATATATTCTGTGATCAACCAGAATTAGTCTATAGTAATAGTACTTATCAGGTATTAAAAGCGATTAAAAACAAGCAAGAAGAAAGATTTTATAAAATAAAATATATAGACGAGGAAGATAAAAAGTATAATTATTTATGCTTATCCATGACAAAAGAAGGACTAAAAGTAATTAAACATAATGAAATAGTAACACTTCCCGTAAATACATTAAAAGATAAGGATGTAAAAATAATAGAAGATAAAAATAATATTTTAAAAAAAGAATTAGAGAAAGTCATGAAATCATGATTTTTTCTTAAAATATTTTTTAGCACTCTATCTTGACAACTGCTAATTATAGTGCTATAAATAAAGTATACAAAGGAGATGTGAAAATGAAGAAAAAAGCATTTAAATCAGAATCTAAGAGATTATTAGATTTAATGATTAATTCTATTTATACAAATAAAGATATCTTTTTAAGGGAGTTAATATCAAATGCATCTGATGCGATTGATAAATTATATTATCGTTCCTTAACAGATAAGAAGGTAAAGGTAAAAAAGGATAAATTAGAGATTAATATTGATTATGATAAGGAAAATAGAACTTTAGTAATTGAAGATAATGGTATCGGTATGACAGAAGAAGAACTAGATAAGAATCTTGGTACTATTGCTGAATCTGGTTCTCTAAGCTTTAAAGAGAATATGACAAAACAGGATAAAATTGATATTATTGGTCAATTTGGTGTTGGTTTTTATTCTGCATTCATGGTAAGTGATTGTATTGAAGTAGAAACAAAATCTGTAGATAGTGACAAAGGTTATAAATGGATTTCTACTGGTGCTGAAGGTTATAGTATTGAAGAGTGTGATAAAAAAGAAAATGGTACAAAGATTTCTCTTCATATTAAACCAGATACGGAAGAAGATAATTATAGTGACTATCTAGAAGAATATAATTTAAAAGAATTAATAAAGAAATATTCTGACTATATTCGTTATCCAATCAAGATGAAAGTAACAAAACATGAATTAAAGGATGAAGAAAAACATGAATATGAAGATAAAGTAGAAGTAGAAACTATTAACAGCATGGTTCCACTATGGAAGAAAAAAGCAAGTGATGTAACAGAAGAAGAATATAATAATTTCTATATGGATAAGTTTAATGACTTTGATAAACCATTAAAAGTAATTCATACTTCTGTAGAAGGAATGTGTTCTTATAATGGATTGTTATTTATACCAAGTCATGCACCATATGATTATTATACAAAAGACTATGAAAAAGGATTAAGTTTATATGCATCAGGTGTACTAATCATGGAAAAATGTGCTGACTTATTACCAGACTATTTTAGCTTTGTAAAAGGTGTAGTAGATAGTGAAGACTTATCACTAAATATTTCAAGAGAAATATTACAAAAATCAAAGAGTTTAGGTTTAATTGCAAAAAACATTGAGTCTAAAATTAAAAAAGAATTAGAGACAATGTTAAAAGAAGACCGTGAAAAGTACGAAGAATTTTTCAAGACCTTTGGAGTACAATTAAAATATGGAGTATATAATAACTATGGTGCAGATAAAGATAAATTAAAAGATTTGATTATGTTCCATTCTTCAAAAGAAGATAAATTAATTACACTAAAAGAATATGTAGACGCTATGCCTGAAGGACAAGAAAAAATCTATTATGCATCTGGAGCCTCTATTGCTAAAATTGATTCTCTTCCACAAGTAGAACAAGTAAAAGAAAAAGATTATGATATTTTATACTTAACAGATTATGTAGATGAATTTGCAATTACTGCTATCCAGGAATATGAAGGTAAGAAGTTTGCTAATGTGGAAAATGGAGACTTGGATTTAGAAACAGACGAAGAAAAAGAAGAAACAAAGAAAGTAAATGAAGAAAATGAAGACTTACTAAAGGATATGCAAGAAGAAATTAAGGATGTAAAAGAAGTAAGATTTACGAATAAGTTAAAGACTCATCCAGTATGCTTAACTAGTGAAGGTGATGTTTCTATTGAAATGCAAAAAGTATTTGATTCTATGCCAAATGATTTAGGAATCAAAGCACAAACAGTACTTGAAATCAATGAAAAACATCCTATTGCTAAAAAATTAAAAGATCTATATAAAAAGGATAAAGATGAGTTTAAGAAATATACGAAAATACTTTACAGTGAAGCAAAAATGATAGCTGGACTTCCAATCGATAATCCAACAGAAATCTCTAACTTAATCTGTGAAGTAATTTCTAAATAACTGTAAAGAAGGCTGCCAATGCAGTCTTTTTTTAGAAAAATGAAAAACTAAAAATCACAATAGCAATAATAATCATAGTAATAGCATTAATAAGTATAAAATTACTATATACATTAGTAGAGAATTACAATCAAACAGACTGTGTAAAAATAATTAATAAAGAATTAGTCCAAAAATTAAAAGAGCAATTTATTTATAATTTGTGTTATGTAATCACAATCACAGTACTAAGTATTTATCTAATAATACAAGCAATCAAAAGTAAAAAAAGATATCTACTCGCTATAAGTTTACTAGCAATAATACCAATCATGGTTGGAATAAAAGATACAGTAACCAATTATAAGAATATGAAAACTATAGAAGATGCTTTCAAAGTAATACAAAAAAGTTCAGAATAAGAAAGATGAAAAATCTTTCTTTTTTTTGCGGAAGCATTCTACATTTTTCTAATAATACAGTAGGAGGTGATAGTTATCACAAAATTTTATACCTGTCGCTATGACAGAACATTTAAAGAAGTCTTTATGAATGAGAAGAATAAAGACCTATTGATTTATTTGTTAGAAGGTATATTAAAGGTAAAAATAAAGGAGGTGAAATATCTTAATTTAGAACAGAACGCTGATAATGTATCAGTAAAACGAAAACATTTTGATCTTAATCTAAAAACAGATATTGGAAGAATTTAAGTAGAAGTAAATACTTCTGACTTGGGATATGTAAGATCAAGAAATGCATCATATTTGTGTGATATTTACTCGCATCATGTTCTAAAAGGGCAAAACTATAAAGAAGATGTAAAAATGATTCAAATTAATTTTAGTTATGGACTAAAAGATAATAAAGTGTTAAGAATATACTATATTCAGGATGAAGAACAAAAGAAGTATATAAGAAATTTTATTATTTATGAAATCAATATGGAAAAGTATATGAGTTTTTAGTATACTAACAATGTACATGAGATAGAGAAAAATAAAGAAATAATCATGCTGGATTTAGGACTAGAAGAACTAAAATCTCTATCAAAAAAAGATAGGATGGAGGAAAGATATATGGAAGAAGTAAAAAGAGTAAATGAAGATTCAGATTTCATGTATTTATGAGTGCAGAAGAAGATAATCGGAAAATTGAAAACTCTATCAGGGAAGAAATGATAGAGAAAGGTTTAAAAGAAGGAATGGAAAAAGGGTTAGAACAAGGACAAGAGGAAGGACTAGAACAAGCTAACCGGCAAATAGTAATGACAATGTTAAAAGAAGGTCTAGATATAAGTACAATTTCTAAATACACAAAATTAGAAAAAAATTATTGAAAATTGTCAAAAAGATTTCAAAGAACAACAGGAAAATTAATAGAATTATTAAAAAAGCCTAGAAAAGCAATACTAAAAATGATACACTTATATTGGAATAATATAAGGGAGAGTGTAAAATGAAATTAGGTGGAAAAGTTGCAATAATAACAGGTGGAGCCATGGGAAATGGACTAGGTATAGTAAAGGTATTTTTAAAGTATGGAGCAGACGTAGTAATTATTGACTATTCAGACAAGCTACAACAAACTCTACAAGAATTAAAAAGTCCTAAAGTACTAGGATATAAAGCGGATATCAGAGATAAAAATATGTTAACAGCGGTAGTAAATGATGTAATAGCGAAAAAAGGAAAAATTGATATTTTAGTTAACAATGCTGGTATTGCCAAATTACAACCATTTACAGAAATGACGGATGAAGTAAGAGATAATCATTTTGATATTAATATTAAAGGTACATGGAATATGACTCAAGTAGTAGTACCAGATATGATAAAAAATAAATATGGACGTATTGTAAACTTATCAAGCGTTACCGGACCTATGGTTGCAGATACTGGTGAAGTAGCTTATGCTACGACAAAAGCAGCCCTAATGGGATTTACCAAAGGACTTGCTATGGAACTAGTAAAAAATAATATTAACGTAAATGCCATTATGCCAGGATATATTATGACTCCAATGGTAGAGGGAATAGCTAAAGATTCTAATGGAGAAAATCCTCAAAGTGTAGTAGATGGAATTGCTGCAGGTATTCCCATGGGACGCCTAGGAACAATAGAAGAACTAGGAGAGTTAGCTGCTTTTCTAGCAAGTGATGAGTCAACTTATATCACAGGACAAGGCTTTGTAATTGATGGAGGATCAACTCTCCCAGAAACAAAAAGTGTTGGAGTATAAACTAGGGTAAACCTAGTTTTTATTTTGACAAAATAAGTAATCATCCAGTTGACAAATTTACCCGGGCAGGGTACACTCTTATTAGAATAGAGAATAAAGGTAGGAGTATACATATGAAAAAGAAAAGTCTAGTAATTTTGTCGGTCTTTATAATGGTAATATCCATTACCTTATTAATAAACAAATCTAGTTATGCTGCAGCAGAAAGTATGACGAACTATTGCCCTGAGAAAGTAACACTAAAACAAACAAACACACTAGAATTCATAGAAGGATTACCACTTGCTAATATAGAAGTAACGGGAGCGAATGGAGAAACGCTAAATAATATCGCAATACAACCTAGTAAAGATATAGAAATACCAGAGAATCAGGTATTAGAAAAAGACTTTGAATATCCACAAGAAATTCCTAAATTTAGTGATAATAAAGAAGAAAATAGTTATTATTCTCAATTGTTCTCCTGGTGGATGGATGATATATATTTCCAATCAAATAATTTAACAGAAGAAGAAAAAGAGTTAATAAAGAATTCTCCTAATGGTAAAAAAATAGCAGAAAAAATAGAAGAATATGAAAGATATAGTAATTGGCAGAATTCTGATGATTACTCAACTCCCGTATTAGATGACATAAATACCGATAATATTACGTATTATGTAACCGATGACTATATAGAAACAAGTCTAATCATACCAGATTGTACCAAAGATTATTCTTATATATTTACTGACTATCAAGTAGTATCTCCCATGATAGTAACTGATGAGTATGGCAATTTAAAAACAGAATTCCAAAGAGGAGAAGGCTTTAAATTAAGAGTACCTCTATCAGAAGTAAAAAATGGTACTATAAACTTCCAAGCTCAAATTATAGGAAATAGTACTTTTGACATCTGGGCACAATACTATGTACCATATAACGAAAATAATAAATCTAGAATAGCAGTAAAAAACGTTGGAGCACTAATAAATTGTGGAGAAAGTAGTACAAGAGCTATGTTTGAGACAATAGAGTTAAACTACACAGAACAAGTAGGAAATCTAACTATCAAAGTAATCGATGCCGCAACAAAAGAAAACTTATCAAATGCCGAAATAGCAATCTACGATAGTCTTGGAAATATCGTATATAGAATAAGTACTACAAATAGTGAAATAAATGTAACTCTACCGATAGGGGATTACACAGTAAAACAAACAGTAACGCCACCAAACTACCAGCCGATTGTCGTCCAAAAACGAGTAAGCGTAACAGGAAATGAAACGACAGAAGCAATCCTAGAAAACATCCAACTAATAGAAGTACCAGACTTAGGTCAAAGAGTAAAAGGAATACTAACAATGATAGGTGGCATAGTCTTAATACTAGGTGGAACAATCATAGGACTTAACTTAAGAAAAAATAAAAAGAAGTGAAATTAATCTGAAAAAACTACTTTAGTATAATAGAAAAATAAAGTAGTTTTTTTGCATAAACTGAACTTAATAAAACACTTGTCCTAAGAATCATAAAGTTCTTAACATATAATAAAATATGTATTATAATAACCAAAAAAAGGAGGTAACATGAAAAAAATTACCATACCAAATTATACTTTAGGGGAAGAATTAATTAATGCTATATCTCATGGAATAGGTGTATTACTAGGAATAACTGCCCTAGTATTAACAATTGTTTTTTCTGCTAAAAACAATAATACAATAGGAATTATATCATCATCTATCTATGGTGGTACTATGATTATCATGTATCTAGTAAGTTGCTTGTACCATGCATTAAGTCCTAAATTAAAAGCTAAAAAAGTATTTCGAATAATAGACCATTGTGATATATATCTATTTATTGCTGGCTGTTATACTCCATATTGTCTTAGCTTAATTGGAGGAACAACTGGCTGGATAATCTTTGTAATTATTTGGATAAGTGCCATCATAGGAGTTTTATTAAATGCCATTAACCTAGAAAAATTTCAAGTACCTTCAATGATTATGTACTTAGTCATGGGCTGGATGATAATATTTTCCTATAATAGTATTAGTACATTACTACCAAAAACAGGATTAATACTACTAATCATTGGAGGAGTATCCTATACAGTAGGTGCTATATTTTGTGGACTAGGAACAAAAAAGAAATATTTTCATTCCATCTTTCATTTCTTTGTACTCCTTGGCTCAACCTTACAGTTTTTTAGTATTCTACTTTATGCAATTTAATAATGAAAAAAGATAATAGGAAAGAAAAGGAGAAAATCTATGAGACTAACGGAAATAGACAAAGAATCACTAACGGATGAAGAAATAGAAAAAATTGTCTACAGTGATATCACAGACACCGGTGAAAGTACAACCTATGGTATTGTATTTGGAAATAGTATGTTAATAAAAGAAAGAGTAAACCAAGCAGTAGATGCTTATCAACAGAAAAGAATAACAAAGGTAATTTTTACTGGTGGAATAAATGGCATTAGTAATGAAGAAAAAGACAGAATCCCGGAAGCACAAAAAATGAAAGATCTAGCAATTAAACAAGGAATAAAAGCATGTGACATAATAACAGAAGAAGAGTCAAATAATACATTTGAAAATATAGACAACACCATGAATTTGCTAAAAAAGAAAAGATATCTGCCATTGCTCTCATCACTAGTGAATTCCATTTAAAAAGATGTATGGCAATTATGAAGAAAAAATATCCAAATATAAAAAAGATACTAATTCCATCCTTCGACGGATTTACAGATAAAAACAACTGGTATTTGAGTGATACAAGTTGGAATACTGGAAGAAGTATTGTAACTTATGAAGCAAATTTATTAATAAAATATGCTAAAGAAGGAAAAATAGAAAACCTAAATATCAAAGGTTTAAGCAAAGTTCTAAAAAAATAAACATTTCTAGAGAAAACGCTTGGTTTTTTCTTTTTTTTTCAGAAAAAATGGTATAATACAAGTATAGATAGGAGGATGTTTATGGCCTATATAGAATTTAAAAATGTAAGCAAGATATATGGAGAAAAAGAGTCTAAAGTCATTGCATTAAATGATACCTCTTTTTCTATCGATAAAGGAGAATTGGTAGTAATACTTGGACCATCTGGTGCTGGTAAGACAACAGCCTTAAATATTTTAGGAGGAATGGATAAAGTAACTAGTGGACAAGTAATAATTGACGGAAAAGATATTACCAAATACTCAAATAAAGACTTAATAAAATATCGTAGAAATGATATTGGTTTTGTATTTCAATTTTATAACCTAGTCCAAAATTTAACAGCGAAAGAAAATGTAGAACTAGCAACAGAAATATGTAAAAAGCACTTATCACCAGTAGAGACCCTAAAGGCCGTAGGACTAGATCATCGTCTAAATAACTTTCCATCGCAATTATCCGGTGGAGAACAACAACGTGTTGCAATTGCGAGAGCAGTTGCTAAAAGTCCGAAAATTTTGCTTGCCGATGAACCAACGGGAGCCCTAGATGATGAAACAGGAAAACAAATTTTAAAAGTGTTAGAAAAGCTAGCGAGAAAAGATAAAATGACAGTAATTATCATTACTCACAACAGTGCGATTGCTCCAATTGCAGACAAGATTATTAGATTTAAAAATGGAAAAGCCGAGGATGTGACAATCAATAAACATCCACAAAAAGTAGAGGATATTAACTGGTAGATGAAAAAGTTATTAAAAGAAACACTTGTCTGTACAATAAAAACGAGTAAAAGATTTATCTCAATTTTAGTAATTGTCCTATTAGGAGTAGGTTTTTTCGCAGGTATTAGAGCGGTAGCGCCAGATATGAAAAATACGTTGGATGACTATTTTGATAGTACCAATATGTATGATATATATATCACATCTAATTATGGAGTAGGAGATAACATCATAGAAAAATTAGAAGAAAACTATGATATCGAAGCAGGATATAATTTTGATGCTATTACAATGAAAGATGAAGAGTATGCAACAAAAATTATCTCCTATGATAAAAACTCCAATCTCAATATTCCAAAACTAATCAAAGGACATATGCCAAAATCAGATAATGAAGTAGTAATTGATAATGATTTTAAAGAAGAAATAAAAATAGGAGACGAAATCACGATAGACTCTCCCTTAGTAAATAATAAAACATTAACAGTAACTGGATATGTAGAAAGTCCTTTATATATTTCAACAGAAAGAGACTCCACATCACTATTATCAGGAATGATTGACTATTACTTATATATGCCAGTAGAAAATATTATCTCTCCTATAAAAACAGCAGCATATATTAATTTAAAAACAGAAGAAAGTAGATTTTCTAAAGACTATGAAGACTTAGTAAAAGACGCAAAAAAAGACATTAGGAAAGAATTAAAAGAAGAAACAATAGAAGGACAAACTTGGTATGTATTAGACCTAAACTCTAACGCTGGATTTTATCAATATAATCAAGATACTGAAAGAATTGATAATGTAGCAAAAGTATTCCCTTTAGTATTCTTTGTTGTTGCAGTATTAATCTGTCTTACAACCATGACTCGTATGGTAGAAGAAGAGCGCGGTCAAATTGGAACACTAAAATCTCTTGGCTATGGAGATAAAGCTATCATGTTTAAATACATTCTATATGCATCTCTTGCTACCATCATTGGTTCTATGATAGGAGTAATCATTGGTTATCGACTATTACCAGATTTATGTTTTGAAATGTATAAAACAGCGTACCGAATTGGTGATATAAAATTAAGTTATTATTCATCCCTTACTTTCCAAGGTATGATGATAGCACTACTTTGTACTCTAGGAGCAACCATATATACATGTAGAAAAACATTAAAAGAAGTACCAGCTAACTTGTTAAGACCAATCGCACCAAGTCCTGGAAAAAGAGTACTGCTAGAAAGAATCAATGGTATCTGGAAGAGACTATCTTTCTCATACAAAGTAACACTAAGAAATGTCTTCCGCTATAAAAAAAGATTCTTAATGACCATCATCGGTATTGCAGGTTGTACTGGATTAATACTTGCTGGCTTTGGATTAAAAGATGGTATCGAAAAAATGGTACCAAATCAATATGAAGAAGTATTTAACTATCAAGCAACCATCTCTTTAAATGAAGAAGCAACGGAGGAAACCATAAATCAGATAAAACAAAATAAAAAAATAACAGACACATTAAGAGTACAAGAAGAAACAATCTCCATCGATAATAAAGATACCAATCAGTCAGTAACATTAATCATACCAGAGGCGAATCTAGATGGCTTTATAAACTTACAAGATAGAAAAACCAAAGAAAAGTATTCACTAAGCGATGGTTTAATCATTACAGAAAAAATAGCAAATTTATTAGAGGTAGAAGAAGGGGATACCTTAGAATTTACAGGAACAAATTCTTACAAAGAAAAAATATCTCATATTATAGAAAACTATTTATCCCACTATGCCTACTTACCAAACTCATCTTATGATAGCGATACATATAATTCAGTATTGATAAAAACCAAAGACATGAGTGAAAAAGAAGAAAAAACTCTTGCTAATGAATTAAAAGAAATTCCAGGAATTTCAAGTATTTCCTTTGTATCATCTACAAGACATGTCTTTGATGATACCATGGAAAACTTCGCTTATATTTCCTTAATTCTAATTGTCTCTGCTGGTGCTTTAGCCTTTGTTGTATTATATAATTTATCTAGTGTAAATATCAGTGAGAGAAAACGAGAACTAGCAACCATCAAAGTATTAGGTTTCTATGATAAAGAAGTCTATCAATATATCAATAGAGAAAACACTATTTTAACTATTATAGGAATATTACTAGGACTAGGTGTTGGTAATATTTTAACTATCTATATTTTAAAAACATGTGAAGTAGATACTTTTATGTTCGACCCTACAATTGCTCCACTTAGTTACCTATATGCCATATTAATAACAGCAGCTTTTGCGATACTAGTAAATATAATTTTATATTTCTCATTAAAGAAAATCGATATGATTGAATCATTAAAAAGTGTAGAATAGGAGAAAGTATATAAGAAAATATAATAGATGTTAGTAAAAAGAAAAATATAAAAATAATAAACAGTGGAAGAAAAGTAGAAGATATGGAAAGAAAATTGTTTGGAGCATATGGATAAGAGCTTTGTAAAGAGTAGGCCTCAGCTCCAACTTCTACTCCTACAGTAAAGAAAAAATTAATTTTTAATCGTATTTTCGGTACAAGAAAGCCATAAAAAACTTTAGAATAATATATAAAAAAGACGGATTTGAGAATAAAATGAATTTGTCTTTTTTTACTTTTAAAAAACCAGATTTTGATATATAATGATTAAGATAGGAGAGATGATATGGCAACACTTTCGAAAAAAGAATTAAAATTAATGGATAAATATTTTAGAGTATTAAATTATATATCAGTAGGACAACTTTATTTATTAGATAATCCCTTACTAAAAAGACCATTAACTAGTAATGATATCAAACCAAATGTAGTAGGTCACTGGGGAACAGCACCAGGACAAAATTTTATCTATATGCATCTAAATCGTGTAATTAAGAAATTTAATTTAAAAATGATGTATATCTCTGGTCCTGGACATGGTGGAGAAGCAATTATTGCCAATAATTATGTAGAAGGAATATATACAAAATTTTATCCTAATATTACAGAAGATGAAGTAGGATTAAAAAGGTTGTTTAAACAATTTAGTTTTCCTGGAGGAGTCTCATCTCATGTAGCACCAGAAACACCTGGTTCCATCCATGAAGGAGGGGAACTAGGATATAGTCTAGCGCATGCCGCTGGAGCTGCACTAGATAACAAAGGGCTAATTGTCGCTTGCGTGATAGGAGATGGCGAAGCAGAAACTGGACCATTAGCAACTTCTTGGAATATCAATAAGTTTTTAAATCCTAAAACCGATGGCTATGTATTACCAATTCTACATCGAAACGGTTATAAGATATCTAATCCCACTATCTTTGGAAGAATGACTCAAGATGAAATGGAAGACTTTTTCTATGGACACGGATGGAAGCCTTACTTTGTCTCAGGAACAGACCCTCTAAAGCTTCATGAAGAAATGGCGAAAACACTAGATAAAGTCATAAAAGAAATAGAAAATATCAAAGGAAGAGCAACTGTAGACCATGAATGGCCAATGATTGTCTTAACAACACCAAAAGGCTGGACTGGTCCAAAAGAAGTAGAAGATCATGAAGTAGAAGGAAGCTTTAGAGCCCATCAAATACCAATTACAATCACTAGAGATAATCCTATGAATATTCCTCTATTAGAAGCCTGGTTAAAAAGTTATCATCCAGAAGAGCTATTCGATGAAAAAGGAAGAGTATTAAAAGAAATTAGAGAACTAGCACCAACACCTTCTAAATGCATGGGAAAAAGTGATTATGCCAATGGTGGATTATTATTAAAAGAAATCATCACACCAAACTGGGAAGATTATGCCGTAACAGTACCAGCACCAGGAAGTATAGATAAACAAGATATGATAGAATTAGGAAACTATATCAGAGACTTATTTGTCTTAAATAAAGATCGTAAAAATTTTAGAATTTTCGGACCCGATGAAGCACTATCCAATAGACTAAACCATATCTTTGAAAAAGAAAATAGAACATGGAACGGACCTATCTACAAAACGGACGAATATCTATCTCCAGACGGAAGAGTGATGGATTCTTATCTTTCAGAACATCTTTGCGAAGGTATGTTAGAAGGATATTTATTAACCGGAAGATTCGGACTAATTCATAGCTATGAAGCGTTTATAAGAATTGTAGATTCCATGATTACACAACATGCTAAATGGTTAAAGGTAACAAGAGGAATCATGTGGAGAGCACCAATCGCTTCTCTAAATATTTTATTAACATCTCATGTCTTCCAACAAGATCATAATGGATACACTCATCAAGATCCAGGCTTTCTAAATCATTTAGTAACGAAAAAAAGTGATATTATAAGAATCTATCTGCCAGCAGACACCAACTGCTTATTAGCCTGTATGGATCACTGTATTAAAACAAAAAATCAGATAAATACCATTATTGCCAGCAAACATCCACGTCCACAATGGTTAACCAAAGAACAAGCTAAAAAACATTGTGCCAAAGGAATTGGTATCTGGGATTTTGCTAGTAACGATGAAGGAAAACCAGATGTAATCATGGCTTGTTGTGGAGAAACACCAACCCTGGAGACCCTAGCAGCAGTAGATATATTAAAAAATTGCGTGAAAGATATAAAAATAAGAGTAATTAATGTAGTAGATTTAATGACACTAGCTCCAAGATTAAAACATCCTCATGGCTTAACCGAAGAAGAATATGATAAATTATTTACGAAAGACACACCAGTAATCTTTAACTTCCATGGTTATCCATCTTTGATAGAGCAACTAACATATTATAGAACAAATAAAAATATGCATATTCATGGATACCTAGAAGAAGGAACTATCACTACAACATTCGATATTAGAGTTCAAAATGAAATAGATAGATTCCATCTAGTAATAGATGCACTACTACACATTCCAAGATATCAAAAAACATCAAAAGTACTAATCAACTGGTGCTTGGATATGTTAAAGCAACATAAATCATATATCAGACAAAATGGAGAAGACATGCCATATATTAAAAACTGGAGATGGCAAAACAAATAAAGGCATAAGCATGCCTTTTTATTAATAACAAAAAAGAAAATAATGATGAACAGATCAAATATATGATATAATAAAATAAAATCAAATAAGAAAGGATATAAATATGAAAGAAGAATTAAAAAACATATTTTTAATGGGACTAGGCGCTATGTCTATGACTAATGATAAAGCTCAAGTTCTAAAACAAGAATTACTACAAAAAGGAGAAGAAATGTTAGAAGCTGGAAAAGTTGCTAACGAAGAATTAAAACATAATCTTAAAGAAAAGATGAAAGAAAACATAACGGTAGTAGTAAATGAAGAAGCATCATACGATAAAATAAAAGAGGTAGTATCATCACTATCAAAAGAAGAAAAACAAGAATTAATGGATTTATTGAAAGAGGATACAAAGGAAGATACAAAGAAAAAAGATGAAAAATAGTACTAGTAGATTAGGAGAAATCATTGCTATTGTAAAAAAGTATCAACTAGCAAAAAAACCAACTCCCAGGAATGTTCGCCTAGCCTTAGAAGATCTCGGACCAACATTTGTCAAAATGGGTCAAATATTATCTTCTAGAGATGATTTGATTCCTAAAGAATATTGCAAAGAATTACAAAATTTAAAACATTCTGTAAAACCAATGCCATATGAAAAAATAGAAGAAATATTAAAAAGAGAATATGACTGCGCACCAGAACAAATTTTTTTAGAAATAGATAAACTTCCTGTAGGATCAGCATCCATTGCACAAGTACATAAAGCAAAATTAAAAACAGGAGAAACTGTTGCTATTAAAATAAGAAGAGAAAATATTGAAGAGTTAATGGAACGAGATGCCAAATTATTAAAAAAGGTAATTAATATTTTAAGGTTAAATAAAATTTTTGGAGATATCATCGATCTTACAATGGTAGTGGATGAAATGTATGAAAGAGCCAAAGAAGAGATGAACTTTCATACAGAAAAACAACATATTGAAGAGTTTTTACAGAATAATAAAGAAATAGTGTATATAAAACCATTAAAAGTCTATAATAAATATTCAACGTCAAATATTCTAGTAATGGAATATATAGATGGATTCAAAATATCAGAAAAAGAGGAATTGTTAGAAGCAGGATATGATTTAGATGAAATTGCTGAAAAGTTAGCTCATAATTATTTAAAACAAGCAATTGATGACGGGTTTTATCATGCCGATCCTCACTCAGATAATATTAAAATTATAGATGGGAAAATTGCATTTCTAGATTTTGGTATGATGGGAAGACTTTCTAAAAGAAATAGAACACTACTGGAAGATTGTATTATCGCAATCGTAAAAAATGATATTAATGAAGTGGCACATACCTTAACTTTATTAGATGTATCAAATAATAGAACAGATTATATGCAATTAAAAAATGATGTTAGGAAAGTACTAGATAAAAATAAAACAACGGCAATTGTAAACATCGACATTAAAGAATTTGTAACGGAAATGTTCATATTATTAAGAAGAAACGAGATAACGCTACCAAAAGAAATATCTATGTTAATAAGAGGTATTGTGGTACTAGAAGGAACATTAGAAAAAGTAAGTCCAAATATTAATCTAATTGAAGTTCTACAAAAAAAGGTAAGTCCAACAGAAAACTTATTTGATAAAGAAAAAATAGGAGAATTTGCTTTATCTAGTATGAAAAGTGGAGCAAACTTATTATTAATACCAAATGAAGCTCTACAGACTTTAAAAGGAATAAATAGTGGTGAATTAAGGTTTAATGTAGAATTAACTGACTCTAAACATCAAATAGATAGAATTGAACGAATTGTTCATTTAGTAATCATCAGTGCCCTAGATGTAGCATTTATTATTGGAACCAGTCAAATGGTAGTAAAATCAGAGCTTGAGTTACCATTTATATTTTATCTTTATATGCTTGGTGCTATTATCTGTACAGTATGGTTACTTTATAAATTGATCATTTCTAAATTTAAAAAGTTATAATTTCCTAATACAGGAAATTATTTTTTTTTAAAACTTAACGAGAACTAGTATAAATTCTAAAAAAATGTAAAAAATAAAAATAATTTAGCACTCACTATTGACAAGTGCTAAAAATAGTGGTATAACATAATTGTAAATGAAAGGAAGATGATAAATATGGATTTAATGCCAAGAAAATTTTATTTAGATGATATTTTTGATGATTTTATTTCTTCAAGAAAGGAACAAAGCATGAAATGTGATATCTATGAAAAAGACGGCGATTATCATATTGAAATGGATATTCCAGGATTTAACAAAGATGAAATTTCTGTCGAAACAAAAGATGGATATTTGACAATCAAAGCTGAAAAGAAAAATGAAGTTAACGAGGAAGATAAAGAGAAAAATTATATTCGTCGTGAAAGAACTTATGGTAAATATGAAAGAAGTTTTTACTTAGGAGATTTGGATGAAGATAAAATTGATGCTTCATTTGAAAATGGAATGTTAAAACTTGTAGTTCCTAAAAAAGAAGAAGTAGATACTAAAAAAGTAATTGAAATAAAATAACAAAGGTCGCAAAAGCGACTTTTTCTTTTGGAAAATTGCTAGTAATAGAACTCTTGACGAAAACATAGATATAGGGTAAGATAAGCGTATAAAGAGGTGAGGAAAATGGCCTTGAAACAAGGTAGAGTATTTCCAATCATAATAACGGTAATATTAATCAGTATTATTATCTACTTATTTGCAACCATAAAGCAACCCTATGTAGAATGTAGTAAAACAACAACAGAATTAGGAATCCAAATAGTAGAAAACTTACAAGTAACATTGAGCAGTAACAATATTGAGAAAATGGATTTAACCAAGACAATTATCTTACCAGACAATTATACTAGCGAAGAAAATAATTATTTAGACTCAATCAAAGTTGCTATAAAAGAGTCTTATGATTACTTACCTAAAAAGGTAGTAGAAGTGACTCAAGATTCTGATAGAGTCATTGCCAGAGTAGTTGTAGATGATAATGAGACTTTAATATTAAATAATATCAAATTCACAAATGTAGAAGATTTACAAATAAAAATAAATGCCAATACCAAAGCAAAAGATGTAGTAACATTAAAAATAAAAGATTCATATACAGAAGGAGAATTCATGACCCGTATGCGAAATAATGGTTATTCATGTAAATAAAGATGAAAGAATATAATATAGAAGAATTAATAAGTAACCTAGATTTTGAAAAGAATAAACTTCATAAAACAAAACATAATTTATTTTTAACAACCTATGAAATAGAAGTATTAACAAAATATCATATTATCTATGACAAATATCAAACAGCAAAAGAAATATTACAAGAAATAGAAAACAAAATAATGGATTTAGAACAAGAAGAACAGGAAGAATTAGATCAAGTAGGTATGACGATTGCAGAAAGAGATTACTATCAAAATACAAGAAAATAATGACAAAAGATAGAAAGTATGATATACTAAATAACACTAGGGACAAGTATGAGTCCTTTTTTTGCCTAATAAGGAGGAAACAATGAATAACATAAATCCTAAAGACTGGGAAAAAATGCTACTAAAATATAAGTTTGCAAAAATAAAGTTAGAGGCGGATTTAGAAATATTACTAAGGGAATATGAATATAACAATGAATATAATCCAGTAGAACATATAAAATCCAGATTAAAATCAGAAAGTAGTATTTTAAAAAAGTTAGAAGAAAAAGGATATGAACAAAATATAGAAAATATTGAAAAACATATTCATGATATTGTAGGATTTAGAATTGTTTGTTCATTTTTATCTGATGTGTATGATATTGTTAGTATTATAAAAAATTCAAAAACATTCAGAATAAAAAATGAAAGTGATTATATTGCAAATCCTAAAGATACCGGATATACCAGTTATCACTTAAATGTTTTAGTACCAGTCCAATTAGAAGAAGAAGTAGAATATGTAGAAGCAGAAATTCAAATAAGAACAGTAGCGATGGATTTCTGGGCATCACTAGATCACAAATTACAATATAAATTGCCAAAAGAAATTCCATTACATCTACAAAGAGAGTTATTAGAGTGTTCTGATGAAATCAAAGTAATAGATATGAAGATGCAACATCTATATGAGGTAGTAAAAAAATATATAGAAAATAAATAAGGAGGTTTAAGGATGAATTATATGTTAGATAAAATTGAACTACTAGAAAATAAAGAAGCAATATTAAATGGTGCTGAAGAAATTGTCAATAGCCTATTAGAAAACGAAAAATTAGATAAAAGTGAAAAGTTAATGACCATAGAATTAGCTATGGCAAAGTTAAATTATAAATTGTATAACATTAGTGGAGATAGTAAAGAAGAAATGCCTAAGTAGCATTTTTTCTTTTGGAAAAGAAAGAATCATGGTAAAATAAGAAAAGAAAGAGGGAGTAAAATGATTTATCTAGATTATAGTGCAACAACACCAGTAGAGGACAGTGTATTAAATAGTTATATTGAAACAACCAAGAAGATAATAGGAAACCCTAATTCTCTACATAAATTAGGAGTAGATGCGAAAAAATTAATTGATGCCGCAACCTCTCAAATAGCAAATATTTTAGGAGTAAAACCAAGTGAAATAATCTATACCAGCGGAGCAAGTGAAGCAAATAATACAGCAATCAAAGGAATTTGCCTAAAGTATCAAAATAGAGGAAAGCATATTATTACAACACCATTAGAACATTCATCCATTATAGAACCTCTAAATTATTTAAAAAAGTTAGGATTTGAAGTAGAATATGTAAATTTAACAACAACAGGAAAAGTAGATTTAGCAGATTTAGAAAAGAAAATGAGACAAGATACAATATTAGTAACAATTGCAAGTATCAGTAGTGAATTAGGAATTATACAACCAATCAATGATATAGCAAAAATAGTAAAAAAGTATCCAAAAGCATATTTTCACACAGACATAACACAAAGTATAGGAAAAGAAAAAATAGATTTAACAAACGTTGATCTAGCCAGTCTTTCTGCACAGAAATTCTATGGTATGAAAGGAATAGGCATCTTGATCAAAAAAGAAAATATTGTAATAGAACCATTGATCCATGGAGGAAAATCAACGACAAAAGACAGAAGTGGAACACCAGCAACACCTCTAATTGTATCAACATCGAAAGCACTAAGATTAGCCTATGAAAATCTAGAAGAAAAACAAAAAAAGGTAAAAGAACTAAATACTTACTTACGTGAGAAACTAGAACAAGAAAATATTACAATCAACTCTCCAGAAGATGCAACACCATATATTTTAAATATTAGTATAGAAAACATAAAGCCTGAGACAATGCTACATGCATTAGAAGAAAAAGAAATTTATATTTCAACTAAAACAGCATGTTCAACAGCAGAAGAGTCGAAAGCAGTACTATCACTAACCAAAGATAGTTTAAAAGCAAGTCACAGTCTGAGAATTAGTATCTCTTACAAAACAACCAAAGAAGAATTAGATATCTTTATAAAAGAATTAATCCACGCCAGAAATGAGTTGAATAAGTTATATGTTAAAAAGGATTAAACAAATATTAATATTAATTGTATTATTATTAGTATTAACACCGATACAAAATGTAAATGCTGAAGAAAAAATAAATTTGTATTTATTTCATGGAGATGGTTGCCCTCACTGTGCAGCAGAAAAAGAATATTTAGAAGATTTAAAGAAAGAATATAAAGAACTAAATATAATACAATACGAAGTATGGTATAACGAAGAAAACAATGCGCTTCTAAAACAAATTGCAAATGAAACAAATAAATCACTAACAGGTGTTCCAGTAACCATTATTGGACAAACAATTATTACCGGATTTAAAGAATCAACAGAACAGCAAATAAAAAGAGCAATAGACTATTATCTAGAGAATGATTATCAAGATATCGTAGAAGAAATAAAAAAAGGAACTTATGAACAAAAGGAAGAACTGCCAGATACCGGTTTTCTAGAACAAGAACAAAAACTAGATGAGAAAACTACAGTAGAATTACCAATCGTAAAAGAGATAAATTTCAAAAACTTTGACATATTAACTGCAATACCTATATTAGGAATACTAGCAAGCCTCTCTTTACCAGTCATATGGTTGATAATTACATATTTTCTATCAGTAAACTTAGTTAGTGATAAAAAAACCAAAATAATAATGTTACCTATAGGCTTACTATTAATAGGAATAAGTTCCATAGTACAATCTATATTACAAATCGAATTAATAAACTTAATATCTAGAGTAATTATTATTTTGATTTGTATAACATTTATTATCTATAAAATAGAAAAAATAAAATTATCAGATAATCAAGTAAAAGGGTTAATAATACTATTATCAATAGTCATAGGATTATCATCACAGACAAAATATTGGAATATAGTAAATACATTAACTGAGTTAGAAAATATGAAGACAATTTTTAAAATACTAGTAAATGGTTATTATCTTATTTCATACTTAGTACCATTTATCTTACTTTCTTTATTATTTATACCATGGAGAAAAATAAGTACACAAAATAAAGAATTAATAGAATTAAGCATCATGGTAGCAACTATTTTAGTAGTAATATTTATCTAAAAAAAGTTTACTAAATAAGAAAAATTGTGTATAATAAATTTTAGAATAGAGAGGTTGCGCTATGGATAATAGAGAAATGGCAGAATTAATTGACATTGATGGTTTATCAACAGAAGTAGAAATAGTAACATTTTTAAATTCTGAAGATGATAAAAGACAATATGTCGTATATACCAAAGGAGAAACCCAGGAGCAAACAGGAAATCAAGTCATTTATATTGCAAGAATTGTAAAAGATGGCGAAATATTGAAACTAGAAGAAATCACAGAGGATGCAGAATGGGTAGATGTTCAACATTTATTAAAGCAAATTGCCAACACAAATGCGCAACAAGCAGGATAGGTGGTGAGCTAGTGGACGACAGATATGAATTTGAAAATGCTGAATATCGTATAGCAGCGATACAAATAAAAGCGATTGCTTATGATATTGTAATGGAAATATCAAAAAGAAAACAAGATTTGGCATCAAAAAGCAAGGAAGAAATAGCTAATTTATTGACAGAATTAAATGAGAAAAATGATAATCTTCTAGCTTTAACCAGTAAATTAGAAGAAACGCTAGAAGCACTAGACAATTTAGATAAGAAAAGTAAGATGATGGATTTAAATCAAACGATATCTTCACCACTTCCACCAACAAAAGAAGAGGAAAATGTCCAAAACACTGTAGTAATAAAACCAATAGAGGAAAAGCAATCAATTATAATACCGGAAGAAGAAAAAGAGGAAGAATATGATACAGAAATAGAATCAGAACAATCAGTACCAGTAGAAACACCTAAAGAAGAAATACAAAAAGAGCCAGAAAAAGCAGTAATCAGTCAACCAGTATCACCAATAACTAGTGAAATATCAGCGCCATTAGAATCAAACAATGTATCTACGAAAAAACAATTTCAAAAAACAACCAAAAATATGTCAAAAGCCATTATGGTAAAGCCAAACCAATTAGCAAATTTAAGAAAATCAAGAGTTAACCAGGAACAAATACTCATTGCAAAAGGAATTTTTTCACCATCAAGTATAAACCAAACGGTAACTATAGAGTCAAAGGAACCAATAAAACAAGCATTACCAGATGATGTAGAAAGACAAATTGAAGATTTAACAGTAAAGGCTAATATATATTACAATGAAGGAGAAATAACCAAAGCACAAGAATTATATGACCAGATAAAAAGATTAACGAATCAAAATTAAAAAAGGAGTGAGGATAAGTGGAAGAAGTAGAAATGTTAAGTATAGATGCTACAGATCCTCATCAAGAATACCAAAAAGAATTACTTAGTTTTTTAAATGGTGCTAGCAAAGATAACTCAATTATTTATGAATTTAACTTTGATAAGCAATATTGCTACTGTAAAATAACAAAATATGAAATAGATGGATCTCATCAAATTCTAGATAAGAAAACATTTTCTAAACCAGATGAAGTATTAATAGAAATTCTAGAGCCTTTTTTAAAAGCCTTTGCTAATCAAAATAATATTGTCATAAATAATATCACACCAAATAAAGGAAACAAGAGTAATTTAAAAATAATCAGTGAATATAATGATATGTGTAATATAATTAACTTAAATGAAACAGATATAATAAAATTATCAGAACTAGTAGAACAAGAAAAAAAGAATCATCCAAAACTACCTAGCAATTTAAATAATAATGAAAAAGGATTAGGAAATGTAATTGCCTTTATTATTAGTTTAATTATTGTTGGAATAATAATTCTAGGAATGCTAGTTCCTGATTTTGTAGGTTAAGACCGTGAATTTTTAGATTAAATGCAGGTTTATGAAGAAACATTTAATTTACAAGACTTATTGCTGCTTTGTAATATAAA
>CALVYD010000017.1 GCA_944371995.1 uncultured Bacilli bacterium
TTTCTGAAATGACTCTTTTTTATAGACTAAAATAGTGTCAGCAATTTTACTCACCAACACTATTTATTATAGAACCATAATTAGAAGTAGAAATACTTCTTTTACTTTGCTATAATACAGAAGAGGGATAAACATGAAAAAATATTTAACATTGATAAATAAAGATAATAAGATAAAGAAAAGCTATTTTAAAAACTTAAAATTAATAAATGCAAAATTAGTCGATAACACAACATGTCAAATAGAAGAAGAAACTTATAAAGCTTATCTAGAATTAAAGAAAAAGTTAGCAGAAAATAATATAAAAATTGGTCTAGATTCAGCTTATAGAACAATAGAAAACCAACAAGAACTTTATAATGAATACCAAGAAAAATATGGACTAGATTATACACAAAAAGTAGTAGCCTCTCCTTTTACTAGTGAACATCATACTGGTCTAGCAATTGACTTATCTCTAAAAATAAATGGAAAATACACAAAAGATAATGAGGAAGCTTTTAAAAATGAAAAAACTTACAAAAAAATACATAAATATCTTGGACAATATGGATTTATTTTAAGATATCCCGAGGGAAAAGAAAGTATTACTGGTTATTCCTATGAACCATGGCATATACGTTATGTAGGACAAATACCAGCAAAAATTATGGAAGAAAACAATTGGACTTTAGAAGAATATTTAACCAATTTTTCTGCTATTTTATATGTAAATAAACAAGCAGGTAAAACGTCTTTCGATATTGTAAATGAAATAAGTAATATTTTTGGAATACAAAAAGTAGGTCATACAGGGACACTAGATCCATTAGCAGAAGGTGTATTAGTAGTAACATTAGGTAAAGCAGCAAAAGTAGCTGAACTGCTAACAGCCGAAGATAAAGAATATGTAGCAGGTGTATTATTAGGAGTAGAAACAGATACCTTAGATATCACAGGAAAAGTAGTAAAAAGTAAACCAGTAGATTTATTAAAAGATTTAGAAAAAGTAATAAATAGTTATAAAAAGACATATATGCAAGAAGTACCAATCTATTCAGCTATAAAAGTAAAAGGTAAAAAGCTTTATGAATATGCAAGAGAAAATAAACCAGTAGAACTTCCTAAAAAAGAAGTAACAATAAAACAAATAAAACTATTATCTAGTGACAATGATACATTTATGATAAAAGCTAAAGTAACAAAAGGTTGCTACATAAGAAGTTTAATTAGAGATATTGGAAAAAGTCTAGATACTTACGCAACAATGACTTTATTAACTAGAACAAAACAAGGAAAAGTTGATATCGCTGATACCAATACTATAGAGGAAATAAAACAAGGAAAATATAAATTACATAGTATAGATGAAGTCCTTAACTTACCAGTAATAGAAGTTAATAAAGAATTAGAAAAGAAGATAAGAAACGGTCAAAAACTTATAAATACATATAATGTAAAAGACAAAGTAATCTTTAAAAATGAAAAAAAGGAAATACTAGGTATTTATAAAGTAGAAAAAGACAAACTAAGAGTATGGAAGAACTTTTAAAAAGTTCTTTTTTCTTGACTGTAAACCAGTAAATACAATCTAGGAAAGGATAGAAAACTATAGTATAATAGTATAATAGATTAGAAAGTAGGGATAACATGCTAGAAGTGATATTTTTGATACTAGGATTTTTAATTATAATAAAGTCTAGTGATATTTTAGTAGATTGTGCATCTTCTTTAGCAATACGTTGCAAAATACCGAAAATGCTAATTGCACTAACCATAGTAGCCTTTGGTACTTGTGCACCAGAAGTTGCAATATCTTTCCAAAGTGTTGCTAGTAAAAATGGTACCATGGCTTTTGCTAATGTAGTAGGAAGTTGTATTGTAAATACATTTTTAATTATTGGACTAGCAGCACTAGTAAGACCAATTAGAGTAAGACATGCTACAATAAAAAAGGAGCTACCAATTCTTTTAATAATAACAACTGGATTCTGCGTATTAATGCTAGATAGTCTATTCAATCCACTAACACCAAATACTTTTTCTAGAGCAGACGGAATTATTTTAATTTTATTATTTTTAATGTTTGTAGCTTATATTATACAATTATCTAGAAAAAAAGATACTGATACCGAACAAATGGAACCAGCCTTTAAAAATATATTTTTAATTATATTTTTATTAATAGGAAGTATAGCTTGTATTAGTTTAAGTAGTGATGTTATTGTAGATAATGCCGTAATGTTAGCAGAAAGATTAAATGTTAGTGAAAAAGTAATTACGATGATTCTAATTGTAATAGGAACATCACTCCCTGAAATGTTTATGACAATATCTAGTGCTAGAAAAAAAGAATTTGATATGGCAATAGGTAATATCATAGGAACTAATATTTTTAATATATGTATTGTTTTAGGATTACCAATTGCTATATTTGGAGACTTAGTCTTAGAAAACTTTAATCTAGCAGATATAGTAACCGTTTTTCTAACGTCATTCTTATTATTTATATTTGCTAAAAGTGAAAGACTTGTCTCTAAAAAAGAAGGAATTGTCATGCTAGGAATTTTTGTTGCATACTATATAACCATGATTTTAGGGTAAGTACTTGCAAAAACAAAGAGAACTTTTTATCAGATAGCTAAAAGAATTGAAAGAGTAGATAGCCTGTATCTATTCTTTTCATATTATTTGACAAAAATGAAAAAAATGGTATATTATAAATTAAATTTAGGACTAGGAGTGAACTATTATGATGTTTGATATAGATGATATTGAATTATTATCAATAGAAAGTAAAAGAAATATCAAAGACCTTGATCTAGCAACTTTAGATAGCTTAGTAGAAGAAAATCGTAAATTACTGGGTGAATTAATAAAAAGTATTTCAGAAGACGTTGAAAATTTAAAAGACAAAAGAATGAGAATTAAAGTTTTAAGAAAATTTAAAAATAAGTTAATACAAGTTTATAAGCAAAATGAATCAATCAAACCAAAAGAAGAGTTTTCTAATAGTAAATATGCTAGACAGACTGAGAGTAATGTAGGATATTTTAAAACTCATCCTGATGCTCGTTTTGTAGAAGATGAATATCTCAAAATTGTAAAGAGCTATGGAAATATTGTTGAATTTATGGAAAATGTATATCAATATTTTCGTTCTTCCTTCAAATTAAATCCATCTGATAGAAAGATTCTCTGGGATATTGTAGATAAGACTAAAACTACGTGTTCAAGTTTAGGAATAGAAAGTGCCGATCCAGATATTTTGAAAAAAGTATTATCAGATCCATATAAAAATATAGAAATGATAGATGATATTTGTGATATTGATGAAGAAGAAAATGGTAAAGACGTTGTAATTAATAGTTTTCCATATACTGTTGAAATGCCTTCCTTTACTGTGAATGGTATGACTAAGTATAAAATGAATATTAATAATTCTAAACCTCGGATTTATTTTATTCAAAAAGACTCATGTTATTCTAAAAGAGTAAGACCAATAAAAGATAAAAAAGTTGAAAAATCATCTTCAGCAAAGAAAATGAAAAATAATGATTATTCAACCAGCTCATACCAGAGAACACCTAAACCAGTTTTACTAATAGAAGATAAATCTTTAACAAGACATTCTAATTACATTTCATCACCTTATTTTTATCACTATAAAAAAGAGGAAATCATCCAAGATTTAGCAATCAATAGTCAAGAAGAACAAATATTTAGAACACCTGGTATGAGCGACGATGAAATTAGGATATCTCAGGAAAAGATTAATTCCGTAAAGGTTAAAAGTTACAAAAAATAGTGTTTTTAGATATTTAAATTTTTAAGACAATAACTACTTGAAAAAACCAAAAAAGTATAGTATATTATATGTGCTACCAAGACCCGGTCTAAAGAATTTCCGACTTTTCACTTAGTCTTGGCAAATATAAGGAAAGGAAGTGTTAATATGGCTTTAACAAAAGAAGAAAAAAGTACAATTATTAAAGAATTTGCAAAAAATGAAAAAGACACAGGTTCTGCTGAAGTACAAATCGCTATTCTTACAAAAGAAATTAACGATTTAACAGAACATTTAAAAACACACATTCACGATTATCATTCAAGACGTGGACTTTTAAAGAAAGTTGGACAACGTCGTAACATGTTAAACTATTTAGCTAAGAAAGATATTCAAAGCTATCGTGAAGTAATTAAAAAATTAGGTTTAAGAAAATAGTGCCAAGTGCACTATTTTTTAATATCCAAAAGATAAATCAAAGAAAAAGTAGAAATTTTTCAACTTTTCTGCTATTCTAATAATGGAACTTGTATGGAGGAAGTATGAAAAAGAAAACATTTGAATTAGATTTTTATGGAAGAAAGATTATAGTAGAACACGGAGAATTAGCAAAACAAGCCGATGGTGCTGTACTAGTTCGTTATAATGATACCGTAATTTTAACAGCAGCTGTCGTATCAAAGACAGTAAACTTATTATCTGACTTTTTTCCATTAACTGTAAATTATCAAGAAAAATTATATTCTGTAGGTAAAATCCCAGGAGGATTTATTAAAAGAGAAGGGCGTCCTAGTGAAAATGCAACTCTTGCGGCCCGTATGATTGATCGTCCTATGCGACCATTATTCCCAGAAGGATTTAAAAATGAAGTACAAATTATCTCAACAGTATTATCAGTAGATCAAGACTGTTCACCAGAGTTAACAGCAATGCTTGCATCATCTTTAGCAGTATCTATATCAAAAATCCCATTTAATGGACCAATTGCTGGAGTAAAGGTAGGAAGAGTAAATGGAGAGTTTGTGATTAATCCAACACCAGAAGAATTAGAAGTATCAGACTTAGATTTAACAGTTGCTGGTACAAAAGATGCTATTAATATGGTAGAGTCTAGTGCCAAAGAAGTACCAGAAGAGGTAATGTTAGAAGCACTAATGTTTGGACATAAAGCCGTAAAAGAAATAATCGCTTTTGAAGAAAAAATTATCGCAGAAATCGGCGAAGAAAAGATGGAATATGAAATGCTAACTATTGAAGATGAAATGAAGGAGCGCATCACTTCTCTAATTTCTAAAAAGATGGATAAAGCACTTCGTATCAAAGACAAACTAAAAAAATATGATGCCATTGATAAAATAAAAGAAGAAACAGTGGAATTATATAGAAGTGAATATGAAGATAAATTAAAAGAAGAAGAATTAGAAGAACTACTTGTAAAAGTAAATATGGTAGTATCTAATATTGAATATGAATTATTTAGAAGTATTGTAGTAAAAGAAGGAATTAGACCAGATGGTAGAAAGATGGATGAGATTAGACCACTATCAACCGATATTGACTTACTACCAAGAACCCATGGTTCTGCACTTTTTACCCGCGGACAAACACAAGCACTTTCTGTAACCACTCTAGGTGCCTTAGGAGAACATCAAATATTAGATGGGCTTGGTCTAGAAGATCAAAAAAGATTTATGTTACACTATAATTTTCCTCAATTTTCAGTAGGAGAAACAGGAAGATATGGTGCACCAGGAAGACGTGAAATAGGACACGGAGCCTTAGGAGAAAAGGCCTTACTTCAAGTAATACCAAGTGAAGAAGAATTCCCATATACAATACGTGTTGTATCAGAAATATTAGAATCTAATGGTTCTTCATCACAAGCAAGTATCTGTGCTGGTTGTATGTCTTTAATGGCAGCAGGTGTTCCAATCAAAGCACCAGTTGCTGGTATTGCCATGGGATTAATTACACATGGAGATGATTATACCATTCTAACAGATATCCAAGGAATGGAAGACCATCTAGGAGATATGGACTTTAAAGTAGCAGGAACAGAACACGGTATTTGTGCTCTACAAATGGATATAAAAATCAAAGGTATTACAGAACAAATTCTAAAAGAAGCTCTAGAGCAAGCACGTATTGCTCGTCTTCAAGTATTAAAAGTAATGCAAAAACAAATTAAAGAGCCAAGAAAAGAAGTATCTAAATATGCACCAAAGATGGAAACATTCACTATCGATCCTATGAAGATAAAAGATGTTATCGGTAAAGGTGGCGAAATGATTACTAAAATCATTTGTGATGCTTCCAACGTAAAAGATGTTAATAATATCAATGCTGTAAAAGTAGACTTAGAAGATGATGGTAGAGTAATTATTTATCACAGTGACCAAGAAATCATCAACAAGACTAGAAAGATGATTGAAGAAGTAGTTCGTGAAGTAGAAGTAGGAAAAATCTATGAAGCAAAAGTAGTAAAAATAGAAGACTTTGGTTGCTTTGTACAATTATGGCCAGGTTGTGAAGGACTAGTACATATTTCTCAACTTGCTCATGAGAGAGTAGAAAAAGTAGAAGATGTTGTAAAAGTAGGAGATGAAATCATCGTAAAAGCTTTAGGTCCAGATAAAAAAGGAAGACAAAACTTCTCAAGAAAAGACGCTCTACCAAAGCCAAAAACAAAAGATAAAAAAGAAGAAAAGTAAAAGTTCATTTTAGAACTTTTTTTTCATATATTTATCTAGGTGATATTATGTTAAAGAAAAAACTAATTCAAGTATCCATAGTAATGGTACTAGTACTATTTAGTTTTTACTATACGAATAAAACAATAGATATTATAAGACAAACAGATCCTTTAATGAAACAAATTAAAGAAGAAAGTAAACAATACGAAGTCCCTGCCGAAGATGCTAAAATAGAAGAAAATAAAATGACACCTGGAAAAAATGGAAAAGAAGTAGATTATGATGAAACGTACAAAAAAATGAAAAGATATGGAACTTATAATGAAGTTCTAACAGTTTTTAAAGAGACAAAACCAGCAGTATCAATAGAAGATACTTATGATAAATTTGTAACCCAGGGTCACGAAGAAAAAAAAGCAGTAACATTAGTTTTTAAAGTAACAAACGATTCCAATCCACAAGAAATAGTAAGAATACTAAATCAAGAAGAAACCACAGGTACCTTTTTTATAGATGGCCTATGGTTAGAAAATAATCTAGCAATAGTAAAAGAAATGTTAAATCATGAATTAGAAATATTAAACTACAATGATAGGTATGAAGAAATTTACTTTTCCTCCGCCCTGCAATATTTAAAAAATGTCACAGCATCTACTCCTAAGTATTGTTATGCAGAGTATGACAATAAAGAAGTAATTGAACTATGTTCAAAATTAGAACTACATACGATTATACCAACGATAAAGATAACATCATCTCCATTTCAAGAAGTAAAAGAAAAACTACAAAACGCATCAATAATATCTCTACCAATAAATCAAACAACAGAAATAGAATTAAAAACCGTAATAGACTATATGAAATCAAAAGGATATAAAATCGTTAAATTAGATGAACTACTAAGTGAATCCCTAGAAAAGTAAAGTTATTTGAGAAGATGCAGTAGCGTCTTTTTATTTTTCCTAACATTAACAAAGAAAAAGAAAACAATTAGACTAAGAATCAATAAGGAGGAAAAATATGAGTTACGGAGAATACAACAGAAGAAACGGAAGAATTAATATAGATACAGATGATCTTCAAATAACCGATTTTAATAAGAATTGGAAAGTCATTCATACCCTTCATCCAGGGGAAGCAGAAATTATTTATGAAAAAAAGAATGCCGATAATATGAATCTTTACTATGCAGATTATATAAAAGAAAAAAGTCTACTTGCCTTAGCAGGAAGAAATGAAGAAGCTTATTTAGTAAAAATTATTGATAAAACGGGAAGGACATATGATTACTTTCAATGGGAATATACAAAGGAAATAAAATGTCCTCTATATAGAGTAGATAGAGGTGTTTATGGAATTAATATAGATAATGGCTTTGAACTATGTTCAGTAAATACAAAAGACGCTAATAATATCATGGAGGAGATGGCAAGTACTTGTCGAGAATTAGGACAGGGTACAGGCCACATTGGAGAAATTGTAAAAGGCCATTATTTAGAAGTGGATATCTCTTATGGAAATATAGATACACTTCATATGCTATGTTCTCTGGCACCAGAAACGAAACTAATGTATTACCCTTATATAACAAGTAATAGAACACAAGAAGTTATAGAAATAGGAACAGAAGGAGAGTGGCTTTCCCTAAGAAGCCTCGCCTCAAGATTTTCATGCAATCCCTATGTTGAAGAATTAGTAAATAACATAAGAGCAGAACATCAAAAAGAAGAAACAAAGTCCGAAAGTGCTAAGAGATTATTAAAAACAAGAATAGAAAGTAGTAAAAAATATCATTTATAAGAAATTTATACTTTTTAAGTAACAAAAGAAAACTGTCAAATTTGACATTTTTTATGTTTTATGGTATAATATGCCTACAATATGAAGGGGGAAAGAGAAAATGAAAGGAAACACACATATAACAAAATTAAATATTAAGAAATTAGTACCATTATTATTAGCAGGTACAATCGTAACATCAACATTAACAGGTTGCTCTAGTGCACCAGAAATTGAAACAACAATAGAAGAAACATTTGAAGACACAAAAGATACTACGTATATGGATAATGCTTTTGATGAATCAACAGAATTAGGTCAAAAATTAGAAACTTTAGAAGCAATGCTAGAAAAAAATAAGTTGTTAGAAGACATCAAGGTAAGTTCAGAATTATATATAGACAAAAATACAGTAGAACAAGTAAATCAAACAAGTCTAGAAGATACAGAAACATTACTTGAATTATCTAAAGATAAAACTCTAACTGAGGAAGAACAATTAGCGGTAGACCAAAAATTAACAACTTTAAAATATTGTACTAGAAAATGGCTAACATATAATGTAACTAGAACATCAATCGATGTATTAAAAAAAGCAGTAAAAACAGCAGTTTGTGATGCTATCGATTTAGGTGTAGAAGAGACAGGAAGAATATCTATTGATGCAGCAAAAAGTGATCCATCAGATTTAGGTGTATCTGTAGGAAATGGTGATAAACATTATAAGGTAGATGCCAATTCTGTTTATGGAAATATGATTAGTACAATATATAATCTACAACAAGAACCTTTATATGAGGATGCAGTAAAATACGGAGAAAAAGCAGTAAATTTAATTAAAGTAAGTGCTTATTCCGGAGCAAAATTATCAGATAATACAATCACATCCAAATATACATATCATCAGGTAAAAGAAAAAATAAATCAAAAGTAGAGAAAACTCTACTTTTTTTTACGTTCTAAAGGCTGAATTTACAGAAATATCAATTGTTTTAGAACCATTTTTATAGTATACTTAACTGTAGGGTGAAGAGTATGTACTTAAAAGAAATAGTAACAAGTGGTTTTAAATCGTTTGCCGACAAATTAGATATTAAATTAGACGATAAAATAACTTGTATTGTAGGTCCTAATGGTTCAGGAAAAAGTAATGTTGTGGATGCCGTACGCTGGGTCCTAGGAGAACAATCAGTAAAATCCCTTCGTGGCGAAGGGTCTATGAGTGATGTCATATTTTCAGGAAGTAAAAGTAGAAATCCTCTAAATGTAGCCTCTGTAGAATTAGTATTTGATAATTCTGACCATTTTTTAAACGTTCCTTATACAGAATTATCTATTAAAAGAAGAGTATATCGCAGTGGAGAAAATGAGTATTATCTAAATGGAGAAAGATGTAGATTAAAAGATATTAATAATCTATTACTAGATACTGGTATGGGAAAAGAATCCTTTAATATCATTTCTCAAGGAGAAGTAGAAAAAATACTTAGTAATTCTCCAGAAGATAGACGTGTTATTTTTGAAGAAGCAGCAGGCATACTAAAATACAAAAAAAGAAAAGAAGAAGCCTTAAGAAAATTAGATCGAACACATAATAATATTGATAGAGTAAATGATATTATTACAGAGTTAGAAGGACAAGTAGGACCATTAAAAGAGCAAAGTGAAAAAGCGAAAGATTACCTAGAAAATAAAAAAGGACTAGATAATTATGAAGTAGCACTTCTTGCTTATGATATTGAAAATGCAAGTATTGAATCAGAGCGAGTAAAAACCGAAAAAGAAAAACTAGAACGTGAAGTAATGGAGCTATCGAATGAATCTTCAAAGAATGATGCTAAAGATTTAGAACAGGCAAACAAACTAGAAAAACTAGAACGAGAAGAGACAACTCTTCAAAGAAGACTATTAGAAGTAACCGAAATGGTAGAAAAAGTGAATGGTGAAAAAAATCTTTTACAAGAAAAAAATAAACAAAATAAGGATAAAGCAGAAGTAGAAGAAGAGTTAAGAAAAATACTAGAAGAAAAATCAAGTAATACTTCTTCCATTCAAAAATTAAAAACAGAACTAGATTTGATTATAGAAGATGGTAAAAAAGAAGAACAAAAAGCAAGTGAAATTTCTTCGTCTTTACAAAAAGAAAAACAAAAGAAAAACATGTTAACAAACGATTACTCTTCTCATGAGCGAGATTTAATTACCCTAGAGCATAAAATGAATAGTCTAAAAAGAGAAATAGAAGAAGGTGGAGACTTACCAAATAGTGTCAGAAAAATATTATCTTCACCATTATCTGGTATTCATAATACAATAGGAAATATTTTAAGTACCAAAGAAGAATATGTAAAAGCTTTAAATGTTGCGATATCGGCTAATAAAAACTTTATTATTACAGAAGATGAGCCTTCTGCCAAAAAGGCCATTAATTATTTAAAAGACAATCACCTAGGAAGAGCAACGTTTTTTCCTTTAACTGTAATCGAGTCAAGATATGTAGATAGAGACTCTCTAAGAATACTAGAACAAGAAGAAAAATATGTAGGAGTATTAAGCAACTTAGTAGAATATGATAAAACCTATCAAAATATCATAGAAAACCAATTAGGTACAGTAATCATTGCAAAAGATTTAGATGGAGCAACCTACCTAAGTCATAAAATAAATAAACGTTATAAAATAGTGACACTAGAAGGAGATGTAGTAAACGTTGGAGGAAGTATGACTGGTGGTTCCACGTATCATACAAAGTCAACAATTCTCTTAAAACAAGACTTAAAACGTTTACAAGAACAACGAAGCTTAATGTTACAAGAACAAGAAGAAATAAAAAAAGAACTAGAAGAAGTAGAAGAGGCTATTAGAAAAACAGAAGAAAGTGAGTTTTTAATATCTAAAAATAAAGTCACAATTAAAGAAAAATATAAAACAAAAGCCGAAGAAATCAAAGAACAGAGAAACAAACTAGAAGGAATAGAACAAAAATGGCAAGCACTTAATGCGATAGCAAACAACTCACTAAGTGAAAAAGAACAAGAATTAATTGAAAAATATCATACTTTAAGTGCAGAAAAAAGTACCATCCAAGTAACGCTAGATAAATTAAGAAATGATATCGAAGAGATAAAAAAAGAACAAGAAGAACGTATCGCAACTGACAAAGTAAAAAATGCCAATCTTAGAAATCTAGAAAAAGCCCTACATGAAAAAGAAGTAATTCTAAATAGACTAGAAATAAAAATGGATACGATGTTAGATACCTTAAATACTGAGTATGAACTAACTTTTGAAAAAGCGAAAGCATCCTATCACCTAGATGTAGAGCCTGAAGAAGCAAGAAGAAAGGTAAATACCTATAGAGCCAATATAAAACGTATTGGTATGGTAAATCTAGCAGCGATAGAAGAATATGAAAGAGTAAATACTAGATATGAATTTTTAACAAATCAAAGAGAAGATTTATTAAAGGCAGAAGATACACTACTTGAAATTATGAATGAAATGGATGATGTCATGAAAGAAGAATTCCAAGATACATTCACTAAAATTACCGAAGAATTTAGACAAGTATTTAAAGAATTATTTGGAGGTGGACATGCGGATTTAAAACTAACAGATCCAGATAATCTACTAACAACTGGAGTAGAAATAGTAGCATCTCCTCCTGGAAAGAAATTAACAACTATATCTCTTCTTTCTGGTGGAGAAAAAACATTAACGGCTATATCACTACTGTTTGCTATATTAAATGTAAGAACAGTACCCTTCTGTTTATTTGATGAAGTAGAAGCAGCTCTAGATGAAGCAAATGTAGCTCAGTTTGGTAAATACTTAGACCATTATAAAAATAAGACCCAGTTCTTAATTATTACTCATAAAAAGAAAACCATGGAATATGCCAATACTTTATATGGTATTACTATGCAAGAGTCTGGTGTCTCAAAATTAGTAAGTGTAAAACTAAATGAAGCACTAGAAACATTGTAAGAGAGCACTGGCTCTCTTTTATTGAAACGATAAAAAATAGAAAAGAGGGAAAGTATGACGCAAATTCTAAAAACAGATATAATTCCTATTGAGTATGATGAAAATACCAAAGAATCTGCGTTAGAACTAAAAAAATTGCTAGAACAAAATCCTTTGTTTTTTAAAACGGTTTTAAAGAAGTATCCTAAAATTAGTTATTTAAAAAGGAAGCACTCATTTTATTTACAAACTAACGAACCAATCAATATCTTAGAAAGAATGTATAATGGAAATATAGATAATTGTAATAAAAAGGACTGGTTAGATAAAGAAGCAGGTCGTGCATTATTACTATATACAATCAATAAAAAAATAAAAGGACAGTATGATTTTTCAGAATTAGAAGAAGATACTATTAACCAGTTTATAGCCTATGGATATATACATGAAACAAAAGCTTATGACAAAATAGATAGTTATTTATTAAATATGACAAAGCATCAACAAGAAAAAATAGAAGAATGGTTATATAATAAATATAGTTTTGAATTATTAAATTATTTAATAGAAGACCAATACCAAAAAATAGTACAAAGACTTTTATCTGACAGTGAAGAAAAGATAGAAGAAACAATAAGTACAATGATAAGAATAACATCAGAAGAAGAACTTTTAATAGAAGGAGAAGAACAAGCTTGTACTATCTATATGTCACCTGAAGAAATAGACAGTTTATGTAAAGAGTTTTTAATCAAAATAGATTCTACCTTAAACTTGTACAATTTATTTTGTGAAGCCAAGAAAACAGGTGTATTTATTGAAGAGGCAAAGGATAAGAAGATTATTGAAAATGATATAGATATAGATGATTGGTGTTGTTTTCAACATAAAGATGGTACCTGGTATATTTATAGTCCAAAAACTGGTACCATTTTAGATAGTATTTATAAAATTCATGAGTTTGTTCATTATATAATTAATAAAGCACCAACTATGCTAGAAGAAAATATCTATGCATTAAAAGAACTACCAAGTCTTTTTTTTGAAGGATTAATGAGAAGATTTTTAATAGACAAAGGATATTCCGAAGAAGAAATAGAAAAGGATAAATTGAGTAGAGAACTAGGAATTAGTAAAATGAGTTCAGTATTATTAGATATTTTATTTTATATTGAGCAAATAAGCAATGGAGAAAGAATAACCTTTGAACAAGAATTAATGAAACAAGAAGAAATAAAAAAACTCTATAAAAAGTTAGAGCCAGATCAAGAAATAAGCCTAGATTCCTTAAAAGAAAATGTATTATGGACAATTAAAAATAGTATAGAAGAATTAATAGAAGATCCTTTATTTGTAGAAGAGACGTATCCCTATATAATAGGATATAAATATAGTAAAATTTTACTAAAAAGAACCAAACAAGATAAAAATGTCATTGCTAATATGATAAATATCATACCAGAAATAAAAACATTAACAACAACCGAATCATTAAATAGATTGGGTTTAATATCACCAATCGAGCAAAATAGTAAACAATATAAAAAAGAGCTTAAATAGCTCTATATTCATCCTTTCCTTTGAAAGGATTTTTTTTGTCGATATGATCAATAAATAAAATTCCATTTAAATGATCTAGTTCATGTTGAAAACAAATAGCTAATTCTTCACGACCTCTAACATGAATTTTTCTACCTTCCATATCATAAGCTTCCATCGTAACTCTAGCATATCTTGGGACAATTCCTTCCACTGGTCGATTAACAGAAAGGCAACCTTCTCCCATTTCTACATATATTTTTTCAACAGAATTACTAATAATCTTAGGATTAATTAAAACGTAAGTCTCAAACTCTCCCTCATCTACTTCATTAACAACTACAAAGTATCTTTTAGGGACTCCTAATTGTATAGCAGACATTCCCATACCTGGACGTAAATCATATTTTTCGGACAATTCTTCAATTTGAGAATCATGTAAATAATCAATCATTTCTTGGATTAATTCTTTATCTTTCTTAGTTAATGGAAACTCAACTTCTTTACTAATCATACGTAATCTTTTATCTTTCTCATCTAAAATGTCTTTCATTTTAAGCATTGTGACCACCTCTTTATGCAAGTATATTTTATCAAAAAATAAAAGAAATGGAAAGTAAAAAAAGAAAAACGTATAAAATTTATACGTCTTTAGAAAATTAAGCTGTCCAGCGGCAACCAATAACAATAACAAGTAAGATAAATAAAACTAAAATAATTGCATAAGTAGAAGAGTTGTTGTTACCATAGTAAGGATAATATGGCATTTGGTTATATTGCCCTGCACAACAACCGGTACCTGTACCATAATACATACGATAGCCTCCTTTACATAATCTATTATAAATTATGTAAATTGACAAAAAGTGTTAATAAAAAGAACCTAGGATAAATATAATTTAAGATTTTTCTCTTAAAATATGATATATTAAAATATAGAATGGAGAGTGATGCAATGAAAAAGATTATCAAATACGTTGATAAACCATTATTAATTGTTTCTGTATTACTTTTCATTATTGGACTAATTATGGTTTTTTCTGCATCCAATGTAACAGCCTATATGTCTCATGAGGTAAGTCCATATAATTATTTTATTAAACAAGGTCTGTTTTTACTAGCAGGCCTCATAATGTCACTAATTATGATAAAATTTACAACGAAAGCCTATGGCGTATTTTCCTGGGGATTATTACTGATAATTATTGTGAGCCTATTTATGCTATTAGTAATAGGCCAAGCAAAAAATAGAGCAATTTCCTGGTATGACCTAGGACCAATTAGTATTCAACCAAGTGAGTTTGCTAAAGTAATTACGATAGTATGGTTAGCTAGATACTATGAAAAAAATAAAAAAATGACAAGTTACACTAAGAGTTTATTTCCAATAGGAGTCTGTTTATTAATAACGTTTTTAATATTTGTACAACCGGATTTAGGAACATCGATTATATATACAGCAATCGTTGGAGTAATGTTTTTAGCAGCACCTATCATAAAGGAAATAAAAACTAAAACAATATTTGCGCTATTAGGATTAATAGTATTTGCAGGAATCGTTTTAATAGGCTCTGGAAAAACAGTACTCTTAGAGCGACAACTAGAACGATTTGATTTTACGAATCCTTGTGATAAATTATTAACAACTGGAAACCAAGTATGTAATTGCTATATTGCAATTAATAACGGAGGTCTAACAGGTGTTGGATTAGGAAATTCTACCCAGAAGTACCTATATTTACCAGAACCTTATACAGATTTTATTTTTGCTATTATAGTAGAAGAGTTAGGAATAATTTTTGGAGTAGGAATTATAATAATGTATATCTTTTTATTGTATAGAATTTTAAAAATAGGAAGAGATAGTCCTACGAATAGAGGAGCACTTCTTTGTTATGGAGTAGCAGTCTATATCTTCTTACATATTGCCATTAATCTTCTAGGAATATTTGGACTAATGCCAATGACTGGAGTACCATTACCATTTATGAGTTATGGAGGAAGTTTTACAATTTGTTTAATTGCAGCATTAACCATTGTACAAAGAGTAAGTGTAGAAAATGGACTATGTAAGGAAAAAGGGTCAAAGGAGTAATACCTTTGACTTTTTATATAAAGTGAGATAAAATAATTTTCACTAAGGAGAAAAAAGAAAATGAGTAATAAATTAAGACTACTAAAAGAAGTATTAATTAAAAATATAAAAAATGCCTCTCGAGTATTTATTGTAGGACATAATGCTCCAGATTATGATGCGATTGGTGCTGCCTTAGGAATGGCAACAATAACAAAGGAACTAGGAAAAGATGCCTATATTATTGTCAATGATTCACCACAAGACCTAGATCCTGGTGTTGTAAAAGTAATAGAAGAAAGTAAGGAAGATTATCAATTTATTAATTTAGAAGAATATAAATCTTTAGCAGACTTAGATTCTTTACTAATAGCAGTCGATGTAAATAAAAAGTATTTAACATCAGTACAAGATGATCTAGATAAGATTGGAACTATTATAATTGTAGATCATCATCAAGAAACAGAACAAACGATGGAGGCAACTTATAAATATATAGATTCTCATGCTTCAAGCACTTGTGAAATAGTTGCACAACTACTACATAACTTACAAATAAAATATTCTAAAAATATGGCTAATTATTTATATGCAGGAATTGTTTTAGATACTCAGAGCTTCCGAAAAAACACAACTGCAACTACCCATGATACTGCTGAAAAATTATATGCTAGAGGAGCAAGGTTTGAAGTAGTTAGTAAATGGCGTGTTGCTAATTTTGAAGAAGATCAAAAATTAAATGACTTAATATTTGGTTCTCATATAATAAGAGAAATTGGTGAAAGTGAAACAACAGAAATAAAAATAAATAACAACTCTATTCAAGTCTTTACCAACATCTTAGGTGCTCCCAAGGTATCTTTTGTGATAAATAGAATGAAACCTCACGAAATTTATCGTCAAGATATGTTAGCCAAAGCTGCAGATAAGATTTTTTCAAAATATGCCGAAATAGCCTTTGTACTTGGCTATGTAGATGAAGACACAGTAGGAATTAGTGCTAGAAGTAAATGTGATGTAGATGTCGGTACCTTGCTTGGAAGATTAGAAAAAATAAATCCTACGGAGTTTCCACAAAAACAAACGGTATTGCGGACAGTTTGCACTGGCGGTGGTAACAAACAAAATGCTGGAGGAAGCATAACTACATCAGATATATTTTCTGTAGAAGAGTTTTTCATGAATGTAATGAAAGAAATGACACCAGTAGAAGAGACGATTGTATCACAACAAGAAAACGAAGAACCAATTGTATTAGTAAAAAAGGAAGCAGAAGTAAAAATATTAAAAAAGTAAGGAGATTTCTAAAGGAAACCTTCTTTTTTTTATAATAATAAAAGAAAGGAGGGTATATGACATTTCATTATAGGTATAGAAAACAAATATTAATTGCAATAGTAATAGTAACAATGATAATAAGTATTACAGGAATTGGTATTTATAAATATCAAACTCGTACCAAGAATAAGACAATAGATACAGTAAAGATAAAAAAGGTATCAAAAGAAGAAAATTCGTCATCAGAAGAAGACCAAGAAGACAAAGAAGAATATATGGTAGATATTAAAGGAGAAGTAGTAACACCAGGAATTTATAAACTAGAAAAATCATCAAGAGTAATTGATGTCATAGAAAAAGCTGGAGGACTAACACAAAACGCCGATACAACAGTAATTAATTTGAGCAAAATAATAACAGATGAAATGGTAATTATTGTCTATAGCAAACAAGAAGTGAAAAATTGGATAAAAATCAAAGAACAAGAAGAGTATTTACAAGAAAAATGTAAAATATCAGAAGAGGGTAAAGTAGAAAATGATGCCTGTATAGACGATAATAAAAAGGAAGGTACACAACAATCAAAAGTAAATATTAATACCGCAAGCAAAGAAGAGTTAATGACTTTATCAGGAATTGGTGAGGCTAAGGCAGAAGAAATCATTTCTTATAGAAAAACAAATCCCTTTAAAACAATTGAAGAGTTAAAAAATGTATCTGGTATTGGTGATACAATATATGAAGAAATTAAAGATCATATTACAGTCTAATTATGTAATTATTTCTCTATGGATATTAATAATACTAATTACTATCATAAGACTAAATCTACCAGTAAGAACTACATATAATTTAAATACTACCAAAGTAACCGGAATACTACTAAGTAGTAAAATAAACGAAGAGAAAGTAACGTTAATTATAAAAGGAAAAGATAAAATTCAAGGAACATATTACTTTAAAACCAAAAAAGAAAAGACAAATTATCTAAAAGAACTAGAAATAGGAAACACAGTAACCATAACAGGTAAAATGACTCTACCAAAAACAAATACTACGAAAAATCTATTTAACTATCAAGACTATTTAAAAAAAGAAAAAATATATCTTATCATGCAAATAGATAAAATAAAAAAAGAAGAAAAAACGGTATCTTTATTCTATAAAATAAAAAATAAAATAGAAAAAAGAGCAAGAAATCCCTACGTAAAATCATTTTTATTAGGAGATCAATCAGAAATAAAAGAAGAGGTAAAGACGAGTTTTCAACAAAATGGTATCAGTCATTTATTTGCTATAAGTGGAATGCAATTTATTATAATAGAAGAGTTTTTATCAAAAATATTAAAAAAACTAAATCTAAAAGAGAAGACAAACTTTAAAATAGTAATACTTTTCCTTGTGTTTTATTTATCTATATTAAATATTACAGCATCTATTCTAAGAGGCATATTATTCTTTATTTTATTTTCTCTAAATAGATATTGGAACATAAACATAGACAAAAAGTCTCTAATTACCATTGCCATTGTCATAACTTTATTAATAAATCCTTACTATCTATATGAAGTAGGATTCTGGTATTCCTATATTATTAGTATTGGTCTAATTTATTTCATGAGAGAAGACTCATCCTATTTAATATCACTAGTAAAAAGTTCCTACCTAGCATTTTTACTTAGTATACCGATTAGTCTTTATTATTTCTATGAAATAAATATAACAAGTATCCTCTATAATTTATTCTATATTCCATTCATCAATATAATTATCTTTCCAGCAAGTATAATTACATTTTTATTTCCAGCAATAGAACCGTTATATAACATATTAATAAAAATATTAGAAACGAGTTCTCTATATTTAAATAGTATTAAATTCGGCAAGTTTATTTTTGCCCGTATTCCACTTGTTTTTTATATAGTAGAGCTAAGTATTATTTTTCTATATTTAAGAACAAAAAAGAAAAAACTAGTTCTATTACTCATACTAGGATTAGGTCTACATTACTATTTACCTAGTATTTATCAAAAAGATTTTATAAAAATGATTGATGTAGGACAAGGAGACTCCATTTTAATTTATTCCAAAGGAAAAAGTGCATTAATTGATACTGGAGGAAAGCCAGATTATACTATAAATAAGTCATCGACAATTGCAAAATACACAACCATACCACTATTAAAAAGTCTAGGAATAAGAAAATTAAACTATATTTTTATCACACATGGAGATCAAGATCATGCAGGAGAAACTCTATATTTAGAAAAAAGCTTCCAAATAGATAATATTTATCTAAACTTAGGACAAGAGCAAGTTCTAGAACGAAATATAATAAAGGAAATACCAAGAACAAAAAAGGTAAAACAGGATCAACTGTTTCAAATAGGAAATTTTACTTTATATCAAATTAATAAAGAATGGAAAGACGAAAACACAGAAAGTTCCGTATTTTATGTAAACCATCCTTATTTAAGAATACTGTTAACAGGTGATGCAACTATACAAACAGAAGAATATCTGTTAAAAAGATATCATTTAAAAGTAGATATATTAAAAGTAGGGCATCATGGTTCTAATACTAGCACTAGTCTATCATTTCTAAAAGAGACAAAACCAAGACTTGCCCTAATATCTGTAGGAGAAAATAATAGATATCATCATCCAAGTAAAGAAGTAATAAAAAGACTAACAGACGAAAATATTCCTTATTTACAAACGAAAACATCAGGAACAATTACAATTTATCCAAAAACAGAAGAAGTAATAGAAGATAAAAAAGAAAGATAGACATTTAAAAAAAAACAAGTTAAAATAAAAAAAGAAGTAAGGGTGATCACATGAAAAATATAAATAATGTAGTAGGAAATAAGTCTAATGAACTAGAACTAATTCATTCTTATCAAGACGCTTGTAGTAATAAAGAATTTAAAATGTATGTAGATTCTTTAGGAATAGAAGAAGAAATATTAATGAAGTACACATCTAGTCTAGAAGATTCTTATATGGAATACACAAATTGTAGAAAATGTAAAAGTCTTGCTTGTTGCAAAAACAAAGTAATAGGGTATAGATACACACCAGAAAAAGAAAAGAATATTATAAAATTTTCTTATACAGCATGTAAATGGAATTTATTAGCATTAAAAGAAAATGCCTATAAAGAAAATTTAGAATTGTTTGACATGCCAATAGAAATAAAAGAAGCATCTCTAAAAGAAGTATATACAGATGATAAATCAAGAATTCCAATTATAAAATACTTTAAAGAATTTATGGATAAATATCAAAAAAAAGAAAATTCCAAGGGTTTATATTTAACAGGTTCATTTGGTAGTGGAAAAACCTATTTAATTGCTGCTTTATTAAATGAGATGGCAAAGAAGAAAACACAATGTGCTCTAGTATATTATCCTGAATTTTTAAGAAGTCTAAAATCATCATTTCAAACAGACTATAGCGAAAAATTTGATTTTATCAAAAAGTCTCCGGTTTTACTATTAGATGATATAGGAGCAGAAAATGAAAGTAACTGGTCAAGAGATGAAGTATTAGGTCCCATATTACAATATAGAATGCAAAATCACTTACCAACTTTTTTTACATCAAACTTAACATTAGAAGAGCTAGAATTATCCCTGGCAACTACCTCATCAGGTGTAGATAAAGTAAAAGCAAGAAGAATTATAGAACGAATTAAACAATTGACAATAACCATGGAGTTAATTGGTAAAAATAGAAGAAATTAAAATATATTTTATTTACAAAAAAATCAAAGAGTGATATAATAATCTCATTTCTGAAGGGGATTACGAAATGAAGATACTAAGAAAGCTTAATACACAAGAGAATATAAAGAAACTATCTATTTTTATATTATTAGTTGCTTTTTCGCTTACATATTACAATAACAACATTAAAGCGCAAGAATATCAGTTAAATTATGAATTAATAAATACCAAAGATATGGCTATGGCAACAATCCCTGAAAAAGAAGAAACTTCTAACCATACGATGAGTATTTTTCAAATTTATAAACAGATGATAACACCAGATAAAAATCAAGATGGTGAATTAATAGCAGTAGAATTACCAGTAAAGAATAATTCTGTAGCGACACTAGAAGCACCAAAAAGAATATGGTATCTTCCGACAGAAGTAGGACGTATAACAAGTTATGTGAGTGCCTCTCACTTTGCGCTTGACATTACAAGTTATAGAGGAGAAGGAGAACCAATTTACCCTGTTGCAAATGGAGTGATATCAAGCATATATAGAGATTCAGCTGGTGCCAACATAATAACAGTAAATCATAATATCGATGGACAAAACTATACATCGCAATATGTGCACCTATCCAGTTATGCTCCAGACTTATATGTAGGAAAACCAGTAACAATTAATGACTACCTAGGATTCATGGGAACTACTGGAAGATCAACTGGTGTACACTTGCATATTGCCTTAGTAGACTGTAGCTATACAGACCCTAATGGAACTTGTCCCACTCTAAATAGTTTTTTCACTTACGGAAGACAAAGATATTATCAAGGATTTCAAGGACTACAATCAGTTATGGATGTACCAGAATCTTGGACAAGTAGATAAAAATAGTTGAACAAAAGAAAAAAAAGTGATATGATAACGACATAGCGTGAAATACATTGACAAAGGATATGGTAAATTAGAACCTTTTAAATAGAGACTTCGTGGCAGGTGGAAACGAAGAAAAGACTAATTTATTACTCCCTTTCGAGTAAGATTATAAAAATAATCTCGGTAATACCGTTATAAAAAAAGAGTAAAAAGAAGGATGGTACCGTGTACAAAGCACTCCTAATAGGAGGTGCTTTTTTTAATTATTGAAGGAGTAAAAAATGAAAAAACCATTAGTAAAAAATTTTTCTGAGGAAGTATTATTTGCTTTAGAAAGTCAAAAACAAGATGAAAAATTTACAAAATATGTAAGAACAATTCTAACAGAACGGTACTTAGATGATAAAGTCACTATTTCCTCATTGGTAAAAAGATTTAAAAGAGCCAATATAACATCATTTCAAAAAGACCTGTTATGGGATGCAATTAGTTTAAAACTAGCAACATCTCCAATAGTAGAATTAAAAGAAAGTTATAATATAATCGATAATATGCCAATAGACTACTTAGTAAGAGTAACTCAAAATTGTCCCCATCCAAGTCTAAAGGAATATGCTAGAGTAGTTTGTTATGAAAAACAACTAAAGATGGAAGAAGAATTAGGACTAGATCCTGTAGATTATGAAAAATATGAAGAAGATGAAGTAATAATAAAAAGAAAGGTGAGGAATAAATAAAATGAAAAATGTAAGCGCAAAATTAACAATAACAACAAGAGAATATCTAACAAAATATTTAGAAAAGGAGTGCACACTAACAAAACCATTATCACATAAAGGTATGAAAAATTTTATGTTAGAAAAGAACATACCAATACCTAGATCAGAAAATATTGCCAACATCAGCATTGAAGATGTATTAACAGGACGCTATGTATTAGTAAGAAGTGAATGCAATAAGAAACATAAAAAAGCACAAATTATAGCATATAAAAACCCTAAAAGTGATTTATCTAACTGTATAGAAACTCATTCGGAAGAAGAAATGCTTGCAAAAAGAGTAGAAATACTAGCAAAAGAGAACTTAGAGTATGATGCATGGGGATTAGTAGTAGAAAAAATAGATGAACGTATATTTCAATATGATGACTTCACGATAACAGAAAAATCTAGTAGAACAGAAACTTATACAAAATCATTTCATAAAGGTAGAAAGAGGGAAAGATAAAAAATGATAAATATAAAAGAAAATGAAAAATTAAGTATAATGAACCATTCTTGTGCTCATTTATTAGCACAAGCAGTAAAACATTTGTATCCAGAAGCAAAATTCTGGGTAGGACCAGTAATAGAGGAAGGATTCTATTATGATATTGACTTAGGAGATAAAACATTAACAAATGAGGATCTTCCTAAAATAGAACGTGAGATGAAAAAAATTGCCAAAGACGGAAAAAGAATTGTCCGTCATGAATTAACAAAAGAAGAAGCTTTAGAAATGTTTAAAGATGATCCATACAAATTAGATTTAATTTCTAGAATGGATGAGAATGAAACAACTATTTCTTGCTACACACAAGGAGATTTTACAGACCTTTGTAGAGGACCACACGTAGATACGGTAAAAGAATTAAAGCATTTTAAATTAATTAAACATAGTGGAGCATACTGGAAAGGTGATGCCAAAAACAAGATGCTTCAAAGAATCTATGGAGTATGTTTTGAAACAGAAGAAGATTTAAATGCTTACTTACAAGAACTAGAAGAAGCAAAAGAAAGAGATCATAGAAAGATTGGAAAAGAGCAAGAATTATTCATGACTCATGAATTAGTAGGATCTGGTATGCCATTATGGTTACCAAATGGAGCTTTAATTCGTCATGAACTAGAAAACTACATCTATCAAAAAGAAGAAGCACTAGGATATAACCATGTATATACTCCTTGTGTTGGTACCGTTGATTTATATAAGACATCAGGTCACTGGGATCATTATAAAGAAAATATGTTTCCTATGATGAAAGTCGATGATGAAGAATTTGTTCTTCGTCCAATGAACTGTCCTCATCACATGTTAGTATATAAAAATAAAATGCATTCCTATAGAGACTTACCAGTTCGTATAGGAGAATTTGCAACTGATTTTAGATATGAAGCAAGTGGAGCAGTAAAAGGATTGGAAAGAGTTCGTTGCATGTGTCAAAATGATGCTCATCTATTTGTAAGACCAGATCAAATTGGAGAAGAATTTAAAAAGGTTGTAAGCTTAATTCTAGATGTTTACAAAGATTTCGGAATTAAAGACTATAAATTTAGATTATCTCTACGAGATAAAAATGATAAAGAAAAATATTTTGATGATGACGAAATGTGGGATACTGCTGAAAATAAACTAAGAGAAGTATTAAATGAACTTGGAGTAGACTACTTTGAAGCAGAAGGAGAAGCAGCATTCTACGGACCAAAATTAGATGTTGAAGTAAAACCAGCAGTAGGACCAGAAGTAACACTTTCAACTTGTCAACTAGACTTCTTATTACCAAGAAGATTTGAATTAACTTATGTGGATTCTAATGGAGAAAAACAAACACCAGTAGTAATCCATAGAGCAATATTCGGAACATTTGACCGTTTCACAGCTTTCTTAATTGAAGAGACAAAAGGTGCATTCCCTACATGGCTTGCTCCAACACAAGTAGAAGTAATTCCAGTATCATCTGAATTCCAAGGAGACTATGCTAGTGTTGTAACAGAAAAATTAAAAGAGCAAGGTATACGTGCAGAACTAGATGATAGAAACGAAAAACTAGGATATCGTCTAAGAGAAGCACAAACAAAGAAAGTCCCATATACACTAATTCTAGGAGACAACGAAAAACAAGATAACACAATTAGTTACAGACTACATGGACAAAAAGAAACAACAACAGTATCACAAGCTGAGTTTGTAAAATTAATTAAAGAAGAAATTAAAAATAAAGAACTAAGAAAATAGTTTAAAAATTATATAAGAGAAGTAAGAAAGCGGGCTAGAAAAGTGAGCTATAATGACATATTTATAGAGGATAACTTACCAGAAGCATTAGGAAAAGAAGAACTTCTAGAATGTCTAAAACAGGCAAAAGAAGGAAATAAAGAAGCAAGAGACAAAGCAATAATTCACAACATAAGATTAGTTTTAAACCAAGTTTTTATCTATTTTTATAATGCTCCGTATGAAAAAAAAGACCTTGCCTCGATTGGAAATATTGGCTTAATAAAAGCAATTGATACATATGATATAGAAAAGGATATTTCTTTTTCTACATATGCTACTAGGTGTATAAATAATGAGATTAGGATGTTTATAAGGAAACAAAAAAAGAATTTAAAAAATCAGAGTCTAAATCAACCAATTAATTATGATAGCAAAGGTAATGAGTTAAGAGTAGAAGATACTATTTTAGACGAAAAGGTTAATTTTACAGAAGATGCCGAAAAGCAAGAGTTATTACTTGAAATCAGAAAACAAGTAAATATGTTAAAAGATAGAGATAAAGAAATTATTAAACTATATTTTGGATTTTATGATGATAAGTGCTATACACAACAAGAAATTAGTACTAAAATAGGAATATCAAGACCATATGTTGCAAAAATAATTAAACGAACACTTTATTTGCTAAAAAGTAATCTAGAGCAAGAAAAGTTAATAGAGAAACAAACACAAAAAAATGAGAATAGAAAACAAACGCAAGAAATAGTAAATGAAACATCTTTTTCTAAAGAAGGGATTACTCAATTTTTAGGAACAAAAGAAGTAGAAACAACTGATTCATTAATAACTCTATCTCAAGAAAATACCAAGCATCAAAAACAGGCTAAAGATAAAGTTTTATCATTAAAAAAACAAGAACCTAAAAGAAAATGTAAAGGTACTTAGTAAATTTAATCTTTAGCCATTTTCATTTTATAAAAATAGGACAAACAACTATAGTTGTTATTAGAAAGCGTCATAAATTATTCTTTTCACTTTATACACCTTATGTTATAATAAGGGAACCGAGAAAAGAGGAATATTATGACTGAAAAATATAAAGAAGAAGTATATCGTCAAGTAATAATAAAATGGAAAGAAAATAATCCTGATAAAAAATATCTAGATATTAGTTGCCAAGAAAAAATTGATATAGAAGGAATAGGATTAGTAAATATTGGCAGAAGAATTTCTGAATTAAGATACGTCTATAAAAAACAACAGTTAGGACAAGTTAATAGTAGAAATAAACATTTAACCAAAGAACAAATTGCTTGGTATACAGAACAAGGAATGATTTGGGATTATGAAGCTTGGCAAGAAGAAGTATATCGTAAAGCCATATTGAAATGGAAAGAACAACACCCTGAAAAAAGGTATTTAGATATTAAGAAAAAAGAGCAAATAGAATTAGAAGGCATAGGCTTAATTAATCTAGGAGTATTAATAAGTATTCGCAGAGGTATTTATAATGCTATGCAACAAGGAAAGAAGTATTATACGTGCAAAACTTTAACCAGAGAACAAATTAGCTGGGATACAGAACAAGGGATGATTTGGGATTACGAGGCTTGGCAAGAAGAAATATATCGTCAAGCAATAACAAAGTGGAAAGAAAATAATCCTGATAAAAAATATTTAGATATTAATTGCCAACAAAAAATCGATGTAGAAGGCGTAGGTCTAATAAATATAGGAACCAGAATATCTGTAATAAGACGAATATATCAGAAACAACAAGAAGCAAAAAGAGTTGGTACGAATAAGCCATTAACCAGAGAACAAATAATTTGGTATACAGAGCAAGGGATGATTTGGGATTACGAGGCTTGGCAAGAAGAAATATATCGTCAAGCAATAACAAAGTGGAAAGAAAATAATCCTGATAAAAAATATTTAGATATTAATTGCCAACAAAAAATCGATGTAGAAGGCGTAGGTCTAATAAATATAGGAACCAGAATATCTGTAATAAGACGAATATATCAGAAACAACAAGAAGCAAAAAGAGTTGGTACGAATAAGCCATTAACCAGAGAACAAATAATTTGGTATACAGAGCAAGGAATGATTTGGGATTATGAAGCTTGGCAAGAAAAAGTATATCAAGAAGCAGCAATAGAATGGAAAAAACTTCACCCGGAAAAAGCGTATTTAGACATAAACTATAATGATTCAATAAAGCTAGCAGGGATAGGAACTATAAATATTGGTACGAAAATTAACCGATTAAGAGAAAAATATAAGCTTCAGAAAAAAGAAAACAACCTTACATCAGCGAAATTGCTAACAGACGAACAAATTGCTTGGTGGAATAGTCAAGGAATGATCTGGGATTACAAAAAATATCAAGAAGGAAGAAAAGGAAAAATCTATCAGAAGAAGTAAGGTTTACGAAAGTAAATCTTTTCTTTTATAGAAAAATATAGTATAATAAGAACCCTAGAAAAGAGGAAGTTTATGATAAAAAAGCAAAAAGAAGAAATAGTAAAACACGCTGTATTAAAGTGGCAAGGAGAACATCCTGATAAAAAATATTTAGATATAAAGTATCGTGAAACAATAGTATTAAAAGGAATTGGTAAAGTAAATATCGGAAGAGAAATTTCTAGCTTAAGGAATATTTATAAAAGCCAACAAGAAGGGACAAATAATACTGAGAATAACTTATCTAAAGAAGCAATTAGCTGGTATACAAAGCAAGGAATGATTTGGGATTATGAAGCTTGGCAAGAAAAAGTATATAGACACGCTGTATTAAAGTGGCAAGCACTGCATCCAGAAAAAAAGTATTTAGATATTAAGAAAAAAGAACAAATAGAATTAGAAGGTATAGGATTAATTAATCTAGGAGTATTAATCAGTGTTCGTAGAGGTATTTATAATGCTATGCAGCAAGGACAAAAATATCAAACTTGTAAAGATTTAACAGAAGAGCAAATTTCCTGGGATGAAGACCATGGGATGATTTGGAATTATGAAGCTTGGCAAGAAAAAGTCTATCAAAATGCAGTGTTAGAATGGAAAGCTATTCATCCTGATAGAACTAACCTTGATATTTCACATAAAGAAACAATAAATCTAGACGGAATAGGAACTATAAATATTGGTCAAAAAATCTGCCTTCTAAGGTATACATATAAAGTTCAAATAAGAGGAGAAAGAAATTTTAAAAATTTGACTGAGGAACAGATTGCTTGGTATACAGAACAAGGAATGATTTGGGATTACAAAAAGTATCAAGAAGAAAGAAAAGGAAAAATCTATCAGAAGAAGATATAGAAGAAAGTATCTTTATTTTCTTAAACTTCGAAAGCACTGTTTTAATTGGAAGACAAACTGAACTATATCAAAAAAATGAATGAGACAATATATCACAGACTAAAACGAATATAATGATAATGAGAAAATACTAGAAAGAAATTGATAAGGTGATAACCTACAGTAAAAAAGAAAAGGAAAGAAAAGTGAATATGCAAAAAATAAATTTAACCGAGAACTTAAGCATAAAAAAATTAAATCCCAATAATCCGTTAGATATATTACTAATAGAGGAGTTAGAACAGGATAAGGAAATATCAGGAGATAAAGGATATTTAGGTTCTCTAATGAGTGAAATAAAAAGCAAAAAACATTTGTATCATGAAAAACTATATAATAGTTCTTATATTATTTATCATCAAAGATATCCTATTGGTTATCTAAAAATATCACCAATGTTTATGTATGAAGGAGAAAACATGGTAGATATCTCTTATGCTATCCATAAAGAGGCAAGACATAAAGGATATATGTACCAAACGCTAGAAAGTGTAGTTGATACACTGTATGATACATATAGTGAAATTGAGAATATAATGTTACTGATTGACTATAAAAATAAAGCAAGTAGAAACGTAGCAAGACATGCAGGATTTATAAGTGATGGTCTAACTGAAGAAGAAAATAAAGAAAGAGAATATGTTATCTATCAAAAAACGCGAAAATAAATCTGAACAAGATTTATTTTTTTTGTCAATAATCTGTCAACAAACAAAAAAACTTCTAGCAAATATTTACAAAATGGCATGAATTAGTTTAATATATAAGTAATCAGTGGTAGCTGGTGGTGAAAAATGGGGGATTTATATGTTCTTGGGAGAGTATCATCATTCAATCGATGATAAAGGAAGGTTAATTATTCCAGCAAAATTTAGATCAGAATTAGGTGATAAGTTTATTATCACAAGAGGAATTGAAAATTGCTTATTTGCATACCCAGAAAAACGCTGGGAAGAAATTGTCCATAAACTAGAGTCCTTACCATTTACCAAAAAAGATGCAAGAAATTTTACACGTTTCTTTCTCTCCGGTGCTACTGTAGCAGAATTTGACAAGCAAGGCCGTGTTAATATTACCTCCCCATTAATCAATTATGCCAGTATTGAAAAAGACTGTGTAATCATCGGTACTGGTGATAGGTTAGAAATATGGTCAGAAGATGCTTGGAACAGCTTTTTCGATTCTGCATCCATCAACATGTCTGATATAGCCGAAAATTTATTTAACGAAAGTGTGGATTTATAGTGGAAAAACATATTAGTGTATTATTAGAAGAATCAGTTTCTGCTTTGAATTTAAAAGAAGATAGTACAATTGTAGATTGTACTTTAGGCTATGGAGGACACAGTAGTTACATCTTGCAACGAATAAAAAGAGGGAACCTATTCGCCTTTGATCAAGATAGTGAAGCAATTCGGCATAGTACTAGTCGCCTTAGTGCGATTGGTACTAACTTCACTATTATCAAAAGTAACTTTGTAAACTTAAAAGAAGAACTAAATAAATTAAATGTCCATGAAGTAGATGGCATCCTTTTTGATTTAGGAGTATCCTCTCCTCAACTAGATGATGCATCCCGTGGTTTTTCATATCATGAAGATGCAAGGCTTGATATGCGCATGGATAAAGAAAATAAATTATCTGCCTATGAGGTAGTAAATAACTATACGCAAGAAGAACTAACTAGGATATTTTATAAATACGGGGAAGATAAATTTTCAAAAAATATTGCCAAAAAAATAGTAGAAGTAAGAGCACAAAAACCAATTGAAACAACACTAGAGTTAGTAGAAGTAATAAAAAGTGCTGTTCCTATGAAATTTAGAAAGGACAAGCATCCAGCAAGACAAATCTTCCAAGCAATAAGAATTGAAGTAAATCATGAACTTGATGTTTTAGTTCCTGCCCTAGAGCAAGCACTTTCATTAATTAAAGTCGGTGGAAGAGTAGCAGTAATTACCTTCCATTCTCTAGAAGATAGAATTGTAAAGCAATATTTTAAAGAAAAATGTAAAATAGATGATAAGGTAAAAGGATTACCAAATATTCCAGAAGAATATTTACCAGATTTTAAATTAGTAGTAAATAAAGCTATTCTTCCAAGTGAAGAAGAACTAGAAAATAATAATAGAGCAAGAAGTGCAAAACTTCGAGTAATAGAAAAAATAAAATAAGAAAGAAGGAGGAACAATGAGAAAAGTAAAGAAGCGCCTAAAAATGTCTAAATTTGAAAAACTAATTTATACGTTAGCTTTATTCTTGTTAGTAATTTCTCCGGTATCGATTGTTTTTTCGAAAGCAACATTAGCTAATATCAACTATGAAGTAGAAAAACAAAAAAAGTTGATAGAAGAACAACAGAAAACAAATGAAAGCTTAGCAATGACAATCAATGAATTAGCTTCCCTTACAAAAATTCAAGAAGTTGCAGAACAACAAGGATTAAGTTATAATAATAATAATATAAAGACTGTAACAGAAGATGAAAAATAGGATGTGAGGAAATGAAAAAAGCAAAAAAGAGAAAGACAAATAATATCAGATATTCAAAGATAGTAATTTTTGCTTCTCTTTTTTTGTTTGCATGCATGATTGGTAGAGTCATCCAATTAGGATTATCAACAGAAATAGATGGTGTGAATTTAAAGGAGTTAGCAAGTAAAAGAACTACAACAAAGGAAATATTAACAGCAAAACGTGGTAGTATTTATACATCTGATGGAGATGCTCTAGCTCAAAATGTTTCATCCTATAAGTTAATTGCTTATCTGGATTCTAAGAGAACAACGAATAAAAATAATCCTCAACACGTAGTAGATAAAGAAAAAACAGCCGAAGTCTTAGCACCAATATTAGAAATGACAAAAGAAGAGGTTTTAGGATACTTATCGAAAGAAAATGTTTATCAAACAGAGTTTGGTTCTAAAGGAAAGGGATTATCAGAATTAACAAAAAATAAAATCGAAGCTCTAAATTTACCAGGAATTGATTTTGTAGAAAGTTTTAAAAGATATTATCCAAAAGGAGATTTTGCATCTTATACAGTAGGATATGCTAAATCAACAACGAATGAAGAAACAGGAGAAGAAACAATTACTGGTGAAATGGGAATTGAAAAATATTATGATAAAATTTTAAAGGGTGAAGACGGCTACATTCAATATCAAAAAGACTTACAAGGATATAAAATTGCTGATACCAATGAAGTAAGAAAAGAAGCATCGCAAGGTAAAGATATTTATCTAACGATTGATAGTCAAATTCAATTCTTTGTAGAACAAGCCTTAAATAATGCTGATATTGACTACGACTGGGAATGGTTCAATATTACTATTATGGATGCTAAAACAGGAGCATTACTTGCTACTGCAACAACACCATCTTTTGATCCTAATGTAAGAAATATTACCAACTATCTAGATTATACGGTATCATCTCCTTACGAACCAGGTTCAACGATGAAAACATTTACTTATATGGCTGCCATGGAAAATGGAGTTTATAATGGTCAAGAAACATATTTATCAGGAGTATATACAACAACCGATGGTACCCAGATAGGTGACTGGGATCGTAATGGCTGGGGAGTAATTACATTCGATAAAGGATATGCTATGAGTAGTAACGTAGGAGTAATTAACTTAATTAATCGCCATATGAGTAGTGCTATGTTAAGAGAATATTTTAAAAAATTAGGATTTGGAAGAAAAACAGGAATTACGCTTCCAAATGAAGAAGCAGGAAAACTAAATTTTAAATATGAAACAGAAATCTATAATGCCGGATTTGGACAAGGAATCACAACAACACCAATTCAAAATGTAAAAGCGTTGACATCCCTAACCAATGATGGAATGTTACTTGAGCCATATATTGTGAGTAAAATAGTAGATCCTTCTACGAAAGAAGTAATTTTAAAAAATAAAAGAACAGAGATAGAAAGAGTCGCATCTTCAGAAACAGTTGCTAAAATAATTCAATTAATGGATGACTGTGTTAATGGAATAGGTAATACCGGAAGTGGCTTTAGAATACCAAGTGGGGAATTAATCGGAAAAACTGGTACTGCCCAGATTGCATCTGAGGATGGTAGTGGATACTTATCTGGAACAGAAGATATCATTTCATCTTTTTCAGGAATTTATCCAAAAAGCGATCCTAAATTAATAATCTACGCATCAGTAAAAAGACCATCTGGAGGAAGTCAAAAACCATTATCTAATGCAATAAAAGAAATAGTAAATAATGCCTCTAAATATTATGGAAATGACGATACTGCTTCTCCAGAAATACAGATTACAGAATACGAAATGCCAAGTTTTGTTAATAAAGACCTAGAATCTACAAAAACAAATTTAACTGCATCAGGAATAGAATATACCGTAATAGGAACAGGAAATAAAGTAATAAAACAATACCCTGAAAAAGGTGATACAATTACTAATAAGGATATGGTATATTTAATTACAAATGATCAAAACTTGACAATTCCAAATGTTGTAGGTTTATCATCTAAAGTAGCAAATAGTATTTTAAGTCTACTAGGAATAAAAGTTAATTTAGATGGTGTAGGATATGTAACAGCACAGAGTATAGCAGAGTCCACACCAATTACTGATGGATTAGAAATAACACTGACCCTAAGTCCTAAATTTAGTAGTAGTTAAAGGATGTGTTTTAAATGAATAAGACATTATTCTTAATAGAAGTAATAGGTGTAATTATTGCTATTATCGTTGTATTAATAGTAAAAGTGATACCAGAATATGAAAATAGTCTCGGTAGTAGTGAAAAATTATTTATATATGGAAACTATAAAACAAGTGTAGAAATAAAAGTAGAGGAAGGCTCAGAGTTTTTATTAATAATCGACGATAAGAATCAAATCTATCAAATATTTTTTGAAAATAGTCAATCAACAATACTAGCAAACAAAGATATAGAAACAAAAAGTATTAAGGTTGCAATACCAGAAATAGTCCAAATTTTAATACAGAATAATGAGCTAGAAAATAAGAGGATAACAATAGTTAATTATAAAGACGAAAACATAAGTAATCAAATAGTTACTAGTTTTAATGAAGAGTTGATAAAAAATAATAAATCTTGTTCACTAGAGACACAAACTTCTACACTACAAGAAAAAGCACAAAGTATAAATATAGAAGAAACAGAACCTGATAAAATATTATGGAAATTATATGAAATATCTTATGAATATATGAGTAATATGGAGTCATCTACTAATGAAGTTATGACTTTTACAAAAGAAGAAGCTATTTCTTATATGGATAATATTTATCAAAAATTACAAACGTATATGCTAAATAAAAATATTAAAGACCAGTCAAGAGATGACTTATCGATGCCAATACAATATATTCCGGGAGATATTAATAATGAAATTTATCCAACCAGTAGCAGCTGGTATTATATAGAAGACTATAAAATATATGCAGAAATTACACTATCAGAAGGAGTAAATAATTATACCTATTGCTACAACGGATCCTTAGAAGAGAAGAAAGAGGGAATGTGTACATGAAAAAAATAGTAAGAAATAAAAATGTCATCATTTCTATATTATGTATAACAATAATAGTATTAAGTATAGGATTTACTTTAGTTACTTTAAAGTTAAAAGAAAGAGAGAGCAACAGTAAAATATATGATGTATCAATAGTACGAATTCAGGAAGGAACTGCAATCAAAGGTGGAGAAGTATTACCAACTGGAAAAAATAAGATAGAAGACAATGGAAAAACAGCAAATTTTGAATTTACACTAAATTATCCAAAAGACACATTGACATATATTATTACTATCAAAAATAATGGTAACTTAAAAGCAAAAATTGATGGTCTAGCAGAAAGTCCAGACTATCTAAACAGTAACAATCAAGCAAATACCATCCTTCCGGTAATCATAAATCACAACGATATCACAAATCAAGAATTAAATCCAGGAGAAGAGATTAATTTAACGATAACAGTAGAATTTACAAGTAGTGGACTACCAATGACAAAAGTAGTCCCTTATGAAGTAAGTATATTAACATCCTGTGTTGAATAAAAACATTAATTAGCATTCCATAAGGAGTGCTTTTTATTTGCGTTGAATCAATCTAAAGTGCACAAATAAGTGCAATTTAAAGTTAAATGTGTATTTTTAAAAGAAAATGCACATTT
>CALVYD010000018.1 GCA_944371995.1 uncultured Bacilli bacterium
TAACACTTCGTCGATACTTACGCGTGTAAGGGACTTTCACCCTCTAGATATATGCCATGCACGGCACACACAAAAAAACTACTTTGCAGTAGTTTTCTTTAAATACTTTTTCTCGTATTAAAAGACTGGAAAACATGAAGATATTTTCCTAGTTTTACTGCAGAATGTTTTTTGGTTAAATTGTGTTATTTTGTCTGTAATTAAATATCTCATGTTTTTTCTCCTTTCTTTTTCTAAGTGCTATGTCTTTTTTTAGTTGTCAACTAAGTTTTATCAATTATGATTAAAGGAATATAAATCTCATCATCAGAATATCCTGCATGGTGTGATGTTAACGGAATATCTCCATCAGCTATTATACATTTATCAGAATCTTCAGCAATTGCAAGAAACTCACCTAAAGAACTTCTGAATAGAGAATGCTCTTCTCCTACTCCAAAGAGATTATTCTCTATTACTTCTTCTTTACTGTATAAGTTAAAATCACTACCGAAATACTGATTAAATAGTTTTTTGAATTCCTCTTCTTGTCCTTCTTTTATATAGAATGATACTGCTCTTTGTTCTAGTGAAGTAGTTCTTTCTAAGGTACTTAAAATATCTGGATACTCTTTTAGATATATATGTTTTACTTTTTTATGTCCGTGATCAGCTATTACAAACAACATCGTGTTTTGTAACTCTTCTGATAATTTTTCTACTTTTACATTTCTCTCTTCAATTAGTTTTTTTACTTCTTTACTATCTGGACCATATTCATGCATAGTATGATCTGGTTCATCATCATAGGCATAAATATATTTTTTTCCAGGTTTTTCTGACTCTTCTTTTATTTTTTTTAACATATCAGCTAATCCATGGTAGATTATTTTTTGAAATGGAAATAGTTCTATTCCTTTTCCTAAGTTTTTTTCTTCAATTTGTTCTGGAATTGATTTAAAACTATAAAATTGATTTTTAATCTTTAAGAAGTTTTCATCTTCTGTTTCTTTTCCTTTTTCCTTATTTAAATACAGGGTAATCACTTTGTCTATTGGTTGCACAAACACATTCCACCCTAGATATCCATGCTCTATAGGATTTAGTCCTGTTCGCATCGATGTTGTTGCTGCAGTGGTGGTTGCCGGAAAGACAGTGGTTATCTCCTTATATTTATGTTTTCTTAAGAAGCTATCTTCTTCTAATGTTCTATCTAGTATTCTTGATCCTAGTCCATCAAATAATATTACTACTACATTTTCTGGTTTCTTTTCTTCTAGTAGCTTATCAATATAAGTTAAGGTGTTGTTCTTTGGCGTTAGTCCAAAATATTTTTCTATGGAACAAGCAAAATTAGTAATACATTCTTGATAATTATTTTTTATTTTCATTTTGTAACCTTTCATCTACCATTTTTATTGATTCTTGTAATAATTTTTCCAAGTCATTTATTGGTTTTTTATTGTAATCTAGTTCGTATAACCAGTCTAGATATTTTGTCTTTGGTGCATGGTCTGGTCTACCATAAATTACTTTTTTGGTAGGTAGCCAGTAGCCAAATTCTACATTCGTAGTAAATCCTGCCATATCTGGCAAGCTTCTTGGTACCCAGAATGTGATTACGGTTGCTTCTGTTAAGGCCATTCTTTCCCAGAGTGCTTGATCTGTATAATCTTCTTTAGGATGCCAGGTAGAATATTCTGGTACATATACTATACCTTCGAAGTTTAGTCTTTCTAAAATTTCACATGCTTTCTTTCTCCATGAAATTTGGTTTTCTCCTCTTGGTGTTGGTCCTGCTAAAAAGATTGATTTTTTCTCTGTAATTACAGGTTGGTCTGAATAGTTTATTTGCATATTATTTACTCCTTTTCTGCATCCTTGATACTTCTTTTTCATTCAAATGGATTGGAGATTGTTTCCATTTTATTATTTATACTTTTTACCATCTTTTCTATATATTATTAGAAAAATATAGGTGATTTTCTTTATTTTTTTAGGAAAACATTATATTTAGATGGCTTGAGCATGTTCAATTATTTTATCTATACTGATATTACTTTTTTTATTAATTTTTTACTTATCTTAGTGTATTTATTGTTATACTTCCTCCATTAATTTTGGAAATTTTTGGTAACCACTTTCACTATTTAAGTATCCACCATTTTGAAATGTTTTATTTCCCCAGACTAGGCAATCATACTCTTTTAAAAAATCTAGCATAATTTGGTAATTTCTTTCTGATAAAAAATCTTCACTACCTTCTTTTGTTGCAATCAATCCATTGATAGATGCTGCCATTTCTATTGTTACTTCCATCCTTATTTCACCTTTTTTAATTATCGTCTTATCATTCCGCCATGACATTTTAAGGTATATATTTTCTTGTTTTCTTTTTTGATTATTTCTTCTCCTTCAAAGTTTGTTAGGTCTCCTGTTACTTCAAATGTATATCTGTAACCTTGATTTTCAAATTCTTTAGGTCCTCTTACTGGAATAGTATCACCTTGTCCTACTTGCATTAATGCTGGTCTTAGTGCATTATCCATTGCTTCTTCACTTAAACTTTCGTCTAGTGTTCTTCCATAATATACCATTCCCCAGATGGGAGTGTCTTCTTGTTGATATACTACTTCCTGTCCTTGAAAGTCTGTTCCGCCAAAATAGGTATCGTGATAAGTCCAGTTACCTTTTGTGTATTCATAGTCACGGGAACCTCTTCGAGTAGGATTTACTTTTGGTGCCGTTTCATTTGCGTACGTTTCTTTTTTAGCTTCTATTAAGAAATTATGTAAATCTATTAACTCTTGTTCTTTCAATAATCTATCTAAGTCATATACTCCTGATGGCGTTTTATCTTTCATCATCTTTGCTATTTCTAATACATTTTCTGCAAGTTCTTTAAATCCTACTACTCGGCATTCTAAATTATCTACTTTCCAATCATTAATTAATTCATCATATTCTAAATAAGAATTGATATTTACCTTTTTTCCTGTTTCATCTAATACACGTTTTGCGACTACTTTTGCAGTTTCACTTGGAACTTTTTTCGTTTTATAATGCGTTTCATTTAAGTCAAATGATTCCTTTTCACTTTTCTTTGCATATTCTACTACTTCATCGATAAACTTCTTTACATCAAATCTAAAATTCCCACCTCTAAATACAGGGATGATGTTTGATGCTTCTTCAAAACGTTTCATTTGTTCTTCTGTAAGTCCTGCCGTTCCTATTACGATAGGCTTTTTTACTTTTAGTGCAAAGTCTAAGACTTTATCAAAACTATCTTTATGAGAAAAGTCTACAATGACATCAAAATCTTCTTTTATCCTATCTAATTCATCATAATTATAATAATTGGTATTACTTCTAGATAGTCCAGCAGTGATTTCTACAGTATCACTATTTTTTGCTAGTTCTATTGCTTCACGTCCTGTTCTTCCTGTAATTCCACTCCATAATATTTTTACTTTTTCCATATTTTTTCCTACCTTTCATCTATTTGCTCTTTTATATTTTTTATTCTTTTTTCATAACTGTTATCACATTCTATATTATCTTTTTCTCTTGTAGAAAAATAATCTAAAAATTTAAACTCAAAATATAACCATTCACTAATACCTTTGAAATAGTTTTTTATGGCTTCTATTTCCTCTTCATTATCTTCTTTAGATCCTTGACCTGTTAGAATTAAATAAACTGTTTTTCCTTGGAAATAGTTGTGATGATAAAAAGGATAACATCTATCTATCATATTTTTTAATAGTCCTGTAATGTGACTCATATATAAGGGACTAGAAATAATAATTTTATCATTTTCTTTCAGTTTCATATAAATATCTTTCATGTCATCCTCTTGGATACAATAATTTTCTAATTTCTTTTTACAACTATTGCAGCCTAGACAATAATTAATTTTTTTATGAGATAAAGATATTAACGTATCATTTTCTTGTTTTAATTCTTTTAATATTTTATAGTTGTTTTTTTCTCTATTACTTCCGTTAATTAGTAGCATATGTCCTCCTATTCTTTTTCAATCACAATCTCAATATTCTTACTATTATCACTTGCTTTCGTAAAAGAATAATTTTCATATAATTGATATTTAAAATTATGTTTTTTAAGTATACTTTCTAGTTGACTTAGTTTATATATTTGAAATTCATGTGTATCCTGGTATATTTTATCGTCAATCATATATGTAATTTCTGTTTTTTCTTTAAACGTTGTACTATCAAATGTCCACTTCATGATTCGTTTGTAGTTGTTTACTGTTGTTTCTTTTTCTCCGCTTTTCCTACCATTATGTAAATCGATAATTAGTACTCCATTTGTGTTTAAATATTCGTACCAGTGAAGTAGTGCTTCTTCTAATTCTTGTTCATTAGCTAAATGATTAAAAACAGCAAACATAGAAATAATTGCATCATATTTTTTATGAGGTTTAAAATCTAATAAATTTCCTTGATAGAGAGGACCCTTTACTCTTGTTTTCGCAACATCTAACATTCCTTGATTTAAATCAATGCCTTCTACTTGGTAATTTTTTTCTTCTAAGTAATGCATATGAAGCCCGGTACCACAACCAATATCTAATACTGTTTTTCTAGTGTTTATCAATTCTTCTAAAAACTTTGATTCTTTATCATAACTTTTCTTTTTATAAAACAAATCATAATACTTTGCCATTTGTTGATATTCCATTGTTTTCTCCTTATTTAATTTTTATCTTGTTTTACTTTGTTTCCTTTTCTATCCATTCTAAATACTCATTTAGACCTTCTTTTATTTCTTCTGCAAAAATTTCTGGTACTTCATAGGAATGAAGTTTTCTTATTTCTTGTTCTACTTCTTTATATAAAGATTCTTTTGTTTTCATTTCTAATAAATATTCATGTGATGTTTCTATTTGGTTATTCCACCAGTAGGATGATGATATTTCTTTTTGTTGAACACTGCTTACTAATCTTTTTTCTAATAACGATTTTGTTATTTCGTTAGCGATTTCTTTGCTATCGATAGCGGTTTTTATATTGTAGTATTTAGTCATTTAACTTCCTCTTTTCTATCGATATTATAACAAACATTCTATAGAAAAAACAGTTCTTAGAACTGTTAATTGGTAAAATGACCGAATTTTGCTTTTTCTTCGTAGCAAGTATGGTACAAATCTAGGTCTTTGATGATATTTTTTGGAGTACATTCTTCGTATAGTGAGGGGTCTACTTCAATATTTCCTTTATTGCTGTCGATATAGATTGCTAGTGGATGCGTTACTCCTATTGCATAACTTAATTGAACTGTGCACCAGTCTAAGTTGTATTTTTTTAAATATCGTTTTGCTAGTTCTCTTGCTTTATAGGCTGCGCTTCTATCTACTTTTGATGGATCTTTTCCACTAAAGGCTCCGCCTCCAACTTTGGCAAAGGAATGGTAACTATCTACTACTATTTTTCTACCTGTAAGTCCGGCGTCTCCATCAAATCCTCCTATTAGAAATTTTCCTGTTGGATTAATTAGGAATTCCTCTACTTCTATCTTGTAGCTATTGCAAATTTCACGACATTTTTCTTTGATTTTGTCATCCATTTCTTTTCGATGTTGTTCATCATTTTGATAGGAAATAGTAAAGTATTTTATCTTTTGTAATTTCATGTTGTCATCATAATATCCTGTGATTTGGGCTTTACCATCAGGATAAAGATAAGAACATTTTTTTCTTTCTTCATCATACCATTTACTTAGCTTTTGTAATATGACTTGAGCAGTTGGAAGTAGTTCTTCAGTATCGTTACAAGCAAAGCCAAACATCATACCTTGGTCTCCTGCTCCCCCTACTTCATCATTGGTTCCTAAAGCAATATCTTTACTTTGTTGTCCTATGTTGTTTACAATCTCATATTTATTGTGATAGCCAATGTCTTTTAATACTCTATTTACTACTTTTTCTATATCAACTGTAGCAGTCGATGTTATTTCTCCAGTAATAAATATTTTTCCTTTTCCACCTAGTACTTCAATTCCACATCTGGCCTTTTTATCCTCCTTTAGATGTGCATCTAATAGAGCATCACTAATTTGATCACAGACTTTGTCTGGATGTCCACGAAATACAATTTCGTTTGAATATAATTTCATTTTCTACTCCTTTCTTTATCATGAAACGATATAAAGAAAAAGACAGGTTTGAAACCTGCCATTTGCTCCTTATCATACGGCTTTAGCACCTAATCTAATAGGTTGCTGTAGTATCACAGGGCCAGTCCCTCCACTACTCTTTATAAGGTTTCATCAATAATATTATAGCACAACTTTTTTCTTTCGAAAGTGCATTTGTCATTATTTTTATTTATTTCATTAAAATCTTAACGAAAATTTTGTCTTCTATATTTTGAATTAGAACTAGTATGTTAACTGATTCTTTTATTACTACTATTTTGATGATTTCTAATATTGTTCCTATAAAAAGAAAGTATAAGAATTGTTCTACATTTGTTGGAATTAAAGGAATATAGTCTGGAGTAGTTTTTCCAGCATATATAAAAAGTGTTAGAATTGCCCAGAGTATAGTAAGTCCTATGATGCAGTCTAGAAGTCCATCAAATGCGTTAATTATGATAAGAATGACAAAGACAATTGCTTTTAAGAAGAAAAATATAATACTATTTATTATTACTAATATTGATTTTATTATTTTAACTAGTTTTTTATCTATTCCATTTTTTAGATAATTCACGAAGAATTGCCATCTAGTGATGTAGCTTTCTTTATATTCTTCTTTATAATTCTCAGTTTTTGTATAATAGGTTTCGTTTGGATTTTTTGAGTATTGCTTCGAATGATCAATATCATTTAGTAATCTGTCATACTCTTTTCTTTTTTCATCATTTAGTAATGTTGATTTTGCTTCGTTTAAACTTATAATTATTTGATTTGCATCTTTAGATTTATTTACATCCGGATGATATTTTTTGGCCATCTCACGATAGGCTTTTTTTATTTCTTCTTTGGTTGCATCTCGTTTTATACCTAATAACTCATAAAAGTCCATCATATTATATTACCTACTCTTTCTTCTTTTTAGGGAAAGAATTTATATATGCTTATATTATCATATTTTTTGGAGAATGCAATCTAGAATTGTTGTTGGTTTTGTTAATAATTGGATTTTAAATTTTATATATTTTTTTCTGAAATAATTATCATTTCTTCTGCACTCAACTTAATAGCAATTACTTGCCTAGGTATTAAAAATTAGTTTTGTATTTCTTTGGCACACGAATAAAGTCAATATTTCTATCAACTTATTAGTACGTTTATAAACACTATGATAAGTCATATTGATATCATATTTCTGGATATTCATTTCTAACTGACTATATCTTGATTATTTTTACATTTGTTGATAATATACAACAACTCTTCTTCGCTTCCTTTTGATTGATTATATTTTATTTCAAAATCTTCTATATTCTTTATATTCTCAATCTTATCAATATTTGTTTTAAACAAGCATAATAACTTATTCATTTCTTTAATTTTATTTTTGTAATGTGTTCGAATGTAGCTATCTACTTTTTCAGCCAATGTATTTTCCATGTGGTTTACCCCTTCTTAATATCTATTATACTACAATTTAATCTATATATTTTTTATTATTGGATATTGTAATACAATACTTTAATTTCACAGTCATTAGCATTACTCAAATATCACAGGATACTGTAACTTGCCGTTATAGTTTTGTTGTAACGCTTGACATAAACATTACTCAAATATCACAGGGTACTGTAACACGCTATTAGCATTACCATCACCATTGCAACATAAACATTACTCAAATATCACAGGGTACTGTAACTCAGTTGGTAATATGTAACTTTTTTGTAATCATAAACATTACTCAAATATCACAGGGTACTGTAACAAAAAGATATTGTTCACGCAGGAGAATATACATAAACATTACTCAAATATCACAGGGTACTGTAACAAAAAGATATTGTTCACGCAGGAGAATATACATAAACATTACTCAAATATCACAGGGTACTGTAACAAGCGAACTACCTGATAACTATTCTGGTGGCATAAACATTACTCAAATATCACAGGGTACTGTAACAAGGAGGAATAATATATGAGTACAAAAACACATAAACATTACTCAAATATCACAGGGTACTGTAACATATTATTATAATTTTAAAGCTGATAAGCTCATAAACATTACTCAAATATCACAGGGTACTGTAACATAAAGCTATTAAAGGTACTATTAAATCAACATAAACATTACTCAAATATCACAGGGTACTGTAACACTATTGATGAAGAAACATAAGACGCAGAACATAAACATTACTCAAATATCACAGGGTACTGTAACATATATCAATTGTCGCCCTAGCGGATATGCCATAAACATTACTCAAATATCACAGGGTACTGTAACTCAATTTCTGCCGATTCACAAATAGCTTTTCATAAACATTACTCAAATATCACAGGGTACTGTAACAAGGAGGAATTAGTAATGAGTACAAAAACACATAAACATTACTCAAATATCACAGGGTACTGTAACTAAATAGGAGGTAGTTGATGATAACAATAACATAAACATTACTCAAATATCACAGGGTACTGTAACAGTTGAAATAACTACTGATAATAACATAACCATAAACATTACTCAAATATCACAGGGTACTGTAACAAAGGTAATGATGGAATTTTTAGAAAAACACATAAACATTACTCAAATATCACAGGGTACTGTAACGTCAAAACCGTTCATAAATCTATTAAACTCCATAAACATTACTCAAATATCACAGGGTACTGTAACTCATCTTTTCGTTCATTAATTTTAAAATTACATAAACATTACTCAAATATCACAGGGTACTGTAACAGGTTTATAAATGTCTAAAAAATATATAAACATAAACATTACTCAAATATCACAGGGTACTGTAACTTTCTATCAGCTCCAAGAACATTTTGATTACATAAACATTACTCAAATATCACAGGGTACTGTAACATCATATAACAATTTCTTTAGTGACAAAGACATAAACATTACTCAAATATCACAGGGTACTGTAACCTCAAATTTATTATATACTATTCCTACATTTTTGGCAATTATTTGATATAATTAGGGTGGTGATAAGGTATGCCTAATTTTTTATTTAAATTCAAGCAAAATCAATTAAATTTAGCTTTTGAACAAAATTGTATTATTTTTGGTGCAAATGGTAGTGGAAAAAGTCTATTATTACGAACTTTAGAAAATGGAATAAACGGGAAAAGTAAAGATACCTTTTTAATTAATTCGCTAGAAGTAGAAAAGAATGAGTATTCCACTATATTTTTTGATGAAGAAACCGATTTTAATTCTGAGTTTAGATTTACTAATACGAATACTTTTAGAAATGCTATTTATGACTCTATTGAACACACTATTAATACCGAGTCTATTTTAAAAGAGATTAATTCTGTATTAGATAAAATAGATATAGAAACTAACAAATACATTAATAATAATATTCATGGCTTTTTTAAAGAAAAAATAAAATTTGATATTAATATTACTAATTTAGATCAAATCGTTAATAAATTTACTGATATTTATGTGGATGGATTAGCTAGTAATAGTCAGGTTTCAAAAAGTAAAAAGAGATTATTAATTTATCAACTGTTATTGTTGAAGCAAATAAAAAACGATATTACTACATATATTCTTATTGATGATTTTGACTTATATTTAGATACAGAAAACACAATCAAAATACTAAGATTTGTTTCTGATATTTCAAAACAACTTCATTGTTATTTTATACTCACTACATCCAACCCTATTGTTTATTCTTTTCTTGACGATAATTTTCAATGCTATAAAATTACCACTGATTATACTATGGTTAAGTTAGATTCAGAAATGATTTCTTCTGTTATTAAAGAATATATAATTTTAAAAGAATTTAAAAAGCAATCTGAAGAAAAAGATTTTAATAACTTTTATAATAAAAATACTAATCTTATAACAAATGATGACATTGAAAGTCAGAAAAACTATATTAGCTATTTTAAATATAAACTAGGTATCCTTTTAACTAGCAATTTTGTTTCTATTAGTTTAGAAAATAACTGTTATAATATTTATAGTGTCCAATGTCAGAATATTAGTGAATATAATATTTTAAAACTATTTTGTGATAAATTATTGACAGATTATGAAGTTGTTGATATGATTTAATTACATCAGAAATGATGTACATTACTTAAATATTACAGGTTACTGTAATAAGGCATTAATGCCTTAAGGTTTGGTCGGGACCTTTTCTCGACTTTTTTTGTGGAAAAAATACTATTAAATAAAAAATTGGTTCTTCCGAATGTTTCCGGAAGAACCGAAAAAATTTAATAGTCTTTTCTTTATTCAAATACAATCATATTTTCAACAGAAAACAGTTCTTCCGTTTCTTTTTCTCCCACTAAAATTTGCATATCATCATATTGTTTTTCTGTTATTTGTAATAACCTAACATTTCCTCTGCTAGGTAAATTTTGCTTTATTCTATTTATATGCTTATATACATCATCACTGTTCTTACATATTCTAGAATAAATTGAAAATTGAATCATAATATATCCATCTTTTAACAAAAACTTTCTAAACTTATTATATATTCTTTTTTCTTCATCAGTTACTACTGGTAAATCAAACATTACAATTAATCTCATAAATCGGTTAATCACTTAATGTCCTTTCATTCTATTATCTGCGGAGTTATTAATTTTATTTCTTTAGTAGATATTGATTTAATATAACTTCTTATGAGATTTTCTATACTATATTCTAATGTGCATTTTTTACCGTTTGACAATACGGGTATGTTTAATATGTTTATTAGTTTTTTTCTAACAGTAAAAGATAACGGGTAGTTAATTTCATCTCGCATATTATAGACATATAGATCAGCAATTGATCTGTATGGTTCAATTAAATCATATACTAAATTAAAATTATTTACTTTAGATTTATGGTTAATTCCTAAATAAGAGATTAAGCCATAAACACTTAATGTCCTGATAATTGAACTTTTAATAATCTGATAAATATAATTTAAAGAAGCATTAATTTCATCATTATAAAATCTTATAAACTGGCTTCCAAAAAGGCTACGAAAATACATTTTTGCTGCTAATCCTTCCCTATTTGTTTCATCTCCAGGAGTTACTTCCTCTATATATTGTGAAATCTTATTAATTATATCTTCATCTTTACTTGTTCTACACAATACGGCTACTTCGTTTTTTAATTTTGACTTAATAATTTCTTTCCATATTTCTTTTTTTAAATCTTCTGTTAATTGTAATTGATATTCAATATTTTCTAATTGTTTGAAATGATAATTATATGGATACATAATACTACTTGGTTCATATTTATCATTACACACAATAAAGCATATTCCATATTTACCTATTTCTGCTAGTAACTTTGTTGTTACCACTGTAGTATTATCTTCAATTAATATAAAATTAATATCTTCTAGAGGTACTTTTAACTCTTGTTCTCCTCTTTGAACAATTAAATTGTTGTCATGTAAATGTAATTTCTCGCTTTTCTTGATAATTACTTGTCTATACCCCATTGATTTCACCTAAAATTGAGATATTTAATTTTTTTATAGATTCAATTGTTGAAGTGGTCAATTGATATTGAGATCTTTCCTTACTAAACAATTTGTTTTTTCCATATAAATCTCTTCCGTCGCCTAGCATACTTTTTATTTCAAACAATCCACTAGAGAAGCCTACAACATATCCTATACCAATTGTTCCATCTTTCTTAGTAATTTCAACCAATTGATTTCTTCCTAAACTTAAATAAAATTGATATTGCATTTTCAATTCATTATACGTTAAATTTTCCTTTGAATTACCTTGCCCATACCATAAAATAACATCAAAGTTTCTACCCTTTTTAATCAAAGACAAATCAAATAGATCATATCCCACAAAATATAAATTATCTTCTCCTTCTTTTTTATATATATCTATTTGATATATATCTTCTTTTTCTACAAATCCATTCTTTACAAAATGTCCTTTATAATTGTATTCTGTTGTAATTTTTATTTTCTTAATAAGATTACCAGATTTTTTATTTCTTGGATATCCTTGTGCATCATAGGCTTCCTTACCGTTATTATAACTTGTTAGCCAATTTTTTATAGTATTATAAACCTCTTTACTGCCACCATCTATATCCATAATTTCATCTAACTTTTTCATAGTAAATGTGGTTTTATTTAAATCTATTCTATTTGTTAATAAATTTCTTTCTTTTTTATATCCACTGATTGTTTCTTTATGTAGAGCTCCACTTAATTTAGGTTTAGCAAAAGACGGATAAATCGGATGTACACAATTAAGTTCTTCTTGATTATAAGTTCCTATATCTGTTTTTAGTTTTTCTCTTAATACATTTTTATCTCTTTCATACACTCTTAAAATAGCTTCTTCTGTAAAATTTTTATATGGTAATGGATAAGATAAATAATATAATGGAGTATGTTTTCTAGTTTTTAATTGACCAGATTTTAACCCTGCTTCAATATATTTCTTTATACTTTCTTTAGATATTTCTCCTTCTTTATTAGCAAATGGTGTTATATCAAAATTATTTTCATCCGTATATTCTTGTAATTGATCAATGGTTTTATTATTTAAAAATCTTGAAAGCTTTTCAAATTCTATAATCTTATCTTGTAAAGATTTTGTAATAGATGCAATTACAAGAGCATCCATAACATGATGCAAATGATTTTCACGATTTTTCTTTAACTCTTCATAGCTTTTAGTTTTAACACGATAATTAGAGGATTCTAAACTATGCGTTAATCCATTAAGGCCCCATCTTCCTCTTAATTTTCCTGTAATTGCTCCACTATAGGAAGATACTTTTTCTACATTTAAATGTGCTTTTACAAAGCTTACAAGATATTTGCTTATATATTTTGTGTCATTTAAATTTTGATTTCTCATAGCACTCGCTATTTTTTCGCTTAGGTTTTCAAGCAAATAATTATCTTTTTTTCTATCAGAAATATTTAGTGAACTAATATAATTTTTAAATTGATTCCATTTAGATGTTTTTCCAAACCATTCATATGGAGTTTGTTCTCTTTTTTCTTGATTATATTTTGAGAAAACTAATGTTTTATTAAAATAGCTATCATCAAAGGTTCTAGAATAAGGTAAAATATGATCAATTTGCACTAAGTTTTTATCAAATAATTCTTCTATAGATATTTTTTCTAAACTATAAGCACATCTTTCTCCTTGCTCTTTCCACAAATTATATTTTAATAAATCTGTACTAGATACATAATCTATTTTTTTAAATATATTTGGTAATATATCAACCAAATGATTTTTTGCATCTATATTGTGTTCATATTTTTCTTGCTGTTCTTTTTCTATTTTATTTCTTTCATCTCTAGATTTGGCTAATTCTCTTGCTGTTTCTATTTTTATTTCTTTTGGAAGACCATATTTCTTTATAATGGCATTTATCACTTTTCTACTTTGTGCTAAAGATCTTAATACTCTTTGATTATTAATCCCTTCATCTTTAGTAATTGCTGGTAATAAATCTGCTTTCTCTATTTTATTTAATGGTTGTGCGTGGTCGAACTTCTTTTTCATCATTGCTTCATCATATCTATTTCCTTGTAACATTAAAGGAATGATTTGGTATACAATATTTAAAGAAAGCATAATATGATCTTTTAAATTAGGCAAATTAACAATAACTTCATAATAAGAATTATCTATTAAATTACTTTTTTCTATTTCTGATTTAATGTCTTCGTTTAATTTACAATCCGTTAGAATAGTTGCTATTTCATCTAATAATTCAAAATTATCTTTTATTTTATCCCATTCAACTGGATTCCATTTAGTAAAAGCTTTTCTAAATATATTATAGGTTTTTAATCCTCCAACAGTATTTGCTAATTTCTTTTCATTTATAATATCATTATATCTTTCTTTTTCTTCTTCGGTTAACTGATTATAATCTATTCTTTCATCTTTTGGTTTTTCTAATTCTTCTTTTATTTTATCTAAACATTTTTTATAATCATTTCTACTTAATGAATTATCTTTAAATGTTACATTTTCTAGTTTTAACACTTTAGCAATATCTTTAAAAGTTATCTTTTCTTTCTTTTTTGCAGTGTCTAGTATTTTTTCTATTTCCTCTGGTGATAAATTTTGATAATCATCTGTAGTTCTATATCTTAAATTAAGAAGTTTTTCTAATAAAACAAACAATTCTGCAGATGGTGCACATTTTGGTGCTCTTGGTTGCTGATCAAATTTACAATATCCTGTCATTCTAGCAATTAAACTTTTTTCATCTCCATATGGCGATATTTTCTTTTTTAACACACCATTTTCTTTATAAAAATAATAGCCTGGTCCTTTTGAATAGTGTCTTTGGCTGCTCCATATTTCTAAATACTTTTGCATAAAAATATTATCAATTAATCCAAATTTTGCTTGAGCGTCTAAAACTTTTTTTATTTCTTCCTCATACATTTCTCTAGTAACTGACATTTTATAATCATCAGTACTATTACGAATTTTATTCTTAAATTTGTCATCTTCTAAGAACATTTCACTTACTGTTCTATAATGTTTTTCTTCCATTCTATTTTTATTATCTTCAATTGCTTTTTTTATTTTTCCTGTTTCACCTGTTGTATCTGTATTGTCTTCACGATTTGATTTATACCCGCGGTGTTTGGCATAATGCACTAAAATAATTGATAGCTCCTCGTTACTTAACTTTTGAGATAGTGCTTTTACTTTTATCTCATACGGGTTCGTATTTTTATTTTGATAATAGTCCTGTAGCATTTTATCATACACCAGTGTTAAGTATTCTTCTCTTTCACTTGGTAATATATCTTTTGGATAACTTGTAATAAATCCACTTTCTGATAATAGTAGACGTACTCTATCTAATCTATATTCTCTTCTTTGAATAATTCTTCTTGCTCCACGTTTTTCTCTTCTTTCTAATGCTTTACTTGCTCCTGTTTTTGGTACTTCTCCTGGTGTAAATATTCTGACTCCAGTATCTAATATTTTGAATGGCTGGCGGTTTGTATCTAGTTCTAATAATCCCCAACCAACCGAAGATATACCAATATCTAAACCTAATATATAATTCTTTTTATTTTGCACACTATCACTCCTTACTGCAAATACAAAAATATAAAAAGGCCAATACAAAACTATATAAAGTCTGTACTAGCCCTTTATCTCAATGTCTTTTCTTTATTGTATCATATTCCAATATTAAAATGTAGAAATATTAATCAAATAGGTTATTTTTATAAATTTTGATATGGATTTTTCATGATACTTTTTTTAATAAAATTTTTTTATCCATCTTTTTGATTCATCTTTTGATTTATTATCTTCGTAGAAGAATTCTTTATAAGTTTTTTCTTCTAGGAAAATATCTAGCATTTCTTCAAAATCGCTCGCTATATTGGAAGATGCTTTTATTTCTTGTTCTGTCATCCAAATATTTTTTCCTTCTCTTGTTTCTGGTAATACTTTTCCAGTATAAGAAGTGGTTTTGAATAAGAACACAAGATACCTTTTTTCTTTTTCAAAATCATACCAGTCTTTAAATCCACAAGGTATTACATTTTTTATATCTAGTCCCGTCTCCTCTTTTACTTCTCTTATTACTGAAGCAATAATCGATTCTCCTTTTTCTATATGGCCTCCTGGGAAAGAGATTCCATTCCAATCATTTTTATCTCTTACTTGTACTAACATTTTATTAGTAATCTCATTTAAAATCATACACATATTTGTTAGTTCTACTTTTTCTAGTTCATGTTTCATTATATTGTGACTCCTTTTTTAAATTTCTCTTTTCATTATCCATATTTCATATTTTACTCTTTTAATAAATAATATCGAAAGCAGTATTTATATATTTATCACTTTATAACCATCTATGATGTTTCTTAATATAAAATCTTTTTACAATTTCTGCAAGTATTGCATATAACACCATAAGAATAATAACATATAAATAAAATGCTAATGGTAATGTTGTAAAATGGAATTGTAGTATATTTATAAATATAATAGGCAATATCATGGATGCAATAATACATAGTGATGTGGATAATAATAACCATTTATTAGCAGTTGATTCGATAAATGGTATTTTTTCTGTTCTAATAAAGTGTACAATCATCGTTTGTGAAATAACACCTTCTATAAACCAAGCTGTTTGGAAAGAAGTCTGATGACTGATATCATTAAATCCTAAGGCAAACCAGAAAATAACGAAGGCAATTAAATCAATTACAGATGCAGTTATTCCCATTACATTCATAAATGTTCTTAGGTCACTTGTATCCCATTTGTGAGGTCTTTCTAAGAATTCTTTATCTACATTATCAAATGGAATGGCTATTTGTGATAAATCATAAAGAAGATCTTGCAATAAAAATTGAATTGGAATCATGGGAAGAAATGGTAAGCAAATACTTGCTAGAAAAACACTGAAGACATCTCCAAATGATGCTGATAATGCCATCTTCATATATTTCATAATATTACCATATACTTTTCTTCCTTCTAGAATTCCATCATATATAACTTTTAGGCTTTTTTCTAGCAGAAGAATATCACTTGCCTCTTTTGCAATATCTGTAGCAGAATTTACACTAATTCCGACATCTGCTTCTGATAATGAAGGGGCATCATTTACACCATCTCCCATATATCCTACAACATGTCCATTTTTCTTTAGTGTTAGCACTATTCTTTCCTTTTGAATCGGTGTTAATCTAGCAAATACATTAACTTCTTCTACTTTTTGTGATAATTCTTTCTCTGTTAATTTTTCAATATCTTCTCCCAATAAAATTTCATCTGTAGGAATACCACCTTCTAGACAAATTGCTTTAGTTGCTGCAGGATTATCACCAGTTAATATTTTTGTTGTTATCCCTATGTTCTTTAATTCTTTTAAAATTGTTTTTACATCTTTTTTAGGCGGATCTAAAAATGCAATATATCCTAATAAAATTAATTCTTTTTCATTCTCTATATTAAATTTATTTTGACCATTATATTCTTTTTTAGCTGCTAAAGCAATTACTTGCATTCCTTTTGATACTAATTCTTCTACATCTTTTGTTACTTTATTTTTTATTTCATCTGTTAATTCTGATATTTTGTTTTTATATTTTACTTTTGTACATTTACTTAATATTTCTGTAATTGCTCCTTTTGTTAAAATTCGAATATTTTCCTCATTTTTTACAACTACACTAGCCATACGTCGATTATAATCGAAAGGAATTTCATCAATTTTTTTATAGTTCTTAACTTTATTGGGAATATCATGGTCTGTTGCATAACTTAATATTGCTCTATCAACGATATTTTTTATTCCTGTACTATAATTACTGTTTAAATAAGCATATTTTAATATCATTTCATCTTCTTGACCTGTAACATTTCGATAATATTGTAATGTAATTTGATTTTGTGTTAAAGTTCCTGTTTTATCTGTGCATAAAATATCGATAGCTCCCAGATTTTCGATTGCTTCTATGTGTTTTACTAAAGTCTTTTTCTTGGCTAGTGTTTTGGTTCCTTTAGAGAGATTAACATTGACAATCATTGGTAACATTCCTGGTGTGATTCCTACTGCAACTGAGATAGCAAAAAATAAAGCATCTAATAAATTTTGATGAAGTAAAGTATTTAAAATAAAGACTGCTATTGTAATGACAACCATATAGGTGATTAATGTTTTACTAACGGCATTCATGCCTTTATGAAAGTTGGTAATTGGTTGCTCCTGATTCATTTCTGTAGACATTTTTCCTATATATGTGTTCTTTCCTGTAGCAATTACTACTGCTTGTGCACTACCACTAACAACACTTGAACTCATTAAGCATATATTTGACATAGTTAATACACTATCACTATCCTCATATAGACTTCTTTTTTCTACTGGAATACTTTCGCCTGTAAACACAGACTGGTTGATAAAGAGATCATTTGTTTCTAGTAAAAGTACATCGGCAGGAATCATAGTTCCGGCATTTAATTCTACAATGTCACCTACAACGATATTTTTTGCTTTTATTTCCTTGGCTTTGTTATTTCTTAATACATTAGCACTAGTAAAAATTTTGTTTTTTAATTTTTGGTCAAATTTATAAGCAGAATAATCTTGAACTAGTCTGATAGTGGTACTAATGATTGCTAATACCGCAATGATAATTGCTCCTAGAATATCTCCTAAACATAAATCAATAATTGCAAGAATGGTCAAAATATAAATAAATGGATCTTTATATGAATCTAATAGAAAATGATACCATTTTTTTACTTTTTCCTCTTTTATAATATTATGTCCATATTTATTTAAATGGCTAGATGCTTGTTCTTCTGTTAATCCTGCTATAGTTGTATGTAATTGTTTTAGTAATTCTTCATGGGATAACGTTGCTAATTTTTGATAATCTTTTAAAAGTTCTTTGTCAGAGAATGACTGCACTTCTTTTTTCATATTTCTAATTTTCATATAATCATTTCCTTCTTTTCTATTATAGCACTTTTATAAAATTTTAAAAAATTAGGAAAAAAATTAGCAATGATTGGTGTAAACTATCAATATTAATTTTTTTGAAGTTACAGTGGAGATAAGTTATCTACTCTTTTTATTTAATTAATCCTTCTTTTGTTTTTCATAGAGCATTTGGAATATTGGAATATTTCCTTTATAACTTTTTGGAGATATGGGACTTGGATGGTAGATTGGTAATATTTTGTATCCATTTACTTCATATATATTACCTACTACTTCTTGGTATTTTTTAAATTTGAAATCTAAGAGACTTCTTGTAGGAAATTCTCCTAGTGTTATGATTAGTTTTGGTTGTAATATTTCTAATTGTTTTTCCATAATTTGTTTACAATTTTTAGAACAAGTCTTTAGATTTTTTCTTTCTACAGGGAAACATTTTACCGATTCTAGGAATGTTGTTTCAAATATATCTTTATTTATGATATCAAATAATTTTTGTAGAATTACTCCACTTGGTAATATTTTGCCATTGATATCTTTCCATAACATATGACTTTTTCTCCAACCATTATTTGCAGGTGCTTCACCAATTAGGACAATATCGTTATTTTTACCTAAGTATACAGTACTAAGATTAGGAAACTTCTCTACAAGATTTTTACATAAAGCACATTGATATATTTCCTGATCTATTCTCTGCAGCAATTCTTTTATTACTTTTTCTTTTAGGCTTTGATATCTATTTTTTGTATCTTCTGTTAATAAGTCGTTTCTATTTATTATTTTATAGTCATTATAGTCTATTTCACTTTTAAATTGTTTTTTAGTTAAGTCTATTATTTTATTATCTATGATATTAAAATAATGACTAATTCCCTCTACTTTTATTTTTGCAATATCACCTTTAAAATAGTCATTTACTACTAGTGTTGTTATAGCACACATACCTAGTGTTTTATTATCTTCTGTCCAATGATTTCTTACTTTTTCATAGCAAAGCTCTTGTGAATAAGAGTTTAATAATGCAATTTCTAATTCTTTTATAGTCATATTATCACCTAGATATATTATAGCAAAAAATAAGACTTCATTTAAGTCTAGTGAAGTCTGTTTTTATCTATAGATATTAATACTATCTTTTACAATAATTAAATTAAAAGCGATTTCCTGCATATGTGTAACTCTCTGTAGGAATATAAAAAAATAGGGCTCTATCCTAAAATAGACCCCTTACAAAAATGATTTAACATTTTTTCCTTGCATAGATAATATATCATAAAGAAATATCTATGTCAAACTATTCATCTGGATTTCTATAATTTTTTTCTATGATTTTATTAAAATAATTATAGATAGACTTTAATAGTTCATTACTATTATAGTATTCTTTATTTAATATTATACGCTTATAAAATAATTTTGTGATATCATGATTTATATTTTGCTTTACACCATCGCTAGTGACAATAATATTAAATAAATATAATGTATAAGTAATTTGTCTAATTCTAGAATTTGAAAGCTTGGTCTTTCTGTTTTCTTTACCAATACCACAACTTTTTAAATAATTAGTTACTAAAGTATCTGGTTTATAATGATTATCTTTTTTATCAAGTTCTGATAAAACGCAAGAGTTATGTGCAACAGCATTTCTTAATTTATTTACTTCTCTTAAAATAAATATATATTTATTATCTTCCAACTTATATGTACTCGTATAAAACTCAAAAAAATTAATAAGTTCTCCAAATGTGATAATTTCCAAAAATTCCCAGATTGGTATATTTTCAATTTTTTCGTCTTTATTTAAATCATATTTAGAAAAGATTTTTTGATAATAATCGTTACTAACTTTTTTTCTAATACTATCATGAACTCTCCTTGGATATTTTTCATCATTAAAATCTTTTTCTAAATAGAGGTTTACAATGTTATATCCCTCTTCATTCTTAATTTCTTCTATACTATTTAATATTCTTATTTTAAGATAATGCTCTATATCTATAATCATTTTAAATAAAATCAATCTTGTTCTGTAATCAATAATTGCTATATCTTTTAAATATGCAAAATCTAAATCTATATATTTACCAGTAAATTCACCACACTGATATTTTGCAAAATTGTTTTTGTATGCAGTAACATTATAATAATTATTATTTTCTCTTAAATATTTTTCAGCTTCACATTCACTACATTTTTCAAATTTTATGTTTTTTTCTTTTAAATATGGCACTAACTCTGATATTTTCATCATAGGTCGTAAAGATAGTTGTTTATTTTCTATCATGCAATCACTCCTTGTAGTTAGAGTATAACATAAATATAATTATGCTTCTATGTGATTATTTTTTTAGTTGGACTAATGTGTTGCGATAATAGTCTTTTCGATCTTTTTATTTTAGGGCGATGAAAGTCATCTTTTAAAATAATTAAGTAGAAATCGATTCCTTGTAGTGTATGTTAGCTCTGTTTGCAGGAGATTGCAAGTTATATTTTATTTCTTACACATCATTTTATGATTAATAAAGAAATTTATTTATTAATTAGCTATGTCAATTACTTTCTTCTATAGCCCTTTCTAACTCTTCATCTGTACATGTACTCATATATACCTCATATCAAAAGTGTTATTTTTTCTTTCAATATAGAAAAGGTTTGAATTTAAAATGATGCAGTTTTTACTTTTTATTTTACTAGATAATATTTGTTCAAGTAAAAATAAAGCTGCTAACGAATCTAATACATTTTTTTGTGTTGCCTTTTTATAATTAACTAGTCTATTATGTTTTACAAAATTGTAGTTTTTCCACCAATCTGGGGCATTTTTATTTTCAAATTCTTTAAAGGGAATACACTTGTACTTCTTTATTTCTGCTATATACACTTGTTCATTGACTATTTCGGGATAAATTTTTATTATTTTTTCTCTATAATCTTTTATATTTTGGTTCTTTGTTCCACATAAACATTTCAAAATGTTTTCCACTTCTGAGCAAATTAATTCTAGTAATTTTATATACTCATTTGAAAAACAATCAAAATTATCATAATCTAATGCAACATATCGCAGTGTATTTATAAAATCTTGTTCAAGTAAGTTATAATAATTCCAATACAATTTTTTGAATTTCTCTCCTGTTAATGAAAAATCGTAAGCTATATGGCAACACCTCTTTTTATTTATTTAAAACCTTATATATTTTTTTATATTCCATCAGTTCTTTTTCAAATTTTTTAACATTTATTTCTCTTAAAATCTTTTCTAATGTTTCTTGCATTGGCATAATTAGCTCTTTAAATCTTTTTGAATTTAATGGTAAAATTAATTTTGAAAGATTTTTAATATTAAATTTATCAAAATTAGGATTTAAAGTCGGATTCAATTTTTTGTATAATTTATTCCTTGTGGTTGGATAGAAACTAGAATACTCAGAAAGATTTTTTGATAATTCATCAGAAAATACTAATAATCTTTTATAAATATTTAACACCGGATAATGAAATAACGCCTTTTTATGCTTTGAAACATATATCGCCTTATACATATCAAAATAACAGTTGAAAATATTATTTTTTATCTTTTCTTTCATAACAAAATACTGACAAAGTGATGTTATAATCGTAACAACAATTCCAGTTATAATACTAATTAAAATATTATAAATAAATTCGGAAGCAAAGTAGTAATAAGCTCCTAGGGGCATTAGAATAATTAATAATATAGTTGATACGATTATAACAACTTTTGCCTCCTTCATTTTATAATTCAAACTCTTTCATAAAAAAATCTACTAACTTATTTGTTCTCATTTTTATATCATCAATATGCCAAGCATCTTTGTTAACTACATCTTCATTCAGCTTCAATCCATTTCTATACCCAATATAATTTCCATCCTTATTAACTCTATTTTTTTTCTTTTCAAAAGACAAATTACTTAAGTTTTGATTATATCCTGTTATAGTTAAATTTCCTAGAGTATGAGTATATCTATTTAAATATTCAATTGCTAAATCTTTATCACCATTTGCTATCATATCAATCCAGTCAGTTGGGATATTTTCTCCTTCAGGAAAAATATGTTCTATTGTCCAAACATATTTATTGCTTTTATCTCTACTCCATAGATTTGTATATATTTCATTAGTTTTAAATTTATCTTCATAATAACATAATAAGAACCTTGTAGCATCTGGATTATCCAAATATATTGATCCTTTTAGTTTTTCCTCAAATATTTCATCAGAAGACGAGTTGTTTTTTAGATTATTAACAATTAAATCATATATATCTGCTCCTTGTTTATTTGCAATCAAGGATACTAAATCCATAAATATTTTTGTTAAGTTTCTTGTGTTTGGATAATCTGTAATATTTCTTCTAACAAAAAACTTTGTTAAATAATTGATAATATTCGCAATAATATCATTATCTAAATTCAATCTATCTTTATTTGATAATAAATATAAAAGTAAAATATATGATGGGGCACCTTGAATTTTATCTAAATTAAATAATGGCTTTTCTAGTTTTTCAATACTATCATCTTCATTAGCATTATTGATTAAAATAGAATAATTTTTAGCTTCTTTTTCAATTCTATTTAAAATTTTTCTGTAATCAGTCTTAATTATTTTTTCATAGATATCTAATAATGTTGTTTTAGTTGCTAGAGGTCCTAAAGCATATTTTATTTTTCCTTCTGTTTTATATGGCTCATTTAATTCATCTCTATAGGCATTATAAAACTGTCTAAAGAATCTTTCCTGTACACTGTAATCATCGCTTAAATATGCTAATATTTTCTTCCATTTTGAATAACATTCTTCTGAATTTCCATCTGCATCTGAAACACTGATTAATAAATTCTTTATTAAATCGATTGCTGATAAAGGAACTCCTCTATTATTTAATGATTCAAATAACATATAAGCATCTTTATGTGTTTCTACTTCAATTGATACCAAGACTGCTGAATTAAATCTATTAACTAGTTCAAATAAAATCTCAATGTTCTTTTTATCTGAATATTCACTTTTTATTTCTTCTATATATTTATCTATTAAATTTGAAAAATAATTATATGCTTTATATATTCTTCTATTTCCTGCATTGTTTTTCCTTTCATAATCTAATAAAAAACTTTTTTCACATAGTAGACTAAAATAATCATCTCTATTATGATTTTGAACTTGTAGTGTCAATCTTGGAATATTTTTTCCATCTCTTCTTACCACTAATTCTCGTTTGATATTGTTTAAATCTGTTATTTGATCTTCATCTAATTGTTCTTTGTATTTACATAACTTTTCATACAATGTAATTAGCAATATAGAAAGTGAAGTTATCCTTTGTTGGCCATCAATTACTTCTAATATTGCATCACTCATTGCACTTGTACTATTATCAACACAAATAATAGAGCCTAAAAAATAACCATAATCATTTTCTATAACATCGTTAAACAATAATCCCCATTCTTTTTGGCCCCATGTATATTCTCTTTGATATTTTGGAATATTATATAAAATACTTCTTTCATTAGAAAATATTTGAGAAATTTTATATGGATCTGTATGTTTTATCATCGTATCACCTCATATAATATAAAATTATTTTAATACTTCTATTTTATTAAATATTTTTTCAAAATTAGAAATTGTTAGTTTATCTAACTTCAATTCGTTAGCCATTACCTTTTCTAGACAGCCATATGCATAAAAGTATTTTCTCTCTTTATAATCTGAAGCCACTATATTTAAATGATTTTTATCATTATCAGAAAATAAATCTTCTATCTCAAAATTAATCGTTTTACAATACTCTTTTCCATCTATAAATAACACTTTGTCTATATAAGGCATTTGAGTATCTTTTATTGAATCATATATACTACGTCCTTTACTATCATGATCCAATATAATTATAAATTTACAACCCCACCCATACAAAATTGATGCAATAGCAGGAATATTATTAGCACCTGTACTAGCAATAATATTATATGAATCGTCTTTTTGATATTTTAGGTATGAACTTAAATAAAAATAATCTGTTATTCCTTCAACAATAATGTTTAATTTTTGATAATTAGCACCGACATTAAATGTTAGTTGATATCCCATCGCCTGAATTATTGGAGTGATAGTTTCTTGCTTTGTCTTTGATTCAATCGGGAATTCTGATAGTTTATTATAAATACAACTGTTACCATCTTCATCTTTTTCAATCGCTCTAATATCTTGTATACAACTGAAGTCAATCATAGATGGAGAATGAGTTGTATATATTATTTGATTGTGTTGTCTTGATAAATTTTTAAATAGTTGAACTAATTCTTTTTGTGCAATAGAATGCAAATATACTCCGGGTTCATCTAAAAGTATAATATTATTGGTTATTATATGATTTTTATTTTTATTTCTAAACATCAATTGAATAAATATACTTATATACCATTTTAGTCCATTGCTTCTTTCATCATATCTTAAATAATTCCCTTTGGTTTTTATTAATATTTGTAAAGTTGCATTATTTATCATTAAAAAAATATCGGTAACTTCTTGTGTATAATTTTCATTAAATTTATCTACAAAATTATTTTTAATCAGTGTATTAAACTGATCCATCTTATTTTTTATTGTTACAGGATCGTCTATGACAATTAAATTTTCCAATTCTTCATATGAAATTTTAGAAATGTCTAAAAATTCAAATAGAATCGACTCTTTTCCCAATGCTATTTCGTCTTTAAATTGCTTAATATTATATGATGATTTTAATCCAATATCCTTTACTATTAAAATTTCTGGGAAGCATGAATAAATGTTATTAACTGCTTCAAATAAGCTATCAAGGATAGTGCATAGTTGATCTAAAACAGGATTGTGAATATTTCTTAGTCTATCTGTAAACTCATTATATCCATCAGGAATCACCAGCATTTTAGAAGAAAGTTGTTCAATGCTATCAAATATATTATTAAGTATTCTTAAATTTTCTGGTTTTGATATTGGAATCTTTTTTTCTTGTCTAAATTCAGTTAATGCATTAACAATTTGTCTAATATTATCATTTTCACAAACATAGTTTCCGAATTTTTTATCATATTTGCAAATGCCGTAATTACATATATTTAGTGTAATATTATCTGTGTATCCTGACAAAATATCATCATTTTCACCAGGCTTAAATACTAACTCTATATTTACTTCTTCATTATTAATTCTATTTTTGTTGTCAAAATATGATTTAGTTGTATAACCTATTTTTCCAACATTTCCTAGGGCTTCTACTAAATTAGATTTTCCAGATTCATTTTTTCCCACTATAACATTTAAATCTGATATAAACAAATAATTTTGCTTATTATTAAACGATTTATAGTTGAAAATTTTAGCCGAAATTAATTTCATATTCACCCCTCCTAAAAGTTATACACCGGATTTTCTTCTATTGCATTCTCTACATAACATTTGGCAATTATCAGAAGTAGTTTTTCCTCCAGCATGCCATGGTGTTATATGATCTGCTTCCATTTCTTCTATTTCAAAGTGTTCCCTACAATTATTACAAATACCTTTTTGTCTTTCATATGCTTCTCGTTTTTGATTATCTGTAAAAGAACGAATACTTAAATATTTTTCTTTACCAGTAATTAAGTATAGGTATATTCCCTTTTTACTTGTAATATCATCATCTTGCATTAACTTAATAATTTCTTCTTCTAATTTATCTGAATTATATTTTTTCTCTTTATATACATTAAATAATAATCCCCAATCAATACCTTTCATTTCTTTTCGATAATTAGGAAATGTTCTTTTTACCCAATCTATTACATTTTGATAATACATCCATAATTCATTAGCATCATCATCATGTTGGTGTACCGACATATAATCCTCGATTGTTTTATTTTCTCTTGCTGAAATCCATTTTAATACTGTTTCCAAATAATCTTGTCTTATAGTTGATCCATTCATATATTTTTCACCAATTTGATATGCAGGGCAGGAAGTTTTACTAAAATGTCGTTTTGCGTCGTACAACCAATTTCCTGTGTACATAGCATTTCTTAGCTCCTGATTTGTTAATTCTTCTCCAGCAATATTTATTATTTTAAACCAATCTAACTTTTCTTTATCTGTTCCCTCGCAAATATAAATCATTAGTTTATAATCTAAAATTTTATTTTGTTCATCGACTGTCAAATTTTCAAAACCTCGATAGTTAACTGAAAAATCTCCATTTACATATTGACATAAACTTAATGTTCTTTGTTGTCCATCGAGCAATTCATAATTATTTCCATTCTTTACCCAATACATAACATTCAGTGGAAAATCTTTATTTACTGTGTCAATAACTGCATTTCTTTCTTTTTCATTATAGATAAATTCTCTTTGAAATGGTGGCCTAATATCAAGTTTTCCATGATAACCAACAACCCCATTTTCCTGATTATCTTCATATTTATCCACAATATCTCTTATTGGAATTTCATGTAACTTAATTTCCATTATTCTCACCTCTATCAATCTTTTCAATAATTAACCTTGCATAAATGCTAGAGTATAGTTCTCCTGTAATAACATCTTTAAAATTTGGTACTTTGTCTGCCTTTGGATTGAACTTTCTGTATAATGTACCCTTTGCATTAATTGTATATTTACCAGTTGATTTTCCATTTTTATCCAATATCTCCATTTTTCTATTATTTGTAAATGTACAACTTCCAACGATTCCTAATGCTTTAATTTTAAATTGCTCTGGATTAAATTTATCCATAAAAGTGATGGGAACACCCATTTCATATTTATAATCACATGGTATATCTGTTGTTTTATTAACATTAATTGCATTATAATTGCAAAAATAAGGATATTCTTCTTCATTATACTTTTTATATAAAATCAAATCTTCATGACGTTCTTTATAATCTAAGTTTGTCCACCATCTAACTCCTTTTACTCTTATGTATTTATTTCCCTTTTCATCAACTCGAAAGCCCGCTGCTTTCAAAGGATAGTCATTGGGAACCCTGAATTCTCTATCCCCACTATGAATACTTGATCCTAACCATATTTTATTTTGCTTAATCAACGAAAAAATTTCTTTATAAGTAATTGCATTAACATTTCCTATTATTAAAAATTTTTTATTATATTTAAATAATTGTGCAATATATTCTCTAAATAAACTAAACGGTGGATTTGTAACTACAATATCTGCTTCTTTTAATAGTTTTATACATTCTTCACTTCTAAAATCTCCGTCACCATCTAGTAGAGTTAAAATATTTTTCTTATTTTTAATTAAATATTCTACATCAGTTAAATCCACAGCACCATCTTGATTCATGTCACTAATTTCATTTATTTCAATTTTATATGGTTTCTTAGGATTCTTTTTATCAAGAACCAATCCATTAATCTCAAATAAAGATAGTTGTTCTGTTATAATTGGTGAGCCAGCATAACATGTAGCAATAAGTTTTTTTAATTTCAATCTATTAAAATTAAGTGCAAAATATTTAAAAAAATTGGATTCAAAAGGATCATCACAATTGCAAAAAACTGTTTTATTTTCAAAATAGGATGTATAATATTTTAGTTCTTTTTCTATATCAACTAACTGAGTATAAAATTCATCTTTTTTATTTTTATTTGCAGTTTTTAAACCACTATTTCCACTCATAACGTCACTTCCGCTTCTTTTTTATTAAATTATATCATGATTTAGCTTTTTTTTAAATCATAAAAAAACATTGCAAAAGTATTTTCTTCACTGCAACATCTTTAATTCAAAAAGTACATTCGTAATTAAGTGAATTTTATTTTCTTTGATATTTATATATAAATTTCATTTTCTTCAGTGATAGTTTACCCAATAATTTTCACAATGTTTTCTTTGAATTTTTAACTGGATTTAAATTATCTGCTTATTGCTATCATATAGTTATATCACATATAATATTATCTTATAAATTTTAGTTCTTCTAGTAATAAGAATTAACACTAGAATTTAAAAAAATTTGTATATAATCTCGTTTCATATATTCAAGTGTTTCATTCATCACTAATAGTAAATTTTAATGCTTTTGAACTTTTCACTTTTTTATATCTAAATGATAAAAATATTCTAATTTGACATTGTTGTTTTAAATATTCATGTTGTTCGTAAACATCCCCTTTTTCTGCTAACCACCTTGTATTTTTGATTAGCTCATTTCTTAAAGTTTCGTTTGCGGAACAATCGTTAAATTCATAGTATAGCCCAACATCTTCTATATATTGTTGAGAGAAATTTTCATCAAACGAACAGTATTGCAATATCGGTAAATATTGCTTTTCGATTAAATACATATTTGATGTTTCAGGTAAAATTAATACATCTATTTTCTTATTATTAATTGTTATATTATTATGTTTCCTATCATAATTCTTAATGTGCCGGCAATTAATATTATTTGTTATTAATACATAATTTTCTAAGTTTTCTAGGTGATTTAACAAACTATTAATATCTTCATTCACTGCTTCTGAAACATCTTCAATTTTTTTGATGAATTCTTCTTTTTGCCTTTTTTTGAATGCTGACCCAAACTGCTTTGCTATACTTTCGTAACCTCCTATTTCTTTAAAAAAAACTTTTCTTGGTAACAATTGATTAATACCAACTACTCTTTTCAATTTTTTATCACAATTTTCTATTTTTTCATTATTACATAAATAAGATTCTAAGTTATTATTTTGATAAATCTCTTCTATTATTATTTTTTTTAAGGTGTCTACTTTTTCTTTATCCAATTTATTTTGTTTGAAATATTCTTTTTCCTTTTGTTCTGCATAACTAATTGCTACTAATAAAGAATCTTCATAAATGTTTTCAAAATCTAGTTTTAAATATTTTTCTAATTTTGTTTTTTCGTTTTTCTTAAAAGTTTCTAATAATTGTTCAAAGTAAAATTTATCATTTTTAGTAATCTTTTCAAAATCTATATTATCTTTATCAATATAAAAAATTTTATAAGTGCACAAAAACTCTCTCAATATCAATTTTTCGTCCATACTCCAACTAGACCAACTACTTGAATATTTATGATCAACAAAATCCAAGTCAAAATGATTGTATACTCTTTGAACAGATGACAATGTATTAAAATAGGTTCTGAAATTTATTATTATTTCCCATGCATTATAGATATTCACAAAATAACTGCGACTCCAATCAATGATTTTTATAATTATTTCTCTATCTTGCTCATTTACTTTATTAGCGTTTGTATATAAAATCAAACTATAAATTATTCCACATGCAAACTGAAAATTTATAATTTCTTTTTGATTAATTTCCTCGTCTAAAAAAGAAGTTTGCTCCAATAATACATTTTTAAATACTACAGGAATGGCATCAAATCTTTTTTCTTTAATTAAACCGCAAATAAACTTTAATAAATTTGCCATTAATTGATCATAATATCTTGTATCTTCACCTTTATTAACCGAGAAATAATTAAATTTAAAATATTGATTCGAAAAATCATAGGCAACCTGTTTAATATCAGCCCCAGTGATTTGTAACTGTTGATAATATAAGAAGTAGATTAACCCACTTACTTCTTGATAACACATAAAATCATCATTATTATAAGCTAAGGAAAGAATATTGGATAAAAAACTTACATACTTAGAATTTTTAAATTTGTTTTTATAAAACTTCCTTGCGGTTTCACTTAACTGTGATATAGCATATTCTTTTATTCCATATAGGTTATTTGAATACAAATGATTTATATAATTAAATAGTTTATTATTTTCATCGTAATATGATAGTTCATGAAAATCATTATTAGTCATTGCAAACATATCTGTATTTATTAATTTGACTTCGTCATCTAAATACAGACTATTTTGATCAAGAATAATACATTCTGAAAACTCTTTGAAATATTCTTTATATCCTTTCAAACAATAACCCACTATATTGTTTCTTTCTAAATTATCCCCTACTTGTTTTGCAAATATAAAAACAGGATTATCTGTAGATATATATTCTTTCAGATTCTCTACTGAATTATTGTTTATATTTTCTATTATAATATCAATTTTTTTATAATCATAAGATTTTATTATTCCTTTTTTCTTAGCATAAATAGGTAAATAATTGTGTTCACTAAAACCTGATATAAATATATTATTTGATAATATATTATTCTTTTTTATATAGTTTTCAAATTGCTTTTTTGATTCTTTTATATTTTTTAGACTTTTTTCTGTTGCTTCTCGTTCTATTTGAACTGTTCTATCACATACATATTTGTCTATCTCTTCACTAAAATATTCTTTGTTAATATTTAATTTAACAGCGATTTTAAACATTTTAAATGTTCTATACAAAAAAATTAATATCATGATATTTAGAGCAATTTGATTAATAATGTATAAAAAAGGACAGTTAAAACCACTTGCTTCTTTTGGAATCTTGTATGGACTTTCGACTAACGAAGCAATAAGAAATAAAAAAAATACAATAATACAAAATTTCATATTACTTATAATTTTTGTTTTATTTAAAATCACTCTTTTTTCTAAATCATAATCTTTATTAGAAATAATTTCTGCAATAAATATAATTATTGCAATCATTAATCCTGTAACTCCAATAAATATATCTCTTCAAATATCTGAATCAAGTGTTGTTAACAATCTTATAATAAAATTATTACTTATATTAATTAAAGTACAAATCTCCTTCATTCCTGATCACTCCAACATGTAAATATTATAACATTAATTTCCTTTATCTTGCATATAAACTGACATATATTTTTATGTTCTTGTTTTTTTACTTTCCAAGAATTTAATGTACATTTTTGAGAAACCATTTTAAACAGGATAACTGTGTCTGACAAACAACATCGCCAGTGGCGAGTTTGACCGTATTATAAAAGTTTTAGAAGATTAATATTGTCTGACAATGTCTAAATTGTCTGACTTTTGTTTAACAGAATTTCTATCAAAAATACCTAAAATCGCCTATTTGACAGTCAGATGTCTGACAAAATGGGCTATTTTTTTAAGATTTTTGAGGCGATTTGTACATTTTTTGGGAAATTTTAAAAATATTTTTAAAGAAAAAGTGTACATTTATTTCATTATTATTTTGAAATTCATGTACACGTATTTTTTATTTATGATACTGCTATTACTCCATAACCTATATTAGATTTAAATCTCTTTTCATCCTTGATTGGAATTATTTTTATGATTTCTTGCTTTTTATTCGGACTATATTCTAAATAAAAAGTCTCATCTTTTTCTCTGATTACCTCTATTTTAAAGTACTCTACTTGATAATAATTTTGTAGTTTGTGGATGTAGTCTCCTATTTCATTTTCGGTTTTAGGAGAAGATAAACTTACTATTTTGGTGGTATCTTCGTAAGATACTGTTACTTTTTTATCAACAATACCTTCTGTAAATAAGGTACTGTATTCTTCTAGAAATGATTTTCTAAAGTTTACTTTTTCAATTACTACTTTTCTGTTTTCATCACAACCTAAATCTATGGTCTCAATATATTTCATACATAGTTCTTGTTGTTTTTGTTTAGATAAATTATTCCATATGGATGACTTATCTAATAATTTATCATTTAATTTTACTTGCTTTATTTTATCAATATCTTTATAGATAGATGGACTATCTAGATTGATATCATCTATTGTTAGAACATTATTTTTTAAATTATTTTCTAATTCTTGTAGTCTATCATCAATGTTATTAACTTCTTCTGTAAATTCTTCTAGAGTGATT
>CALVYD010000019.1 GCA_944371995.1 uncultured Bacilli bacterium
TAAAGAAGAAAATAGTTATTATTCCCAATTATTCTTCTGGTGGATAAATGATATAGATTATCAAACAAATAATTTAACGGAAGAAGAAAAAGAATTAATAAAAAATTCTCCTAATAGTAAGAAATTAATAGAAAAAATAGAAGAGTATGAAAGATATAATAATTGGCTATATTCTGATAATCAATCCGCTCCTATGTTAGATGAAATAAATACTGATAGTATTACTTATTATGTAACTGATGACTATATAGAAACAAGTCTAATTACTCCAGATTGTACAAAGGATTTTTCTTATATGTTTACAGATTATGAAGTAAAGGTTTCATCACCAATAACAGTAGTAGATAAAAATGGAAATGAAAAACAAGAATTTGAAAGAGGAGAAGGATTTAAATTAAGAGTACCATTATCAGAAGTAAAGAATGGTACAGTAAACATGAAAGCAGAAATAATTGGAAATACTACTTTTAATACCAGGGCAACGTATCAACTATCTTCTCCAAGCACAAACACACGAGCATTAATTTTGCCTCTAGCCTTAATCGATTGTGGAGAAAGTGAAACGATGCAAGTATTCCTACCATTAGAATTAAATTATACAGAACAAGTTGGAAACCTAAACATCAAAGTAATCGATGCTGAAACAAAAGAGAACTTATCGAATGCAGAAATCACAATCTATGATAGCCTTGGAAATATAGTATATAGAATGAATACTACAAATAGTGAAATAAATGTAACACTCCCAATAGGAGAATACACAGTAAAGCAAACAATAACACCAGAAAACTATCAACCAATCGTAGTACAAAAACGAGTAAGTGTAACAGAAAATGAAACTACAGAAGCAGTACTAGAAAACGTCCAACTATTAGAAGTACCAAATCTAGGAAGAAATACAACAGGAATAATCATGATAATAGGTGGATTAGTACTCGTTATAGGTTGCATAATTGTAGGAGTTAATTTGAGAAAAAAAGATATAAAAACTAAGAACTAGGAAATACTAAAAATAACCTAGTTTTTTTATACAGAGTTTTAATTGAAAAAACACTAAGTAAATGATACAATCTAAATAAGATAGAGTAGATAAGAAATGAGGAGTAAATATGAAAAAGAAGCAAGGATTAATTTTTTTATCAGTATTGATTATGATAACTTCCATTACTTTATTGATAAATAAATCTAGTTACGCTGCAGCAGAAATACTTAACTATTGTCCTAAGACAGTAACACTAAAACAAACAAACACACTAGAATTCATACCGGGACTATTACTTTCTAATATAGAAGTAACAGGAACCAATGGAGAAAGTCTAAATAACATCGCAATACAATTTAATAGAGATATTGAAATATCTAGTCAACAGATATTAAAAAAAAACTTTGAATATCCATTAGAAATTCCTAAATTCAGCGATAATAAAGAAGAAAATAGTTATTATTCTCAATTATTTTTATGGTATATGTCAGGAACTTTAACAGAAGAAGAACAAGTGGTGATAAAAAATTCTCCTAATGGTAAGAAACTAGTGGAAAAAATAGAAGAGTATGAAAGATATAATAATTGGTGGAATTCTGGTGATGATTCAGACGGTACACTAGATGAAATAAATACTGGTAATATTACTTATTATGTAACCGATGACTATATAGAAACAAGTCTAATTACTCCAGATTGTACAAAAGATTATTCCTATATGTTTACAGATTATGAAGTAAAGGTCTCATCACCAATAACAGTAGTAGATAAAAATGGAAATGAAAAACAAGAATTTGAAAGAGGAGAAGGATTTAAATTAAGAGTACCATTATCAGAAATAAAGAATGGTACAGTAAACATGAAAGCAGAAATAATTGGAAATGCAACGTTTAATATCTGGGGACGATACTACTATGAACCATCTTCTCCAAGCACTAAAACAAAAGGACTAGATCAACCTGCAGCTCTAATCAATTGCGGAGCAAGTGAAACAAAGCAAGTATTCCTACCATTAGAACTAAACTATACAGAACAAGTAGGAACACTTAACATCAAAGTAATCGATGCTGAAACAAAAGAAAACTTATCGAATGCAGAAATTACAATCTATGATAGTCTTGGAAATATAGTATATAGAATGAATACTACAAATAGTGAAATAAATGTAACACTACCAATAGGAGAATACACAGTAAAACAAACAATAACACCAGAAAACTATCAACCAATCGTAGTACAAAAACGAGTAAGTGTAACAGAAAATGAAACTACAGAAGCAGTACTAGAAAACATCCAACTATTAGAAGTGCCAAACTTAGGAAGAAATACAACAGGAATGATCATGATAATAGGTGGACTTACTATAATAATAGGAACAGTATTAATAGTCTATATATTAAAAAGAAAAAAAGCATAACCAAAAAGAGTTATGCTTTTCTATATTCAAAAGATAAAGTATGATATAATACAAAAGGAGGTATCAAATGAAATTAATAATTAAAAACTTAACGAAAAGTTATGGAGAAAAAACGGTATTAAAAGATATCGATTTTACTTTTGAAGAAGGAAAAATATATGGTCTAATTGGTAGAAATGGAGCAGGTAAAACAACTTTTTTTAATTGTGTAAATGAAGATGTAGAAATAGATTCTGGAACTATTATCTTATCTGATGAATATGGAGAAAATAAACTAAAAACAGAAGATATAGGGTATGTAATATCAACACCAACAGTACCAGAATTTTTAACGGGAAAAGAGTTTTTAACTTTCTTTTTAGAGATTAATAAAGACAAGTTAGAACAAGAAAAAACAATAGATGACTATTTTGATTTAGTAAAAATATCTAAAGAAGATCAAGATAAATTATTAAAAGAATATTCGCATGGTATGAAAAATAAAATGCAAATGTTAATTAACTTTATAGCTAATCCCAAGGTATTACTATTGGATGAACCATTAACCTCACTAGATATTGTAGTCCAAGAAGAAATGAAACAAGTATTAAAGAAAATGAAAAAAGATCATATCTTAATATTTTCAACACACATCTTAGAATTAGCATTAGACTTATGTGATGAAATAGTAATATTAAATAATCAGAAACTAGAATTAATAGAGAAAAGTAATTTAAATACTAAAAAATATAAAGATAAAATAATAGAAAGTTTAAAGGAAGAAAAAAATGTTTAATATACTAAAAATGTCATATAAAATTGATATGACTTATGCCATTAATTCATTTATATATAGTATAAAACACCTTCCTATATTTAAAGAGCTTTTCCCTGATAATAGTTTATATAAAAGTAAAAAATTAAAAGCAGTAATTAGAATACTAGGAATAATTCTGTCGACTGCAAGAGTAATACTATATAAAGTATTATATTTCTGGATTATATATATGCTTGCTAACTGGATAATGCCTAAAAATATTACTACAGGTATTTTACATATATATTTTATCTTTACTGCACTTGGTATTATAATTAACAATAAAATATTGACAACTAGTACAAAAAAATACTTTTCAATTGTATTATTTAACATGGATGCCAAGAATTTTATGAAGGCAAATTTTTGGTCTGATAGAATCATAAATTTTATTTTACATAGTATCTGTCTATGGTTTCTAATAAAAAGTCCAATTATATTTTTATTTACAACATTTATGTTTTTAGGAAGATTTCTAGGAGAAAGAATAAATCTTTTACATTATAATAAGTATAAATTTCCACTTATTAATAATTATCCAATATATTGGACAGTATTATTTATATCCTTAGCAGCTTGTCTATTACCGTTAATAGGAATACAAATATCAAATGAACTAGTAGCATTAATAGATATAATAATGATACCAGTTGCTATAGTTTGTTATTATGGATTAGTAAAAGTAGATAATTATAAATTGATTTATAAGCGGATTAATACTAAAGTAGCAGCCCTAAATAGCAAACAATCCAAAGATTATTCAAGACAAGCAATGGTAGATATTAAGGATAAAGATAAGAAGATAGACGAGAAGAAATTAAAAGGTAAAAAAGGCTATGATTTATTTAATACCATATTCTTTGAAAGACATAAAGAAATATTATTGCGTAGTGCTAAATGGTTTGCAACAATCTCATTTATAGTAATAATAGCAATATTAATATTGATGAACACATCTCCTACATTACAAAAAAACATAAATAATTTTTTATTAAATAATATATCCTGGTTTGTTATTGTAATGTATTTTATTAATAGAGGAGCAATTATTACACAAGCAATGTTTTATAATTGTGATCATTCTATGTTAACATTTAATTTTTATCGTAATCCGAAAGTAATTTTAAATGTATTTAAAACGAGACTATTAACAGTATCAAAGGTAAATCTAATACCAGCAGTAGTAATAGCAATCGGACTACCTATATTATTGTATATATCTGGAGGAACAACAAATATTCTAGACTATATATCAATACCAATATTTATTATTGTATTAAGTATATTTTTCTCTATTCATTATTTAGTAATATATTATTTATTTCAACCTTATGATAAAAATATGAAAATGAAAAGTATTACATATTCCATCATATCTGCAATGACTTATATCATTTCATACTCTCTAACAGACTTTAGAATGTCTACAACCATGTTTTCTATACTAGCTATTATCGCAACAGTAACATATAGTATAATAGCTTTAGTTTTAGTTTATAAAAAATCTCCTCAGACATTTAAAATAAAGTAAAAATTGAAAAAATGAAACATTGATGATATAATATGCCTATTTGAGGAGGAAGCATGAGAAAAGTCATATCAGAAAGTGGACTAGTGTTTACTATAACCAAACAGGGTGCATTTTGTAATGATTCTCCCTTAGAATATATAGATAAAGGAGAAGAGGGAGCAGTCTATAGATATCAGGATAAAGCAATAAAAATTTATCATGAACCACCTAGAAAAAGAATAGTAAGTCCAAGTTTATTAGAAGAATTAAAAGCAATAAATACCAATAGAATTAATTTACCAATAGAAGCCTTAGTAGCAGAAAAAACAAACAAAAATGAAGGATATATTACACAATTTTTAGAAGGAAATAGAGAAGATGTTTATTTTTATGAAAAACAAAAATTACTAGAAGAACTCTGCTATTTAGATGGTGACTTTAAAATACTAGGAAAAGAATCTATTGTTATAGGTGATTTAAGATTATCAAATTATTTAAGTAATCAAACAGGACTATACTTGTTCGATTGTGGAGATTACTATAAATCATCAATTAAAACAGATACCACAAATATGAACAAAAAAGAATTTCAAACTTTTTTTGTATATAATTTAGTAGGCACTAGATTAATGGAAGAAGGTCGAAAACAAAACTTACCAGATCAAATGATAACCAGTATGTATAGAAAAGCAAGATATGAACTAACACATCATAAAGAGGGATTAATTGGTTATTTAGAAAAAAATATGCAAGAAGAAGAGTCTTTAAATCATTATGTAAAAAGACTAATAAGAAGGTAAAACTACAAAGGTTAGTTCAAAATTAAAATGCAATTTTGCATTTTTTCCTTATATTATAAGTCATTATGCAATTTTTTTAGTTATAAATTTGATTTTTTTCAACCAATTATATTATAATATGCTCATATAAAGAACTTTGGAGCACGACGAAAACAAGTTGAATTAAATTTTAAAAAATTAAATGCAACTTTTATTCATTATATTCTCAATTGTTTCTTTATAGGGTTTTATTTATTTGAGTATTTTATAACTCAAATTTACTTCATCTTTTGGTATGAATTTTAGATGAAGTGATTCACAGATATCTTCTCCATATTGTTCATAGAATAAATCGTATGGAGTGTGATAATCCAAGGTTTTTCTGCGAACGTTATTGATATTATTCATCATGTCGATAACGTTCTTTTTTGTTAGGTTATCAAAGGTGATACCTTTTGGAATAATATAACGAATAAATTCATGATTTCTTTCGATACCACCTTTTTGCCATGAAGAATATGATTCTGTATAAAAGATATTTATTAATTTTTCATTTGTTTTGTAATTATATTCAATATCATCTGGCTTAGAAAACTCCCAACCATTATCTGTTAATATTACTTCAAATATTGTTTTGAAAGTTTTTAGCCCTAAATTATGCTTAAGATAATTAAAGACCTTGACTACGTTGTCAGGATTATACTTATTAATAAGAAACATAAGCATGAGTTTACTTTTCCTAAAATATAAAGTTAAAATACATTTAGTATCTTCCAATTTACCTATAACAGTATCCATTTCGACGATATTAACATTAGGATGCTTTTTTATATACTTTTCAAAATCACTATATTTTCTTCCATTTTTAATGATGTTATCTTTTGTAATTGTTTTAATTTTATCTTTTTTAACTCTTACTTTATAGCTAAAAGATCGAGACAACATTTCATCATGTAAGCTGGGAAAATATCCTTTATGTATATAGTTATAAAAAGTTTGAATAGATTTTGGAAACTTAGAATCCATGCTGTTGAAAATATGACTAATAGGTTGATTTTTGTCTTTTAGTTTATCACGAAAATAATCGTTCCAATATTCAATTTGGTCAATGTCCATATCAATACCACGTCTAGAGTTTGACATAGTATGAAGATAATTATCGTTAGCTGTTTTATAATTATAATAATATTTTCTCATATTACAATTGTATTTTTTAGCACAGTTATAACAGATAAAAGGATAGCGATTAGTTTTAGAACAAATTATAGCTTTATTATTATGAGTTCTTCGATTTTTAATTTCTCTAGAAATAGTAGAGGGATGTTTAGATAAAGCATGCGCAATATCATTAAGTTTAAAATTAAGTCTAAGAAGTTCTTCAATTATGATTCTATTTTCGATAGTAATTCTTTCTTTCATTGATTTCAATCCTTTCATAATACCTATAAAGAAATCAATTGAGTAAGATATATTATAAGACTAAATGCAATTTAGGTAAAATAAATAGAAAAAGTTGCATTTACCTTTTTAAGTAACAGGTAAAACTACAAAAATTGACAAGTTTTATAAAATAAGCTACAATAGTATTATTACAAAAACAATGAGGTGAACTAATTTTGAAAAGAGGAAAACTAATCAGCTCAGTTTTAGCAACTCTTGGAATAGTAATGATATCGATTGGATTAGTAATTCAATCAGAAGACATTGCCACATTGCAAAAAAAGCAAGCAATTGTGACAAAGAATAGTAAAGTAGAATTGAAAAATATGGCAACATCTGCCAATACTGTAATAAATGAAAAAGAAACAGAAGAATCAAAAGAATTAATTGCAATTGATATGGAAATAGCGCCAGCATCTGTAATAATTCCACCTAGAATAGAAGTGTATGAAGGTATGACAATCGATGAATTAGCAGAAAAAATAAACCGAAATCTAGGAGATGGATATATTGCAGGAAAAGGATACTTAATTGCAAGTCAATGTATTGAAAAAGGTGTAGATCCTTACGTTGCAGTAGCAATCATGCTACATGAAACAGGCTGTAAATATAACTGCTCGACACTAGTAAAAAGTTGTAACAATGTAGGTGGACAAAAAGGAGCTCCAGGATGTAATGGTGGTGCTTATAAAGCCTATGCAACCCTAGATGAAGGAATTATTGGTTTTATAAATAATCTTTATAAAAACTATTATTCAAAAGGATTAAATACCATAGAGACAATAGCTCCTAAATATGCTGCAAGCACAGCCTGGCCAAGTAAAATAAGAAGTTATGTAGAACAAATTAGAGCAAACTAAGAACAATTAGTTTGTTTTTCTTTTGATTGAAAAAATATATATTTTTAGATATACTAATACTAAGATAGGAGGACAAAATATGAACGAAATATTATTAATAATTGCTATTGTTCCTGTTATCTTATTAGGAGCTTATATATATAAAAAGGATAAGCATAAAGAACCAAGATCACTATTAGTAAAATTATTTATATCAGGTATCCTATCTTGTTTTTTAGTAATTGTCATATCTGCTTTAGCAACAATACTTTTTCCATTTATAAGTGAAAGTCATACAGTAATGTCATTTATAGAGTTTTGTCTTTATATCTTCATATTTATAGCATTATTAGAAGAATTCTGCAAATGGTTAATGTCTTACTACATAGGATATAAAAATAAAGAATTTGATGAAGTATATGATATTATTGTATATACTGTATTTGTAGCATTAGGTTTTGCTGCTTTTGAAAATATACTATATGTATTTGATTTGCAAAGTATTCAAGTAGGAATCATGAGAGGCCTACTAGCAATACCTGGTCATGTATGTGATGGTATTGCCATGGGATATTATCTAAGTCTGGCAAAATACCATGAACAAAAAGGCAATAAAAAGGAAGAAAAGAAAAATAAACTTAAAAGTATTTTAATACCAACACTATATCATGGAATCTATGATTATTGTTGTCTAACAGAATCAAATATTATTTTAATAGCGTTTATAGCATTTATTATTTTCTTATATATAACATCTTTTAAAAAGATTAATTTATTATCAAAAGAAGATATAAATATGAATAATAAGAATAATTATTGTCCAAACTGTGGAACAAAAATAATAGATAAATATTGCCCTAATTGTGGACGAAAAAATGAGTAAATAAAAAAAGCAATCAACGATTGCTTTTTTATTTATATTTATAATGTCTTGCTTTCTCCATAGAGATATTTAAAATAATTCCGATAATTACCATATAAGAAAGTAGACTAGATCCTCCGTAAGAAATAAATGGAAGAGTAATACCAGTAATAGGAAATAATCCAACTGTCATACCAATATTTTGTATCTGCTGAAATAAAAGCATACCAACAATTCCAGCTAAGATATATTTATCAGTATCTACTAGTTTTCTTTTTGCTAGCATAATGATTTGTATGTCAAAGTATATAATTACACCAAGCAATAAAATAACACCTAAAAGGCCAAAATTAGAAGCATAAACTGCAAAGATAAAATCAGTAGAAGATTCAGGAAAATAAATCGGAGTCTGATTGAAACCATGTCCAAAAAATCCTGCAGAACCAATCGCTGCTAATGCATTTTCTAACTGTAAACCAGTACCATCTCTCCAGGAGAAAATACGATCAAAGCGGTAAAATAAATCTGTACCAAATAAATCAATAAATAAATCTTGTTTAAAAAAATAAATTCCAAAAACCACTCCTGCAAATACAAAGGCAATACTAAAAGCAATTAAAAACCATCGAAGACGTATTCCTGAAATAAACATCATACAAAAATAAATAATAAGATAAATAATAACTGCACCAGTATCTGGTTGTAAAAAAGTAAGAATAGAAGGAATCAAAACAATTCCCAGAGTCTTTAAAATAAAAATAAACTCTTGTTTAATACTAGGGTTTTTATAATCACTTCGAAAATTATGAATCATAGTAGCAAGCATCAACATCAAGAATATCTTCATAAACTCACTAGGCTGAATACTACCAATACCAGGAATAGTAAACCAACACTTACTATTATTGACCGGTTCGGCAAACAATAACAACCCTAATAATAAAATGTTTCCAAAAATATATAAGAAGACTGTATGCCGATACAAATATTCATTCTTCATATGAATCAAAAAAACAACAAGACAAACTCCAATAAGATACCATAAGCCTTGTTTTAATGCAAGATTACCAAGTTCACTAGAAGTATAAGTTAAAGCACTGTAAATGGTAACAATACTAATTACTGCCATAATACAGATTGGAATTAATATTTTTTTGTTTAATTTTTTTATAGTCATATGTATCTCCTCGCTATATATTATACCAAAAATGTGCAAATTTTATATCAGAAAATCATAAAATATCAAAAAGGAGAGATATAAGAATGAAAAAATTACCAGAATTATATAAGAATAATAATATAAAACCTATAGATAACAACAAAAAAGTCTATTATATGAAAAATGATGACGTTAGATCAGTAAGTCATACTTCGGTAGAAGAAGAATTAGACAATATTTTTCATGGCTTAGGATATTCATATAATATTCCTGTAGAATTAGTAACTACCAAAGAAACATATCATACGAGTCTTGTAACCAAAACAAAAGAAAATGTAGTAACAATAGATAATCTAATTATTCCTATTTCAGATATTATTAGTATTACAAAAAAATAAACCGCAAGAAGCGGTTTTTTATTAGCACAAATCTATAAATGTATCTGGAAGACAACGTAGAGCACCAACACAATCTAAGTTAATGGTAAAGAATTCTGATGTACCAAGATATCTATTAGTAGTAGTATCTAAATATAGGATACGACATGTGCAGCAGCAATCATCAATTGCTTCAATTCTAAATACATCAGAAGTAGAAGTTTGATTGTTTATGGTATAAGTAAAACTCCAAGGCATACCAGTACAACAATTGAATAACATAATAGGACGAGTATTATAACAAATAGTACTACAAATAGGACCTAAGTAAGGTTTATCACAACCCTTATAATTTTCATTATCATAATCTTGTCTTTGCAATAATAGAATTTTCTTTAAAATATCAGCAAGGCATCCACAGTTTTGGTTTTGATTTTGATTTACATCTTGACAACTCATATCATCTCCTCCTTTCTATAAACAGGTGATAGAAGTATCAGGAAAGCAACGTATAACACAAAAACAATTAGCTGAAATAGTAACAAAATCATTAGTTGCAGTATAAAGATCATTGGTTTTTATAAGACGACGAAGTACGACAGAACAATCATCTACTGCTTCTACTCTAAAAAAAGTTGTATTAGCATAAGTAAATAAATTACCATCTCTAGTATATAAGGAAATAGGACGAGTATTATAACATGATAGATTCATACTAGGACCTAAAAAAGGTCTATTACAACCTTCCTCTAAAGCCTTAGAAGAAATAGAATTTCTCTGAAGTAAATCTATGACTTTAAGTAAATTTAGAATACAATTATTAGAACTCATGCGACCACCTCTTAATCTTTATCTAATATAAGGTATTCAAAAAAATATAAATGGTGTTTATATATACCCATAAAATAATATGTAAACAGAAGTAGAAAAATGTTAAACTTTGTAAACTTCCTTGACGAACTCTAAAGAAAAACACTATAATAGATTTATAAGAATATAAAGGGTAGAGATATTCTTAATAAAAATAGGAGGTGAATGCATGGCAATTCATGTAGAAGAATCAGCACTAAACGAATTAAAAAGTGCTATTGCAAATCAAGGTGAGTCTTATAAAAATAACTTAGCTAGATTAACAAATTTAATCAATGAAATTACTAGAGGAGATATTCAAGGAGATTTGGCAGTTGATTTATTAAACAAATTTCAAGCGAAACAAGCAACATTTAATGGTTTAGCTACTACAATTGATGAAGCAGCTGAATATATGGGAATGCAAACTACAAAATTTGGTTCTTTAATGGAAGAAACAAAAGCAGGAATGCGTTAAATTTAGTATATAATAAAGGAAAGGTGGTTAGTATATGAACATTACAATTAATCCGGGAGCAGCAACAGAAGATGCTGCGCAAATTGATCAAATCGTTACACAAATGGAAGAAGATATGCAAGTGTTAGATAAAGCAATTAAAAATAATATTCCAGACGGTATTCAAACATCTTGGTCTGATACATTAAGAGGAAACTGGGAAAGCTTCTACACTGCTGATATTCCACAAACTATGGAAGAAATGAAATTATCTGCTACGAATTTAAGAATGGCAGTAGATGCAGCTTTGAAATACGATCAAGAAAGATAACAAAATACATTGCATTATGTGCAATGTATAGTAAAGGAAAAATAAATTATTTTTCTTTTACTATACATTGTGTGAATAAAAAGGAGTGATAATAATGTACGGCATTACTTCAGAAAATCAAATGATTGATATAGCAACAATACGTTCAGCGGTCGCAAAGATAAAATCCATAGCAGTAGATTTTAACGATTGTGGTAAGGTTGTTAAAGAAGCTGCTAATATTTGTGATGAAACAGCATTAGAAGTAGATGAATTAACAATGCAACCTATAATAGAAGAAATAGCAACAATAATTATAGGAATACAAAAAGATGTAGAAGAAATGGCTGATAGTATTTTAGCAATGGCTAATCAAATATATAATGATCAAAATGCAGAATTACAAGCATATAGGGAAAAATTAAGACAAGAAGCGGAGGAAAAATAAAATGGCTAGATATGTATATGATGAAAATAAAGTAAATGAAGCTCTAGATACATTGAAAAACGCAACAAAAAAATTGTCAACTACTGCTTCTGGTTTTTCATCAGCGTTATCTGAGATTGCATCTGCATCCAAAGGATATCTATGGATTGATACTCAGACATTACCAGCCATACCAGATCAAGTAACATCAACAATTGAAGAAATAATGAGTGATATAACCGCAAAACAAACAGCAATAGAGGAATATGATGCTTCACCCTGGTACGAAAAAATATTTGGAAGTACAGGCATGATTTTTACAAAAATAGGAGAAGGTCTTGGTACTGCTGGAGAACAATTATTAGATGGAGCATTTACAATAGTTGGATTTGGTGTAGGATTATTTTCAAGTGAGATGCAAAGTTCTATTTCAGAATTTATAGAAAAAGACCATGTAGGAGATTTCTTTTATGAACAGTATGAAAGTGGTGCATTACAGTGGATTAATGATAAGTCTTTCTTTTCTCATACAAGTACAGCCGCCAATGTATTTAAAGGTGTAGGTGTAGCAGCCGGATATGTTCTTGCAGCAGCTGCCACTGGTGGAATCGGTGGTATAGGAGGAAGTGGAATAGCAGCAGGCGCTGCATCAGGTGTATCTTCTATTGGAGTAAATACCGTAGTTGCTGGAATCGGTGGAGTAGGTTCAGGAACACAATCAGGATTACAAAATAATTTAAGCTTTAACGAGGCAGCATTACAAGGATTAAAACAAGGCGCCATACAAGCTGGAACGGTTTTTGTCGCAGGAAAATTAGCTGACAAATTATCAAGTAACCTTTCTTCAAAATCTCCATCTATAGCAGATAAAGGCGATGATGTATTAAGTTCTACAAGTAAAACAACCACAAGCAGTGATAAAACGTTTAGTCAAAAAATAAGTGATATAAGAGAAAGTGCTTCACAAAAATATTTAAATAAAACATCAGATAAAATAGAAGATGCATACAATGCGGGAAAATTAACAGATGAGCAATACGCAAGTAAAATGGGTGATGCTTATAGCAAAGCAGACAAAATCGCAGGAAAAGGCAGCAAGCCACTTAGTGAAAAAATAAGTGATATAAGAGAAAGTGCTTCACAAAAATATTTAAATAAAACATCAGATAAAATAGAAGATGCATACAATGCGGGAAAATTAACAGATGAGCAATACGCAAGTAAAATGGGTGATGCTTATAGCAAAGCAGACAAAATCGCAGGAAAAGGCAGCAAGCCACTTAGTGAAAAAATAAGTGATATAAGAGAAAGTGCTTCACAAAAATACTTAAATAAGGCATCAGATAAAATAGAAGATGCATATAGTGCAGGAAAATTAACTGATGAACAGTATGCTAATAAATTAGGAAACGCTTATAGCAATGCAGATGCTATTGCAAATGGAAAATTAAGTACCGGATTAAAAGCTGTAGGTAGCACAGCGTTAAATGGAGGAAAAGCAGTAGTTTCGGCAGCTCCTGCCGCAACAGGAAATTTGCTTGCTAGTGGAGCCAATCAATCTATTGCTCAAAATGCTAATGCACAATTCAAAGTAGAAATGGATCCATCAAATCATGTGGAATTAAATACAGATACTCCAGATACTGTTGTAGAGTTAATAGAAACACCAGATACTACCCCAAGTCCAGCTCCAACAGATAATACAGCCTCTTCAGGTAGCGAACCGGTTGCAGATACTGTAGCACCTACAAATAATTCAACTGGTAATCAAGCTACAACATATGAAAATGCAAGTAGTGGAACATATTCCAATGCCGGAACAATCAAAACAACAGGAAGCAATACATCAAGTTCTATTCAATTTAGAACTGAAACGCCAGTACAATCTACAACAACACCAAATAATTCAGTATCAACACCAGAGATAAATACGCCAACCCAAACAGTACCAGATACTGGTAATAATCCTACAATGCCAGATTCTAATACCGGAAATGGAGGATCAAATACAGGTTCTAATACAGATACAACTGTACCTGGTGGAAGTACAACGACACCAACAGTGCCAGAAACTCCATCAACAAATCCAGGGGATGGAATAAGTGGAGGTATTACAACACCAGAAGAACCAGTACCAGGAACGCCAAATCCTAATCCACCAACGGATAATGTCGGAGGTAATATTACAGATATAGCAGATAATATTACTGGTGGAACAGGAGGAAGCACAACTGGAAACTATAATAATTATGGCTCTAGCTACGGTAATTCTATAATAGGTGGTCTTAATAATAACGGAAGTCAATTAGGACCAGAAGGAGAATTATCATATGAAAATAAACCTGATTCTGGAATATTAGATGGAAATGATAGCATTAATACTATAGATAAAGGCAATTCTCTAGATGTAATAAGTATAGATAAAGATACTCCTAAAAATCCATCTACATCTAGTGGAGGAAGTTCAGTAATTCCAACTATCTTAGGTGTAGGAGCTGCAGGTGCAGCAGGAGTTGCAGGAATACATTATGTACAAAAGAAATTTGGAAAAGATAACGAATATTATGAAGATGAATCATCAGAAGAGAATAATGATAATAATGGTGAATATAATGTAAGTACTAATGATTCAATAAACATAAGTGACGAACCAACAGGAATGATAGAAGAGATACCAAAATATAAAGCTGGTGGTATAAATCAGTTAAAATTAGATGATGGAGCAGACGTAAAAATAAACGATAATAACAACATTATTGCTCCTCAAGCACAAGAAGAGTTAGAATAGGAGGAGAGCAAATGAAAGAAAAATATTTACCAATTGGAACAGTAGTTTTACTAAAAGGTGGACACGATCCCATTATGATTACATCATATTGTGTATATCCTAAAACAGATAAAGCCAAACTTTTTGATTATGGTGCCTGTATATATCCTACTGGAATTTTAGACCCTGATACTGTTCATGCATTTAATCACAATCAGATTGACGAAATCCTTTACATGGGATATGAAACCAAAGAGTCAAAGGAATTATCCAATTTATTAAATAATAGTATAAATTCCTATAAGAAAAAAATACAAGAGCAAAAAGAAAGTGCCGAATAAGCACTTTCTTTTTACAAAAATATATAGTATAATAATACTGGTGAAGAAAATATGAATTATTTACAATATTTAATTATTATAGTAATATTACTAATTATTTTACTAGCAATACTAAAAGCAACAAAAAAAGATGCCAACCTAGATTTTAATAAATTAGTAGAATTACTTGGAGGAAAAGATAATATTATTTCAACAGAAACAAATCTATCACGCTTCAAAGTAACTTTAAAAGATGTTAGTAAAGCAAACAAAGAAGGAATTCAAAGGCTAGGTGCTAAAGGAATAGTAGAAATTGATAATCAACTAAAAATAATTTTAGGACCAGATTCTAAACAATTAAAAAAATATATTGATGGATTAAAATAATCCATCTTTTTTTGGCAAAAAAAAGAGTTTAAGACTTAACTACAAATTGATCTGTATCAATTTTAGTCAAATCATCTAAACTCACATTTAATACTTTAGAAATATTCCAAAGTGTTTGAAAGGAAAAAGTCTTTTTTCCTTTTTTAGATTCAATTCTTCTAATAAACTCATGAGAAACTCCAATAGCTTCTGCAAGTTGTGCTTGTGTCATACCAGCTAGCTGACGATATTTCTTAATATTCATCGCTACTTGTTCATAAATATTTACTTCATACTTCATAATTTACATCACCATAAACCCATTATGAAGCAAACAAGAAAAATAGTATGTAAACCGTTAGTAAACAGTAAAAAATTACCAATCGACAAAAAACGACAGTAATCGACAAAAACAAATTCTATAATAATTATGGTGAGAAATATGTCAGTTTTTGAGTCTTTAATTGTTAATTTAATATTTTTAGTATTTCCATTCCTAATTTATGAAATATATATAATTTATTCAAGTAACGAAAAAGAACAAAAACTATTTTTTGATCTAGCAATATTTTCCTCTATGTTTCTAATTATTAGATATTCTAGTCAAAAAAATATCATAGCCAATCTAGTATTTATAAACTTTCCCTTATTAATTGCCTTTTTAAAGAAAAGAACAACATTAGTAGTTATTTTATCTATAGTTACAATTTATTATTATCATTTAATATTAAAAACGCCAATTATTTATGGAATAATAGAATATAGTATTTATTTAATTATTTACATATATCTTCAAAAGAAAAAATCAACAGAACATAGCTTATTAAATATATTTATCAGTATAAAATCTTTTCTAATTGCCTGTATTTTATTCTTAAAAGATATGGATAATACCAAATCTATAACAACGATTACATATTTAGTATTAATAATTCTAATATTTATGATGACAATGATTAGTATATTAGGACTAATAAAAGAAGGAGAAAAAATTCTAGAGAAAAACAAAGCATTAAAAGAGTTAGAAAAAGAAAAAGAATTAAAACTAGCACTATTTAAGTTAACACATGAAATAAAAAATCCTATAGCGGTATGTAAAGGATATTTAGAAATGTTAACTCCTAAGAAAAAAGATAAAGTAGAAAAATATCTTCCTATTATAGAAGATGAAATAAATAGAACATTAACAATTATTAATGACTTTTCAGATTATGGAAAGTTAAAAATAGAAAAAGAAGAAATAGACTTAGTAATGTTAATGGAAGATATTGAAGATACATTAATGCCTCTGTTAAAAGAAAAAAATGTTTGCTGGAACTTTATAACGAAAGAAGAAGAGATTTATATAGAATTAGATTATAATAGAATTAAACAAGTATTAATAAATCTAATAAAAAACTCAATCGAAGCAGCACAGGAGAATAAAACTTTAAAAATAAAAGTGACTTTGAAAAAATTAAGAGAAGAAGTTCAAATAAAAGTAGAAGACACTGGAATTGGTATTTCTAAAGAAAATTTAGAAAAAATCTCTAAAATATTTTATACAACAAAAGAAAATGGTACAGGACTGGGAGTCGCTTTATCAAAAGAAATAATCGAGCAACATCATGGTACAATGAATTATCAATCAGAAGTCGGAAAAGGTACAAAAGTTACTATTTTTCTTCCATTAAAAGAAAAAGGCTAGAAGCCTTAGTAATAATAATTAGTAGTATAAACAGGGTATGGCGTAGGATAATACATTGGTGGATACATTGGATATGGTGGTCGATTATTATTAGCAATACCATATCCTAAAGCAGTACCAGCTAGTCCTCCTACAAGAAAGGGTGCAAGAAAAAATCTTTCTCCATCAGCACTAACACCTTCTGCAGGAATACCAGTAGTAGACATACCATTAGGCATAGTAGTGTAAGGAACACCTTCATATACACGAGTCTCATACGTAGGCATACCATAATTATTAGAATACATCATATAAACACTCCTTTATGATAATGTATGTAAAAAGACCAAATTGGTGTTAAAATGTGGTATAATAAAATAGTTATTAATAGATTTATTTAATAATATGTGCTATAATAACCAGCGGTGATAACATGGGATTAAAAAATATAAAAATTACTGCGGAGCAAAAAGCTTACTATGAATCTCATTGTATGGATTTAGGAGCAGAAAGCAATATATATCAAAATAGTCCTAATACTATAATTAAAATTTGGAAAGATGAAGTAATTAGCAATGCTCAAAAGGAAAATAAAAGACAGAAACTACTAAAAATGTATGAAAGAAAATTAAAACATATGCCAACGATTATAAGTACATACAGTCTAGATGATGTTTGTATTGGTTATGAAATGAGCTATGATGAAGATGATATGCCAATGTTAATTGCTCCACTAGATAAAAGTGGTAAATTAAAAGTATTAAAAGAGATGAAAGAAATTTTACAATATTTTGCTGATGAAGGAGTAATTTATCCAGATATAAAAAACGATAATATTTTAATCAATCATAGAACTGGAATTGCTATTTTTTGTGATATGGATAATAGTAAAGTAGATAATCTACCTATAGATGTATACCCTACTTATGCGGAAAGATTTACTGAAAGATATGGACAAGAAGATAGCTCTTTACATTCTTATATGCTTAATCTATATACTTTAACAGCACTAAATAATATTTGGCAGGATGAAGCAATACTAGGAATTAATCAAGATGACTACAAAAATATGGTTACAGAAAAGGGAAAAGTCATTTTAAAACAAATGAAAAAAATTACTCCAACATATACAGGAGAATATCTAATCGATTATATAAAATAATAAAAGAGAGGTAAGAACATGGAAAGACTACAAAAAGTAATAGCTGAATCAGGTCTAACATCTAGAAGAAAAGCAGAAGAGTTAATAAAAGACGGAAAAGTAAAAGTAAATGGAGAAATAGTAACGGAACTAGGTACCAAAGTATCTAATAAGGATATAGTAGAAGTAAATAATAAACCAATTGAAAAAGAACAAAAAGAGTATTATATCTTAAATAAGCCAAGAGGAGTAGTAACAACTACAAGTGATGAACATCATAGAACAACAGTAATTGATTTAATACCAACGAATGCTAGAATTTATCCAATAGGAAGACTAGATTATGATACGACAGGAGTATTGTTATTAACAAATGATGGAGAGTTTGCTAACATCTTAATGCATCCAAATGACAAAGTAGAAAAAGTGTATATGGCAAAATTAAATGGAATTATTAAGGGTGAGCAAATTAATAAGTTAAAAGAGGGAGTAGAAATAGACGGACAAACAGTAAAAGCTTCACGCGTAAAATTAAAGAAAGTAAATGATAAGTCTAACACTTGTATGGTTCAAATAACAATCCATGAAGGAAAAAATCATCAAGTAAAGAAAATGTTTGAAAGTGTTGGATTCCAAGTAGAAAAATTAAAAAGAGAAAAAATGGCCTTCTTTGACTTAAAAGATTTACAATCTGGAGAATTTAGAAAACTAACACCAAAAGAAATAGCCAAAGTATATGCTTTAGAACAAAAATAAAATTCCCTAAGGGAATTTTTATTATGGCATAAAATAAAGTGCCCAGAAACAAATAAGAATACCGACTATTAAAAAGATAAAAAGAAAAATACCTGGTCCACTAATAGAATTATGTGTATGTTTTCTTAATTGCTCTAAATAAGAAGAAGGATACATCTTTTTAATTACTTTAATTTTTAAACGATATAAAAGTACACAAAATGGATTGTAAGCAATGGCCGCAATCGTTCTAGTAAATAAAAAACCAAATAAAAGTAGATATATCGTTTTACCAAAATTAACAATAAGATACCAAATATAAATTTCTAGAACTTGTAAAAGAAATCCTATAATAATAAAACCTCGAATCCACAAATAAAGAGGACCTAGCCAAAAACATGTTTTAGTATTATTGCCTCTAACGATAGTATCATACTCATTTCCTAAATAAATCTCCAAGTCACTTGCTTGATGTTCTTCATAACCATGTATTTGTTTTCCATCATCTAAATAGCCGCAATGAGGACAAAATACATGACTATTAGTATTTAACATATCTTTTCCACACCTAGGACACTTCATAGTAACCTCCGTCCAATAAATACATTTAATCCATCGATAAATCTATATATATAAAAATAAAAGAAATAACAAAAAGAATAAAAAGTAACACTGCTAAAAATAATGACATATAACTATTAAAATGACCATTTCTTTTTCTAAGTTCTTCTAAGTAAGTATTAGGATATTTCTTTTTAATTTTTTGAATTTGTCTTTTATAAAAATAAATACAAATCATATTATTGACACCCGAAAAAAACAGCCTAGAAATTAAAATAGCAATACCTAGTAAGTAAAATCGAAAATTATAAAATGAATGAAACATAACATCCCAGAATAGCCATTCAATTGGCATCAAAACAAGTCCTAATAAGACAAATCCCCGATAGCATAAATATAAAGGACCTAAAATAAAACTAGTAAACCAGTTCTCATTTCTCCAAAATTTATCAAAATCTTTACCTAAATAAATTTCTAAATCACTAGCTTGATGCTCTTCGTATCCGTGAATTTGTTTCCCGTCATCTAAATATCCACAATGAGGACAAAAAGTATGTTGACTATCTTTCATTAACAACTTACCACACTTAGGACAATTCATACTATCACCTATAATAAGTATAAATACTCTATAGAAAAATAACAACAAAAATTAAGTAAAAATAGAATTTATCTTTTGAATAGTTTTCAATAGATTATATACATGCTATAATGAAAAGTAGAGTAGGTGTAATATGAATAAACTAAAAAGACTAATAAGAACAAAATGGCTAACGCTACTAGCAATAATAGCCATGATCCTATTATTTATCATGACAATAAAAAATTACCTAGATCAATATGCCATGATTGATGGATATAATTTTTCGGACTTTAGGGTAGTCTACTTTGATATAGAAACATGCACTGGAACATCTATGTTAATATTTCCCTTAATATTAATTGCTATAGTAATAGATAGATGGCACCAGTTATTTAAAAATGGAAATATTAAAAACTATTTAACAAGAATTTCCTATAAAAAATTAAAAAGAAAAGTAATTTCCTCTGTAGCTTTGACATCTCTGCTATATCCAGCCATATTACTAGTCTATTTGATAATAAGTTTAATTCTATCAGCTGGTGGAACAGAACATCTCACTAAGATGAGTTTTGATACATTATTTGACTATAATTTATATAGGTATTTTCCCTTATATTTTATTTTACATAGTATCCTATTATATATTGCAGGATTTGCAACCTCACAATTTGCGTTACTATTCTTAAATAAAGTAAAAAATAAAATATTAACAGTAGTCTTTTCCTACTGTGCCTATCTCTTGACATGCTTCCTCTTAGCCTATGGAGTAGATGTATTAATACAAATATTTTTTGATACTAGCATAAATACTTGGTATATTAATTATTTTCAAATATGGTATCCATTACCTCAAATAAATTATGGATTATACCTAATATCCAACATTATTTTTTGTAGTGTATTATCACTGGTCATAAAGAAGATGTATAAGAAGAAAGAGAAGGTGTTAATGACCAATGAAAAAGAAATGGTTTAAAAACAAAGCATTAATTGATGTAATCACAAAAACAACAAGGTTTAAAGTAATTTTCTTCTTTGTAATAGTAATTGCTTTAATTGGCGGACTAACAGATACACAGCCTAGGAAAGAACTATTTACAGCGATATTAAACTATCATAGTAGTTTTATATTTACAATTGGATTTTCTCTAGTTTTTTTACTAGCAACCCTAAATACATGTATAGAGTTTTATGCAAATGATGCTTACATTATACGTTTAAAAACCAAGAGAAACTTATTAAAACACTTAATTATCTTAGTATTACAAATTAATGGATTATTATTCTTATGCTATGCCATAATTTATGTTTTAGTATTAAATATTAATATGTTAGACTGTTATGATACCATACCAATATTTCAATATTCTATAAAAAGTAATATATATTCTATCTTTTTTGCCATACGTGCTTATTTATTAATTATGATTTTCATGGTAATAAATACCATTCTTTTTGTAATATTGAAAGAAAATAAAACAGTAATAATAAATTTAATTTATTTATTAATTTTTCCAATATATGATCCTTTAGTAGCAATTTATTTTAGAGTATTACCCTGGGATTATTTCTCAGTAATTAATTATGGTTGTTTTGCCAAAGAATTAAAGTATTCTATATATTATATTGTATTATTAATTATAATTAGTATCGTATTATTTTTTATTGCGACTAAGAAAAAAATAGAAAGGAAGAGTCTATGAAAATTGAAATCAAAAATGTATCTAAAAGTTTTAAAGACATTAAAGCACTAGATAATGTATCTATGACTTTAGAATCTGGTAAAATTTATGGCTTCGTAGGACATAACGGGTCAGGGAAAACAGTTCTATTAAAGTTAATATGTGCTTTTCTAGAACCATCGACAGGAGAAATCTTGTTTGATGGAGTAAACGTAATTAAGGAAAATAGTTTTCCACCAAGTACGAGAGCTTTAATTGAAAGACCTAATTTTTTATCGGATTTAACAGGCAAAGAAAACTTAGAATTACTAGCTAGAATTCAAAATAAAATAGGGGAAAAAGAAATAGAAGAAACTATAGAAAAAGTAGGACTAAAGCAAGTAGAAAATAGATTGTATTATAAATATTCGCTAGGAATGAAACAAAAACTAGGGATTGCTCAAGTATTAATGGAAAATCCAGAAGTTTTAATTTTAGATGAACCATTTAATGGATTAGACGAAGAAAGTGCTAAAAATATTAGAGATATTTTATTAAAAGAAAAAGAACAAGGAAAACTAATCATTCTAGCAACTCATATTAAAGAAGATATGGAATTGTTATGTGATGAAATCTATAAGTTTAATGACGGAGTAGTAACAAAAGAAGATAGTGAAATAGGACAATAAAAAAACGTAACGATAATTCGCTACGTTTTTAAATTCAAAATTATTCTTCTACTTCAATAGCACCAGTAGGGCAACTGTCTACAGCATCTTGTACTTCTTGTTTTTTATCCTCGGCTACATCTTCATTTTTTACAGTTGAAATTCCTTCATCATCTATTTCAAAAACTTCATCACAAATCATAGCACAAGCACCACAACCGATACAACTATCTCTATTTACTTTTACTTTCATTTTTATCTCTCCTTCCATCTAATTATACTAAAAAAAATTATTGACGTAAAGCACTATTTATATCTTTTGTTTTTACAAAACCTGTGATAAACTTAAGTATAGGAAGGTGAGCGGTATGAGAAGTAGAATGGAACGTTACGAAAAACAAGAAAACAATCAAACATCACGTAGGTCCAGTAAAAACCAAGAACTATATGAAAATATTGGTCGTAATACCAAATATACAAATTTTACTGATGTAACCAATGCTAATGCGTTTGACCTAGGTACCGCTAAGAAAAATTATCGTACTAGAGAAGGTTACCATCAAATGAAAGAGTACAATGATTTTAAACCAGAAACAAAATTAAAAAAAGAACTAGATGACTTTAATTATATATATCAAGATCATGAAAATAAAGTATATGATATTAATAGTGTACTAGCAGAAGCAAAGAAAAATAGAATTCAAAAAGACGAATTAGAAGCAAAAAGAAAACTAAAGAATACAAACTATAACATTCTAGCAAGTCTAAATCCAGAAGAACTAGAAAAATATCGTAAAGAAAAAGTAGAAAGAACAAGACCTGATACTGGAGGATTAAGAGATTTGATTGATACGATTACATCCAAAACTTTAGCAGGTGAAATCGATCAAGCAACAAGTGTAGACTTACTAAGTGATTTAATGGCCACAAATATTATGGATAGAGTAGAACCAGAAGAAAAACAAAAAGAAGTAGAAGATAAAGAGTTAGAAAAAGAAGAAGAAATAGAAGAAAGACTAGCACTATCAAAAGAAATATTAGATAAAGCACAACTAGAAGAAGTAAATAAATTAAAAGATCAACAAAGAGAAAAAAATAGTATTATGGCCTCATCTGATACAGACTTTTATACAAGAAGTATGGACTTATCAGATGAAGATTTTGAAATGGACGAAGAGTTTAAAGAAAAAAAGCTACCATTAGCAATCAAAATTATTCTAATTATTTTAGTTCTTGCTGTAATAGCAGTAGCTGGATTCTTTATTTATAGAAATTTATTTTAATACTCAAAATTTTTGAGTATTTTTTCATGAAGTACTAACACCAAAGAAAAAAATTATGTTATATTAATATGTAGAAGATGTAGGAGGAATAGCTGTGAATCTAAAGTTTGTAGTAAATGATTATGTATTAATCTGGAACTTATTATTTCAGGCTTCTATTAATGAAAGAGTTCATAAGTTAAAACAAAAACTATGGATTAATTATAAAAAAGAATATAATAATACTTATCGTGATAAAGAATTAATATTAAAAGACGCTAAAAATTTCATTCCTAATGATGATACGATATATAATATTGTATTAGAAACAAAAGAATATGAAAAAATAAAAAAAGATACCGAAAAATATCGTAATGAAGTATTAAAAATCTGGGATAATAACAAAAAAGAAGCAACTAAAATTTTAAAAGCTATCACAAGGCTAGACTTAAAACCATATCAGATACTAGTAGTAAGTGAACAACTAGATATAATAGATACAACCACAGTAAAAGATGCAAAAATAAATACTGTAGTATTAGGAAAAAAAGTAACAGCTGATACAACGATGAAATTACTAGTAGAGTTAGTATTTCAAATATTAAAACATGAATTCAAAGAGTATAAAGTAGAATATAAAGAAATAGTAGATGCAGTAGTAGAATTAGCTGTATTAAATGAGTTTCCAACAAGATTAACAGGAAGAAGTCATTATTTAACTGGAGATCCCACTCTAAATTTTTTAAAAAGGCAAATATATCCTTACTGGTTAATGTATCTAGGAGCAGATAAAGAAGATATGTTAAGTTTTATGATGCGTGATAAAATAGCTTTTGATGTAGATAAATATGCCTATGAAAAAGAATTAAAGAAAAAAGATTTATTAGAATTTATTGACTTCTGTATTAGAAATCAAAAATATATTATAAAGATAAATGAATTAGAAATTATATAATATAACAGGAAGGGTCGGTAATATGGATGAAAAAGTAGAAATATTATTAAATAAAATAAATATGGATAAAGAAATGTATCCATATTTTTCTAGTGCTAAATTAACAAAGATTAAAATTCACAGAAAAACGAATAGCTGGGAAGTATTTATTACCAATAAAGTAGCCCTTCCAATAGAAGTAATAAAAGAGTTGGAAGAAAAAAAGACTGCTCTAGATGAAAATGCTAAGGAAATAACAATCATCTGGAATATTGAAAATATTGATACTAATACCTATTTAAGTTATTATCCTTATGTATTAGAACAAGTAAAAGAAGAGCTAAAAGTATTAGAAATCTATAGTGACGCCCTAAGAGTAGAAGATGATTTCTTAGTATTAGTAGCAACAACACAAATTGAACAAGAACGTCTAGAAAGTTGTCTAGAAAAAATAAATAAAATTTATAAAAATCTAGGCTATAAATTTAATATTGCTGTAGAACTACGTCATGAAGATAATATCTTAGAAGAAATAAAACAAGATTTAGTAGTTACAGTAAAAATACCTGAGAAGAAAGAAACACCAAAAGAAGAGCAACCAAAAGAAAAAAAATATCATAAAGAACCAAAAGATCCAAATAGTGTTATTGGTAGAGGAATTAAAGAAGAACCTATCAAGATTAAAACATTACTTGGAGAAGATAATAATGTAGTAGTAGAAGGATATGTCTTTGGTACTGATTATTTTGAGTCGAGTAAAACAGACTTCAAGATTATCACTTTAAAAATAACAGATTACTCAGATAGTATTTATTGTAAAGTGTTTGTAAGAGATAATGAGGAGTATAAAAGACTTTGTAAAGAATTAAAAACAGGTTCTTGGTTTAAAATCAGAGGATATACGAAAGAAGATCAGTTTGCTAAAGAATTAGTATTAAATGCTAGAGATATTGTAAAAATAGATAAAACAGAAGAAAAAATAGAAGACAAAGCAGAAGTAAAAAGAGTAGAACTACATTGTCATACCAAAATGAGCCAAATGGATGGAGTAGTAGATGATGAAGTTTTATTAAAACAGGCAATTAGCTTGGGACATAAAGCCATAGCCATTACAGACCATAATGGAGTACAAGCCTTCCCTCATGTTTTTAACTTTGTAACAGGATATAATAAGAAGTTAAAAGAAGGAGAAGAACCATTTAAAGCAATCTATGGAGCAGAGTTAACTCTAATTGATGATACAGTAAATATTGTCCTAAGACCCAATAATAAAAATATGCTAGACCAAACATATGTAGTTTTTGACTTTGAAACAACTGGTTTTAATGCTGGTGGTGCTGACTCTATTATTGAAATTGGTGCTGTAAAAATTAAAAATGGGGAAATATTAGAAAAATATGATGAATTAATTAATCCAGGACGTCCACTTCCTCAAAAGATTATTGATGTTACAAATATTACAGATGATATGTTAGCAGGAAAAGATAATGAAGAAAATGCCGTAAAAAGATTTATTGCCTGGTTTGGAGATTGTCCTATGGTAGCACACAATGCTAAATTTGATGTCTCTTTCCTAGAAATGGCCTACAAAAAATATAATTTAGGAACCTTTACCAACCCGGTAATCGATACTCTAGAACTATCTAGAACGATGGATAATACCTATGCTAGACACTCCCTATCAGCCTTAGTAAAAAGGTATGAAGTACCCTGGGATGAAAGTGCACATCATAGAGGAGACTATGATGCTGAAGGTACAGCCTTAGTATTTCATAAGATGCTAAAGAAATTATCCAATCGTAATATTGAGACTATGGATCAGTTAGATACCTTAGTTAGTAAAGATGAAATTTATAAATATGGTAGAGCATATCATGTAAATCTATTAGTAAAAAATAAAAAGGGATTAAAAAACTTATTTAAGTTAATTTCTCTTGCTAACACTACTTATCTATATAAAACACCAAGAATATTACGTAGTGAGATAGAGCGTCATAGAGAAGGCTTATTAGTAGGCAGTGGTTGCTACGAAAGTGAAGTATTCACATTAGCCAAGTCCAAAAGTGATGATGAGCTATCTAATATTATTAGATTCTATGATTATGTAGAAGTACAACCTTTAGAGTGTTATAATCACCTAATTCAAACTGGTGATTTCGGAACAGAAGTAGAACTTGCAGCTCACCTAGAAAAAATTATTCGCGTAACAGAAGAAGCTGGAAAAATTATTGTTGCAACCGGAGATGTTCACCATCTAACAAGAGATGATAAAATTTATAGAGAAATTATTGTTAACCAAAAAGTGCCAGGTGGAGGTCGTCATCCACTAGCAAGATCCAATATCAAAGAGATTCCATCAAATCATTTTAGAACAACAGAGGAAATGTTAGAAGACTTTAAATTCTTAGGAGAAGACCTAGCTTATAAAATTGTCGTAGAAAACACCAATAAAATAGCAGATATGGTTGAAATTGTAGAAGTAATTATTGATACTGGTGGAATACCTTTCTCACCACGTGTAAAAAGTGATGATGGAAAAAGCTATCTAGACTGTCCTAGAGTAGTAACCGACTTAGTCTATGATAAAGCCAAAGAATGGTATGGAGACCCGCTTCCATATTCGATAGAAGAACGTATTTCAACGGAGTTATATGGAGACATTGTCTTTAAAACCATTAAAGAACAACTAGAAAAAGAAAATTTAAGTGAAGATGAGTTTACAGTAAAAGTACATAAAACTCTTCATGATGAAATTCTAAAAGGAGTAGACAATGTAAAATCTCTAGTTAGAAATCATATCAAAGAAACAAGTGAAGAAGAGTTATCAGAAGAAGAACTAGAAAAGAAATTAGATAAATCCTTAGGAGGAGTTATCGGTGGAGGATTTGATCCCATCTATTTGATTGCGCAACGTCTAGTAAAACACTCAAATGATGAAGGTTATTTAGTTGGTTCCCGTGGATCCGTTGGATCAAGTTTCGTTGCAACTCTAATGGGAATAACAGAAGTAAATCCACTAGCGGCACATTATCGCTGTAGTAAGTGTAAAATGAGTATCTTTGAAGATGAAGAAGGAAATCCTTTAGGAGCAACGTATTCCTCAGGATTTGACTTACCAGATAAAGAATGTCCACATTGCCACATTCCAATGATTAAAGATGGACAAGATATGCCATTTGCTACATTCTTAGGATTTAATGCTGATAAAGTTCCAGATATCGACTTAAACTTCTCAGATTTAAACCAAGCCAGTGCTCATGCTTATACGAAGGTATTATTTGGTGAAAACAACGTTTTCCGTGCAGGAACCATTGGTACGGTAGCAGAAAAAACAGCCTTTGGATTTGTAAAAGGTTATTGTGAAGAAAAAGAACTAGGCGATATGAGAACTGCCGAAGTAGAACGACTTGCTCAAGGATGTACTGGTGTTAAAAGAACAACAGGACAACACCCTGGAGGAATTGTCGTTATTCCAGACTACATGGACGTCTATGACTTTACACCATATCAATATCCTGCAGAGGACGCAACTGCTGAATGGAGAACTACCCATTTTGATTATCATGCCATCGACCAAGATGTCTTAAAACTAGATATTTTAGGACACTCTGATCCAACGCAACTACGCCTAATTCAACTACAATCAGGAACAGATATTATGAAGGTACCTCTAGATGACAAGGAAACAATGAGTATCTTTACCTCAACAGAAGCCTTAGGAGTTACAACAGAACAAATTATGTGTAACACAGGAACATTAGGTATTCCAGAGTTTGGTACACCATTTACAATTAAATTAGTAGAAGACACTAAACCAAAGAGTTTCGCTGAGTTAATTAAAATATCAGGACTATCTCATGGTACTGATGTATGGTTAGGTAATGCGCAAGAATTAATCGCTAATAATGTCGTACCATTTAAAGATGTTATAGGATGTCGTGATGATATCATGGTAAACTTAATGTACTATGGACTGGAACCAATCAAAGCATTCAAGATTATGGAGTTTGTTCGTAAAGGAAAAGCATCAAAAGATCCAGAAACTTGGCAACAACATAAAAAGACAATGGAAGATGCAAATATTCCAAAATGGTTTATTGATTCCTGTCAAAAAATCAAATACATGTTTCCGAAAGCTCATGCAGCAGCTTATGTTATTAGTGCTTTTCGTATTGCTTGGTATAAAGTACACATGCCAGTTTATTTCTATTCTTCTTGGTATTCATCAAAAGCAACAGATGTAGATTTAGATGCTATGATTAAAGGATATAATGCCATAAGAGCAAGAATTGAAGATATTCAAGTAAAAGGATATGAAGCAACCAACAAAGAAAACGGACAAGCTGAAAGTTTAAAGGTTGCTCTAGAAGCAACTGCTAGAGGAATCAAGTTCTTAAATGTTGATTTATATAAAAGTGATGCTACAGTCTGGATAGCAAAAAATGATACAGAAATCTATCCACCATTTAATGCCATCGAAGGTCTTGGTGATACGGTTGCGAAAGCCATCGTTGCAGAACGTGAAAAACAACCATTTATCAGTATTGAAGATGTTCAAAAACGAGGAAAAGTATCAAAAACCTTAATTGATAAAATGGTAAGTATGGGAATTTTAAAAGACCTACCAGACTCAAATCAATTATCTTTGTTTTAAAAAGAGAAACTTCTCTCTTTTTTTCTTGTCAAAAAATCTATTCCATGACATAATCTAAGTAGAGAGGAGAGTATTTGTGAAAAAGATAATTATACTGGGAGTAGCACTATTAATATTAGTAACAGGCTGTGCATCAGGAGAAGAAAAAAAGCTAGTATGTACTAGAACCGCCAATATGAATGGTCTAGAAATGGATTTCCGATATGAAGTATATTATCAAGGAGAAAATGTAAATAAAGTAAAAACAACAGAAAAAGTAACATCAGACTCAGAGACGACACTAGAAACATTAGAAAGTCAAACAAAAGCTTTATATAGTAACTTTGATAATATTGAAAATTATAACTATAAGGTAACAATTAATGGAAACACTTTAACTAGTACAACAGACATTGACTATACAAAAATTGATATAGATGAATTATTGGAAATCGATTCATCAGTACAACAGCTATTAAACGATGACAAAAAGATTGATTTAGACAAAATTACACAGATATATGAATCAGCTGGTGCTGTTTGTGAAGTAGAGTAAAGGAAACACTGGTTTCCTTTTTAAGTAACATCTTGTAAAAAAAACTTGAAAAACAACTTAAAATATGGTATAATTTGACTAATTTTAAGGGGGAGATAATATGGCAGTATATCTAGTAAATGTGTATTCACCATCAGAAAAATTTATTAAAAATCATCCAGGGCTAACAATTCATCAAGAAGAAGTAGAAGACTTAGAGGAGAAACCTGATTATTTTGGAAAGATATATATCAAGGTTGAAAATGAAAAAGTAACCGCAAATGAATTAAAAACCAATGATCCAATACCAATATTGATAAAAGCAGATCAAGAAGACATATACTTTCCACAACCAAAAGATGCATCTAACGTAAAAGACGCAATAGAAACTTACACGATGTGTTTATATGTTCTAGACAGAGATATAAAACCGGAAAATATGGTAAATGAGAATCAAATACCAGAAGAAGAGTTGTCACCAAAAAATTATTTGTATTATAAATTGGTGGATATAAAGGAAGAAAACGAAAGAGTTAATAAAGAAAAAGAACAAATAAATAAAAAAGTAAAAACACTAACAAAAACAAATAATAAGAAGGTGTAGTAATGATAAAGAATTTAAAGGCATATAAGAAAAACTTTACACTAGCTACCATGGTATTAATGGCAGTAGCGATGACTGGTTGTGCTAAAAAAGAAGAAACACAAACAGTACAACAAGAACAAACTATAGAGCAAGATCAAAATCAAGGTCTAAGCCAAGATGGAAAAATATACTATAGTACATATGATTCTGATCAACAAGAGTTCATCTGGCAAGAAGTAACTGAAGAGGAAGCAGAAAATATCAATGAAGCAGTAGTTGCTGAAGATGAAGTAATGGAAGATGGTAATAGATATATTGCAACATCAGAAGCATTTGGATATGTTGCTGCAAGTAAGAATGAAACCAAAAAAGCTGCAATCGAAAATAATCCACAATTCCAAGATGATGCTTTATTTCTAACAGGTTTTGAACAAGGAAAACAAGATAAGTATTTAAAACTTGCAAGAGAAGAATACAGACAATATGTAGCAATAAGAGAATACCAAGAACCAACATCGATGATGGATGAAACCTATTATTATCCATTAGAAGAATTACAAGTAGTATCATATATTGGAGAAAATGCCATTGTTAGGGATACAACAGAAGAACAAGTAAAAGCAGGAGAGTATGAAGATGTACTAGGAAAAGATATGACATCATATATTGGACAAGAGTATATGATAGAGTCTTTAAGAAGTTTTGCTGGAAAATACATGCACGAAATACCAGATGGAGTGTATTTATACTCAGGAGATTTTCGTAAAATACCAGAAATAACCAAAGATACATTTATTAATCAAAATGATCTTACAACACAAAAAGCAAAATAATTAGGGTTCAATGTCAAATAGTGTTGGTGAAACCAAAACTTATGATAAATGAACTACGTAAGAGGACTAGAAATCAGTTC
>CALVYD010000020.1 GCA_944371995.1 uncultured Bacilli bacterium
TTTTTTGATAAACTTTATTATTTCCAGAAAAATCCCAGTGAACGCCTTCTTCTTTAGTAATATGATAATTACTATCGCAACGTAGAAAATCAACATCCAAAAAACGAACAGAACCTTGATCATAATGTAGATGAGAAGATAAGCAACAACTCTTCCTAAATTATACTTACTAGTAGAAGGAACTCCTAAATAAATAATCTCTTTTCCAGGAACTAAAGGAACATCAGTAGTATAAACAAAACCCTTATGTAAATGTCCAGACCATAAAACATCATAATTATCATTTAACCATCGCTTCTCACAATCCAAGTCATCTAATCCAAACATTCTAACTTTAGGACGAAACCAGCTAACATATAATCGATGACTAAAATGCATAAAAACATTAGAAAAATCAACTCTAAATGCCTCTCTAGGGATTACATAAAAACTTGGTAAATATGCATTTAATCCTCGTAAATCAAAAGTATAAGGTTGCATACAATTTTTCTCTAATTGAAAATACCCGTGAATAGCTTCATCATGATTTCCGATATTAGCAATTGTTGCCATCTCATGAAAAGAAGGATTAGGATAAGAAGAAACAAAAGAATTTAGTTGCATTAGAATTTCCTCTATAGAAAGACTATTATTTGTCTTTCCCTGAAACATATCCCCAGTAAGGAAACATTTATTGGCGCCATCTCCAATAGCAAAATCATATACTCTATCTAACATCCGGAAATCTTCTAATTCTGAATTTCCAATATGTAAATCCGAAATATGCAAGCTATGTTTATCAAAAACATTATCATCAACAGTAAAAGAATAATGATGTCTAGAATAAGAAGAATTACGCAGTCTAGGGCTGTCAATATAAGAATAAACAGCACCTTGATTCCAATAATCATCTCTTTGAATAGAACCCTCTTCTATAAGTAAATCCGAAATAGCGCTAAAAAAATCTTTATCATCAAACAAATAACCATTCGCTCGCAACAAAGATTTTAATTCTAAATCCGTAATACCTTTAGACTCTATAATAGCATCACGAACAATCCTGCATAATTTATATTGCTCTAAATCCATTACCCTTCACCAACTAATAGCTTATTATAATAGATTTAAATCAAATATACAAGACTACATATCAATCAATTTTATAGACTTTTTTCTTACCACATTCTTGACCTACTTCCAAAGCACAAACAGTAGCAACAAAATCAGTTAGATATTCACAAGAATCCAAATAATAAACATTAGAAAAGCTTTCAATCTGCCTCATATCATCATCCCATTCCAAAAGCATTCTAGATATATAGGCATCACTATTATTTCTACTAATATATCTTTGTCTATACTCTTCTTTTAACTCTTTTCTAGGTACAACAATAGTAAATGGCAAACCTTTCGCAGAAAGTAAAGGCAAAATCTCCGTTTTAAACACCACTAAAATATAAGAATATTCCTCTTGATGATATAACTGACTAATAGCTTCAATATAATTATACGGCCAAGAAGAATTAAGCTCTCTATCCTGGCAATCTTTTCTCCTTTCTACATCTCGAGCAACTTCATGATTATGATAAATCCAATGATAATCCGAAGAATCTATATCAATAACATCACTAAAAGTATTTCCTAAATAAGTCTTACCAATTCCTGGATATCCAACAATGATTTTTGTTTTCATAAACATCTCTCTTTCTAAATTACAACAACATTTACTTGAATTATATAAGAAAACAAAATATAATAAAAATACTTTTTATTCATATCAGAAATAACCATAAGTTATACAAAGGAGGAGCCATGAACATAAACTTTGAATTATATAAAACATTTTATAGTGTCGCAAAAAATCAAAACATAACAAAAGCAGCCAGAGAACTTATGATAAGTCAACCAGCAGTCAGTAAAGCAATAAAAACATTAGAAGAACAATTAAACTGTTCTCTGTTTATCAGAAACAAATACGGTGTAACTCTAACCTCAGAAGGACAACTATTCTATGAAAATATAAAACCAGCTATAGAAATGATTGAACATGCAGAAGATGAGTTACAAGAGACCTTAAACTTAGAATATGGAACACTATCCCTTGGTGTAAGTAATAGCTTAACTCAGAACTATTTGTTACCATATATTAAAATATTTCATGAAAAATATCCTAATATTAAAATCAAAATATCAACATCCCCTACTTTTCAACTAATTACTCAAGCAAGAAATGGTCTAATTGATTTCATTATATTAAATCTTCCCTATAAACTACCATCAGACTTTAAAGAACAAAGATTAAAAGAAATACATGATTGTTTTATCGCAAATAACAACTGGTCTGAACTAAAAAACAAAACGATAGACCTAGAAAAATTACAAAACTATCCTTTAATTCTACTAGCCAAAGGATCAAATACTAGAACATTCTTAGATGAAGTTTGTGAAGAACATAATATATTACTAAATCCGGAAATGGAACTAGCTAGTTACTCCTTAGTAGTAGCTTTCACCAAAATAGGCCTAGGACTTGGTTACGCTACCAAAGAATTTATAAAACAAGAAATAGACTCAAAAGAATTATTTGAAATAAAGACAAATCCCCAAATTCCACCGCGGTTCATAGGGATAGCTCATCTAAAACAAAAACGCCTAAACAAAGCATCTCTTGCCTTCCTAGACCTATTAAAAGAAAAAAATTAGAACAAAAAAAAGAGCCTAAGCTCTTGATACATATTTACCATCACTAGTGGATATAATAATTTTTTCTCCTTCTTCAATAAATAAAGGAACTCTTACTGTATAACCAGTTTCAACTTCTGCATCTTTTAATGCATTGTTTGTAGTATTACCTTTAACAGCTGCTTCTGTACGAGTAACAGTAAGTTCTACTTTATCTGGTAAATCAATTCCTAATACTTCCCCTTCAAACATAGTAATATATACTTCTAAGTTTTCTTTTAAGTATTTAGCATTGTCACCAATAACATCTTTAGATAACTCTAATTGTTCATAAGTATCCATATTCATAAAGTAATAAACATCACTCATAGTATATAAATATTGCATTAATTGCTTATCAATATGAGCAGTAGCAACCTTTACTCCAGCATTGAAAGTCTTTTCAAAAATAGCACCTGTTCTTAAATTTTTAAGTTTTGCTTTTACAATAGCAGCACCTTTACCAGGTTTTACATGTTGAGTGTCCATAACAACATAAATAGCACCTTCAACTTCAATTGTAATACCGTTCTTTAAATCATTTGTACTAATCATTAAACTCACTCCCTATATAAAATTAAAAATAAGTAGTTAACTTATTTTATTTCTTTTCCTTATGTGTTGTATGTTTTCTACACTTTGGACAATATTTACTAATCTCAAGACGTTCTGTAGTATTTTGTACATTTCTAGGTTTTCTATAGTTCTCTTCTTTACACTCAGTACAAACAAGAGTCTTCATTTGTCTTTTTCCTTCTTTAGCCATTTTAATCCCTCCTTACACGCCTATAGGTATTATACCAGAAAATAACAAAAAAGCAAAAGATTTTTTATAAAATCTATTACTTTTTTCAAATATTATTGCAAAGCTTTTATTTTACTAGCTTCTTCATCAGTTAATGGTTGATTAAACCCTTCTGCTTCTATAAATTTACCATAATTAATAGAAGCATAAGATTTATCGACAAAACCATCAACACCCGGACAAGTACCAGTTTCAGAAAATTGATAAATTCCATAATTACCTGAATAAGTAACATCAAGCAATTCATTATTATTAACTACTCCACTACCAGCACCATATTTAAATTTAGCAATCCAAACCGCATAATCACTTAACTGACTACCATCAGGATCTAATTGTTTTAAACCATTATCATTACAATAAATACCACAATAATAACCATTTTCCTCTAAGATATTTGCCCAGGCTTTAAAATTATTAACGATTTGATCTGGATGGTTCGCAAAAAAGTCTCGAGCATTGACTGCATTACCATTCTCATCATAAAATGGCTCATTATCTAAAGGTTCAACATCAAAATAGATTGGCCAAGATGGTTGAATCTGATACTGTTTAGCAAACTTCAAAAATTTATAAGCTTCAACCCTTGCTTGCTCTTCTGTAACAGCACGACTATAAATATAAATACCATAAGGAATATCATTTTCTTCACAACCATGAATATTATTTAAAAATTGACTATCTAACTTACTTAACATACCATTAAGTTCCAATGTCTCAGGATCTCTTTGATACTCCATAAAATAAGAATCAAACATTTTAATAATTGCATAATCGACACCAGCTTCTTTAACTTTAGTCCAGTCAATTTCATTTTGATAAGAAGAAACATCAATACCTGATAAAAAATTGCTAGTATCTTGAACAGAAGCACTTTCTTCTTCAACACTTCTACTTTCTACCTCAGGAGCTTTAACATCTCCCTGTGCTAAATCCAAGTACAATTGATAAGCCAACTTCTCATTACGATCAGTAACTTCTTCGTATTTCTCATCAGTCATAGAAGCAGTAACAGATAATACATGTCCTGCAAGAACAGTGTCACTAGTAAGTTCATTCTGTTCTCTAATATCACTAATACTAACACCAAGATAGGAAGCAATAGAACCTAAAGTATCTCCACTTTCGATAATATAATTAATACTCTTATAACTTGTAGAATTTCGACTATAGATTTCTACTTCTTCACCATAGTTCTTAGCAATAGATTCATTACTTTTTAAAGCTTTATCTACTTTAGCCAAAGTCTCTTCTGTAAGACCAAAAGAAGATGCAATAGACTCAACTGTATCTCCAACTTGAATCGTATATTTTTGTTGATCATCTTTCTTATCTAAATCTATTTTCGCAACAACCTCTACTCCTTCTGGTAGTTCTTCACCTAGCTTCTTATTCCAACGTTTTAAATCGTCATAATCAATACCTAATTTATCAGAAAAAGCATCCATGGTGGTAGGTTCTTTTGTAACCAAAGTAACCTTACCAGATTCACTGTAAAGATAAGAACCAGCAACAACCGCAATAGCTGCTGCAATACCAGCAGGAATTAATATTTTTTTCTTCTCATTTTTATGACGTATTAATCGTCCCATAAAAACACCTCTCTCAAATGTGGCTAGATTATATCACAAAAAACAAAAAATGTCAAATTTGACATTTTTGAGCTTATACATAATGAAAAAATATGCATAAGAAGTAATTAAATTACACACTTCAACAGAAATTACTGTGCATAATACATCTCAAAAAATTTATTAGTAATTTCTTTAGTAATATGTAATGTTACTAAACTAGCATAATCCGTATTAGAATTAGGATGAGATGAATTGGGAGAAGTAACCATAATACTCATCACTGGATCATTAGCAGGTGCATAACCAACAAAGGATGACGTTATGGTCTCCGTATCTATAATACCATTACCATCTGTATCAACAAAACTTTGAGAAGTACCAGTTTTTCCAGCTGCATCCCAGCGATCATCGATATATCCACGTCCATATCCTCCACTAGAATGCATAACAGCATAAAAACCTTCTTTTACACGTGCCATATACTCTGGCTGTGTATCAATAGTATTTAAAACTTCCCGCTCAACAGTCAAAATAGTCTTTCCCAAAGAAGCATCATCCGTTGCTTCATGAACTTCTTTTAATAAATGTGGAGCGAGTCTACTACCATTATTCGCAATCGTTGAAATATACTGAGAAAGTTGTAAAGGTGTATAAGACTCATATTGTCCCATGACAAAATCAAGTAAATTACCAGAATTAGTATCTTGTTTAGCACCATACCCTAATCCTTCAGAAGGCAAATCGATTCCAGTCGCAACACCAAGACCAAAAGAATGATACATATTGCGATAAGTGTCAAATGCACTCTGATTAAAATTAAGTTTCATTCCCCTAGAATACTCTTGTCCATTAACACGAATCGCCGCTTTAAACTGATAGACATTACTACTTTTTGCAAGTGCAGTAATATCATTAATAGTACCCAGATTGTTAACAGAAGAACATTTCTCAGGTGCACCAGCAATTTTAACACATTCATCTAGCATATATTCCCCTATTTTAACAGCACCTGTATTATAAGCAACAAGCATCGAAGCACCCTTGACAACAGAACCAGGAGTAATAGGTAATAAAAAGATACTCGTCGTATTATCCACCACTTTATCACCAACAATCTGCTTAGAAGCCATGGCTAAAATCTCACCAGTATTAGGATCTTGAATAACTACACTAGAATGATCATAATACTCTGTATTAGGTTCACTTTTCGCCTTCAATACTTGTTCTGTTAAAATACGTTCCACTTCCTGTTGTAGATTAATATCAATCGATAAGACAATATCATTACCTCTTTTTCCCTCTTTCACAAGCTTTAACTCATGGGAATTAACTACTTGGTACTCTGCTTTTTCACCTTTTAAATACTCTTCATATTCCTTCTCAAGATAACTAAGACCAACACGATCATTTAAAGCATAACCTTTAGCTAAATACTCATCTTTCTCTTCTGCTGGAAGACCTTGCGTTGTCGTAGAAACCGTACCTAAAACACTACGAAAAGTATCACCGTAAGGATATACTCTCTCCCAGTCTAAAACTGTATTAAATCCGTCAAGCTCACTATTATGTTCAGCAATATAAGCATATTCTTGATCCGTAGCATTTTCTTTAATAACCTTCTCATCATAAGTATAACCACGATTCATAAGATAATATAAATAAGAAGCTTTTAAATCTTCTTCTGTAAATGTTGCTAATTCTTCTTCTGTAATACGTTCAATTTTCAACTCTTCTAAATCCGTAGTACTAAGTTCTCCTGTCTTAACTTTTTCATTTTCCTTACTAGTAATCTTCTTCTTACACAAATCAGGATATTTCGCAAGATAAAATTCTCTTTTAGCTCGATCTGTTAAACTAGAATAAGAAAGTTCCAAATGCGGTGAAACTAAATAAGCTAATTCTATCATTTTACTAGTACTAATACTTTTATCTTTTTTATAAGTAATACTTTTAACAGCTTTATTATCTACAATAATATTATAATTTCTATCATAAATTCTACCTCTAGGAGAGCTAGTACCTTCTACTTTAGTATAAGATAATTCTTTTAATTCACTCTTATACTCATCTTTTTTTACTATCATAACAGAATATAATTTTATTCCAACAACACTAAATAATAAAAGAAGAACAACCAAAAAAATAAGAAATCGTCTAGATATAATTTGATTATAATTAATCTTCTTCTCTTGCTGATTTAATCGTAACTTACTCAAAATCTATCCCTCTTTTCTTAATAATTATTCTATCACATTTTTTAAAACTTATATCATATATTTTAATGAGGTGAAATATGTATAAAGAATTAATAAAAAGTTATATACCAAAATTAACTCCAAGAATGATAAAAGATTATGGAGAAACCATAAATATTTCTCTAACAGACTCCGAAACAATTATATTATACCAATTTATTATGAAAAATTATAGCGAAATTTTGGAGGGAAATGAAACAAGTTTTATAGAATTAAAAAGAAAACTGAATCCTAATTTATACCAGCAATTATTAAATCTATATAATGAAAACAAAAATAAATATTTATAAATACCTATAATTATAATATAATAAGGAAATAACAAAACCGAAAGGATAACGAAAAGATGGCAGAAAAGATACTAGAATATGAAAACAATTTTATAGCTAATCTAAATGAAAAATGTAAAAAAGAACCTTTATCCAAAGAAGAACAAAAAGTATTAAAAGAACTCCTAGTAAATACTATTCTTTACGGTAATACAAAAGTAGATAAAGATACCTTAGCAATATTTATTCATAAATATGTACTATCTCAAGAACTTTTTTCGCCTTCTGATTTGTTATTATAGACACAGCACCTATTTATTTTTTTAAATGAAAATCAAGGAAATAATATAGCCTTAAAATTTACATATACAGATGCAATAATGGAAGCAAGAAAAACACCAAATAGCGGAAATACAATAAAAGTAGACAGAGCTATTTTTGAAAGTGAACAAACAATAAAGAAAAAAATTTTTTATAAACTTTTAATGGAAATAACCTTTGACCTCTTACACGAAACCTTTCATATACGACAATTTGAATATTTAACAAGAGTAAAAAATATAGAACAAGAAGAATTATTTAATGACCTTTTGCTTGCTACAAACAAAAAAGAATATATAAAATATCATGATTCATTATTAATGGAAAGACAAGCAAATGAATATGCAATCAACAATTTACCCTATGCCCTACAAAAAATAGTACCAGAAGAAAAACTAATCTCTTATCAAAATAGATTAAGAAGAAAAATCAAACAAAAACCATCCCTAAAATATATAGAAAGACAAGAGCAATTAATTCAAGAAGCAAAGGAAAAACTTACTCCAGAAAACGTAAAAAAATTAAGAAAAACATACGAAAAAAATAAACAAGCCTACGCTTGTTTTCTTATTTTATCAAGAATTCCTGAATCAAATTCTTTATTTCTTATCATCTCTATTTCATATTTATAAGGAGCATACTCCCTATCTACATAAGGAGTTTCTAATATTTTAGGAACATCTTCTAGTCTTTCATTATAAATAATAGAAATTAAATTATCGAATCCGATAGTTCCAAAACCAATATTTTCATGTCTATCTTTATGAGCACCTAAAAGATTTTTACTATCATTAACGTGAACACAACCTATTTTTCTAATACCAATCAAAGAATCAAATTGATCTAAAAAATCGTCAAACTTACTCATATCATATCCGGCATCATTCAAGTGACATGTATCAATACATACACCAATATGCTCTTTATCATCCACCAAATCAATAATTCTCTTAATCTCTTCCAAAGAGGAACCGACTTCCGTACCCTTACCGGCCATAGTCTCAAGTAATATAGTAACATCGTGTGTTCCTAAAATCATATTAAGTCCCTTAGCAATATTAGAAATAGCAGTATCTACTCCAAGTCCTACATGACTACCTGGATGTAAAACTAACGACTTAATACCTAATAGTTCACATCGCTCTAATTCTTCTTGTAAAAATCTAACAGAAAACATAAATTTATCAGGATCTTTATCATTAGCAAGATTAATAATATAAGGAGCGTGCACAACTACCTTAGAATAATCAATTTTTGCATCTTTCATCAAAGACAAAGCCTCTATTGTAAGTCCATCCTGTATCGGATAACGACTGGTATTTTGTGGAGCACCTGTATAAAACATAAAAGTGTTAGCATGGTAACTTAACGCCTCTTGTAAACTACCAAGAAGTTGACTATCTTTTCTAAATCCAACATGACTACCAATTAATAACATATAATAACCTCCTACATAAGTATACCAAAGAAAAAAAGAAAGAAAAAGACTTCTTTCGAAGTCTTTCATCATATTTCTTTAATTATGCTTCAAAGCAAAGTCCAACTTTATCATTATAAGAAGATGAACTACTAAATGTAAATGAAGATAAATCTGTTCTAGTAGGTTTTACACTATTATAAGAAACACCTGTTACTTTAACATGAGAACGTTTTAAATCATCTACAGAAACAGCAGCAGTTGTACTATCTGAAATTCCATGAGTACCATCAGATAAAGCTACGAAATAAGTAGTTCTTCTATCTGTTTCAGAACCAGCAGCTCCAATATTTTCAACGTGAACTCTTACATATCCTTTCAAATCACGATTACCCCAAGAAGATAAACCTCCTTGATCTAGTAAATTAACAGCATTATTATTTGTAGTATCGATAATAACATACCAATCACCTACGTCAACTCCTGAAGATACCATAGATTCAGTAGAACTACCAGTAACACTAGTAACACATTCCAAACTATCTGATGCCCACATATTTCTTACGGCATTAACATACTCTTTTGAAGTTGATAAGAATGTATCCCTTCTAGAATTTTCAATGTAACGAGACATTGCAGGAATAGCTACCATCATTAAGATACCCATGATAACGATAACTGCAAGTAACTCAATTAGGGTAAACCCATTTTTGTTTAACTTTTTCATTTTAAACTTTCCTCTCTTTCTATTTTACAAAATAATCATACTATGGAATTTTCTAAATTGCAATACCCTGAAATTATTTTTACAAATAATTGACAAAAGAATTTACAACCTCTTATGTGCTAGCTGCATCTGCGGTAGTATATATCTTAGTAATATTATTGCAACCAACATGAGATTTAGCAGTATTAGCATTAGCTAAAATATTGGTGCCTGTACCATTAGTAATTAAATCTGAAGCATCACTACTATTTAATTCGTCAGACGATTTATAAAGAATTCCACGATGGTTATCTGTATCCAGTTTTTCATCTAATGTAACATAATATAGATATCTGTTTTTTGTACTCCCTGCCTCTGGAGTATTTACAATTATGACATAAGAATTATCTTTTTCATAACTACCATTATTAGGTGCATTATCAAACTCAGTATTATCTAAATACCCTAGTGTCATAACTACACAATCATTCTGAGGAGGACGGTATGCCGGATTGCCACGAAACTCATATTCAGCCAAAGAAAGCAATTTTTTTGCATCCTCCACATAAGTATCTGCTTTACTATTATTTAATATTCCCATGACATTAGGAACTGCCACTACCATAATCGCCGCAAGAATCACCATAGCAGCAAGTAATTCTATCAATGTAAATCCCTTATTATTTACCTTCATTTATCATCACCCTATCATTATAATATCATAAATTTGACGAAAAAAAAGGTTATTTTAATATTTTTTTCATATTTTTAAGTTCTGCCATTGTCGTAGAAGTTCTTAACTCTGAGTTAAATAAATAATCATATCGAAATAAAGAAAATCCTTGATATTGCTTCAAATTCCTAGTTAATAGAACTTCTCTCATAATAATATCATCATTTTCCATCCATTCTGTACTTCCACTTTTCGCAAAATTATCAACAGCACCTACTTTATAAAAAGCAAGAACAGGTAATAGTTCCACTTTAGTTGCTAACTCTTCCCAAGCATTAAGAACAGAAACAAATGCTTTTGTTTCATTGTAAAAACCATAATAAATCTGTGGCATCAAAAAATCTACATATCCAGTTTTACCAGCCCAGGTTTTAACATCTGCATAATGTTTTTGGTAATTATTTTCTATGTTTCCATCTGGAGAAACTCCAAACAATGTATTATTTTGATGACATACCTGATAAACATCCTGAATCAACTCATTAACTTGACAAAATCTAAACTCCTCTATAGAAACATCTGAATTCGTCTTTTTATACTCTTCATACTCCTCTAAATCAATCGTATCATTAGGATAAAAATAATCATCAAAAATAACTCCATCAACAGAATAGTTTTGAACTAACTCCTCGACTCCATCAACAATAATTTCTCTAGCCTCCGTACTAGCTGGATTATAAAAAATACCATTATTAACCTCCACAACACTAGTGTTCAAATAAGAATAAGCCGGATTATCCTGACTAATATCACTACTATCTTCATCTCCGCGAATACGATAAGGATTAATCCATGCATAAAGCTCTATCTTTTCTTCGTTACAAATATCTAAGAAACTTTTTAAAATATCATATCCTGGAGATACTCCTTCCATCTCACTAACCGTTGCACTCCAAGGAAAAATATCAGAAGGATAAATGGCATCACTAAAACTACGCACCTGAAGTAAAATCATAGTAAACCCTAACTCTTCAACATTAGAGATCATATTACGAATAGAATCAATTCCTTCCTCAACATCCTTTCCCTTTAAATATTTAGAAAGTTCTATATAACTAATAAAAACACCTCTCTTCTCTTTTGTATTTTCTAAAACAACTTCTTTCTCATCAAAAGAAGTAAAAATTAAAAAAATAGAACATAAAAAAAAGAAAATTATCAATATTTTAATCTTCATAGTATCACCATAAAAAAAATATCATAAAAAAAAGAAACAATTTGTCATTTTATTGCTTCTTTACGTATTAAAAACAATTTTTTCTTCTGATAAAAACCGTAAAACACATCTTCTAATTGATAATTTTCTCTAGACAACACATCCATTAACCATACCATATCTTTGCCAATCTGATTTAACACATCTTTTTGCACTTTTCCATCAATAATAATAGGTAAAGGATAAACTCTATTCTTATCATCATCTCTTTTAAAAACAGATAACTTCCCGCTAGTCTCTAAAATAGCATAATCGACTTCTTCAATAGACTTTATTCCTCGATTACGAAGTTGCACTAACAAATCATCTAAGTTATATCTCTGCTTTAACATCTCTTTAAAATTAACTTTCCCTCGTTCAATAATCATAGAAGGATCTCCATCTAAAATACTACGCACTTTACTACTTTTTAAAGAAACACGAGAAACCACTAATTGTACAATAACTAAAGAAATAATAGGAATAACAGATAAGAAAATATTCTGCTTATAATTATCTATCGATATTGCTGCTAACTCCGCAATAAAAATAGAAACAATCAAATCCATAATAGAAAGTTCCCCTACTTCTCTTTTACCCATGATACGATAAATTACCGTAATTAAAAGATAAAAAAATAAAGTTTTCCATAAAACAGTAAAATAACTCATGATATCACCTAATATTAGTTTAAATCATTTCATATTTTTTATACAAAAACATAAATTTAATTGAGGTGTACTAATGGAAATAATAAAAAAATATTCATTTCGTTTTTTATATACGATTCTATCAATAGTAATCTCTCTACTCTTGATAACAACACTTTATCATTTTAATATCATATCATCAAATATCTATCAAACCCTAAAACTAATCGTATTATTAGTAAATATATTAATTAGTGGTATCATACTAGGAAAAAAAGCAACCAGTAAAGGTTACTTAGAAGGAATAAAACTAGGAACATTTATGATACTATTATGTTTTTTAATAACACTAGTAACAGGTCAAGATTTAAAGATAAGATTACTTTTATATGATAGTATGATACTAATTACTTCCATACTAGGAGGAATGATTGGAATTAATAAAAAATAAATAGACAAAGAAATAAAACTATATTACAATAACAGTGAGGTGATAACATGCCAAAAAAGGCAAAAATTTTAATTGGATTACTTGCTATTGTAATTGTTATTATTATTGCAGCTTTCTTAATCTACATGAACACAGCCTTTATTAGTAAAGAAGAAGCTAGAACAAATCTTGCAAAATATATCAATGTAGAAGAAGAAGACATCTACTTTGAAAACGTAGATTTAGAAATGGATAATAATCAATATGAAGTAGATTTCTACTATAACAACCAAGAGTATGAAGCTAAAATTGATGCTAAAGAAGGAAAAATAATCTATACAGATTTTCCATTAACAAACAACGAAACAACAAATAATAATACAAATAATAGTAATAATCAAACAACAACAGAAATTACCCTAGAAGAAGCAAAAGAAATTGCACTAAAACATGCAAATCTAAACGAAAGTGATTTAACATTAGTAAAAGAACAAACAGATGTAGATGATGGGATCACAGTATATGACATCGAATGGCGTGATACAACTTACGAATATGATTTTGAAATATCAAAAACTGGAGAAGTCCTACACTACGATAAAGATAGAATACATGATTAAAACTCCAGAAAATCTGGAGTTTTTATTTGTCTAAATAACTAGTAACATAAATAGTTGGATATTTTACATGAAAAGAACGGTGACGAACAAGTTCTTTTTTTATTTTCTCTTCTAATCTTGTAACCTGACGTAAAGTAAGCCTAGAATCCATCTCAACAATTAACTGAATCTTATAATACTTACCATACCGAATTAAATAAATCTTTACTTTTTCTACTCCTTTAATTTTTAACAAAAACTTCTCAATATCTTGAGATAACTTAGAATCAACTTCTACTTTACCAATTAAATTCATAGAATTTTCCACTAATATTTCAATAGAAGTTTTTAAAACTAAAAGACCAATAATAACACCAGTAATCAAATCAATATAACGCAAAATATAAATATCTTGAGAAAACTGTAGTAAAATAACCGCAATAACCACGCCTAAAGAAGCAATCATATCCATCTTAGACTCTTCAAAAGAAGTAATAAGTAACTGACTATTAATATCTTTGCCAACTGTATATAAAAAGAATAAAACAACACCCTTAATTACAAAGCAAATAAGAAGTAACCATAAAACAGATAAAGATGGAATATGAAAACTACTAGAAGTACCATGATAAATAATGAAAATAGCAAGTAAAAATAAAAGTACTCCAACAAATAAATTAGTAAGATACTCTACTTTACCAAATCCAAAAGGATGATTTCTAGTTGGTTGTTTTTTAGAAATTTTTGCTCCCAGAAAGGACACGATATCAGTAACAAAATCACTAAAAGTCTGAAGTCCGTCTGCAAGTAACGAACCAAACTGAAAAATAACTCCCGCAACAATCTTGCATACAGAAATAATAAAATTAGACACCATACTAAATATTAAAACGCTAGCTTCTTTTCCCATAAAATCACCTATTCCTTCTCTAAATCAGTCGTAATATAAACACTAGGATACTTTACGTGAAAAGACCTGTGTCTAACTAACTCACGCTTTAACTTATGTTCCAAATTTGTTATTTGTTTTAAACTAAGGCTCTTCTCTACTTCTACCAATACATGAATCTTATAATAATCTCCATATTTAATCAAAGTAACTTTAGCTTTCTTAACACCATGAATCGATTGAATAAACTCCAGAATATCTTTTTCTTTCGAAGAATCTATTTCTGCTTCTCCCAGTAAACACAAAGAATTTTCAATAATAATAGAAATTGCCAGATGAAAAATCATAAGTCCTATCACAATAGAACCTAAAACATCAGCATATTCTAATACTGAAAAACGAGAAGAAAATTTTAATAATATTACGACAATAAATACAATAACAGTAGAATATAAATCTGCTTTAGCTTCTCTAAAAGACGTAAGTAGTACCTGGCTATGAATACGTCGAATCATAGAAAACAAAAAGACTAACACAACAAGTTTTAAGACAAATACCGTAAGTAATAAAAAGAAAACAACATTACTAGGAATAGATACTTCCCCTAAAAAACCAGCAACTACAATATAAATAGCTAAAACAATAAGAAGCATGCCAACAAATAAATTTGTAAGATACTCTACTTTACCAAAACCAAAAGGGTGTGCTTTCGTAGGCCTTTTTTTCGATAACTTAACACCAATAAAAGAAACCAAATCAGTAATAAAATCACTCATAGTATGCATTCCATCAGCAAACAAAGAACCTAACTGAAAATAACATCCTCCAAAAATCTTAATAATAGTAATAATAAAGTTATAGCACATACTAAACGCTAATGCTTTTAGTTCTCTAGTCACATAACCACCCTCTACTCTACTATAACCAGTATATCAGAACAAAAGAATTAAGTAAACTTAATTCGCCTTGGTCGTCACCTTCCAAGTTTCCTGCTTCACAGACTAAGTAACCTTATTTCGTGATTGTTTAACAGAAGGTAGTAGCTACCGTAGTTTTTCTTTTATTTCTTTCTTCTAGTTTAATTCTATCATATACTTCATTCATCCTTCAAACATAATATTTCCTCCAGATGAAAACACCGACAAAAGAAAAAGAAGTGAAAACTATTTCTTTTCTACTTCTTCTTTTATCATCTTAATTTCCCTTTTCGTCAAGAACTTCTTCCATCGATAGCTTTTAGGTAAAATTTGAAGTAATATTTCTCTCGATTTTAATTCTCTTTGATAATATTCCTCAAACAATAATCCTTTTTTCTCTAGTAAAACTGGACCAAAGAAATATTCCTTCCTAGAATATTTTCTTTTTCCTCTAGAAAAAACAAGTATCTGATAAATAAACTTTCCCTCTTTAACAAGCTCTTCATTAGAAAGATAAAAATGATGCTTACAAAGAAATCTCTTTACATCCTCCTGATAATTATTAGGACTAAGAATAATAGTATTTACTTTTTTTAATACTTCCAAATGACTTTTAAAAATACCTATCATACTTCTTCCACCCAGTCCAGAAATAATAATAGTATCAACCTCATCACTATAAGTATCCAGTCCATTTCCTAGACGACATTCTATCTTATCTTCTAAATGATATTTTTTTATATTTTCTCTCGCATGATTTAATGGTCCTTCTTTAACATCACTAGCAATTGCTTTAATATTTTCTCCTCGTTGTACCAGGTAAATATCTAAAAAAGCATGATCACATCCAACATCTAAACAAAAGGAATTAGCTTCCACTAAATCCCCTATTTTTTTTAATCTATCATTAATTTTCATTAATCAGTCAAAAAATCCTTTAATTTTCTAGAACGAGATGGATGTCTCAATTTACGTAATGCTTTTGCTTCAATCTGACGAATTCTCTCACGCGTAACCCCAAAGATTTGACCAACTTCTTCTAGGGTACGACATTGTCCATCGTCAAGACCAAAGCGAAGACGTAATACTTTTTCTTCACGATCAGTAAGAGTTCCTAATACTCCTTGAAGTTCTTCTTTTAACATTTCAATAGTTGCATACTCTTCAGGTCCCATGGTTCTCTCATCTTTAATAAAGTCTCCTAAATGAGAATCATCCTCTTCTCCAATTGGTGTCTCTAAAGAAACCGGATCTTGAGAAATCTTATATACTTCTCGAACTTTATCAATAGAAATTCCTAACTTTTTAGCAATTTCTTCATCGGTTGGTTCTCTATTCAAATCTTGTGTTAATTGACGTTGTACACGAGCAAGTTTATTAATAGTCTCTACCATATGAACAGGAACACGAATTGTTCTTGCTTGATCAGCGATGGCACGAGTAATTGCTTGACGAATCCACCAAGTAGCATAAGTAGAAAACTTATATCCTTTCGTAGGATCAAACTTATCTACTGCCTTCATTAATCCAATATTACCTTCTTGAATTAAATCTAAAAATAACATTCCACGTCCAACATATCTTTTCGCAATACTAACAACCAAACGTAAATTAGATTCAGCAAGCATTCTCTTTGCTTCTTCATCTCCTTCTTCAGCACGTTTAGCATACTCAAATTCTTCATCAGAAGTAAGTAAGTTAATACGACCAATCTCTTTCAAATACATACGAACGGGATCATTAATTTTAACATCTTTAGATAATGTTAAATCCTCTACATGTACTTCTTCTGTAATCTCTTCACCAGAAGCATCATCACTACCATCTTCTGAGACAATATCAATCTCTGCTTCCATTAAAGCATTATAAAGGTCATCTAAAGTATCACTATCAACATCTAATCCCTTTAATTCATCTGCCAATTGCTCATATGTAATAAAACCTTGTTTTTTACCTAACGCTAGTAATTTCTCTTTTCTCTCATCAATTGTCTTAATTTCTCCAACCATTCTATTTATCTCCTATCCGTAACTTCCGAATTTTCTCTGCTATTTTCGCTTGCTCTATAGGATCTACTTCCTTCTGTAATGATTTCGTAAGTCTCTTAATCTCTTGAGTGCGACTATATTCTCGAATCACTCCAAAATATTCAAATAAATCATCCTTCGTGGTAGATTCTATATAATTAGAAGCTAAAATATCATTAAGAAAATTTACAACTTCTTCTTTATCTTGAACATAAGTATAAAAATCTGGAATATTAATATTTCCATAAGTGGTATAATAGTAAACAATTTCACTAGCTAATAGTCTACTCTCTTCATTAGGAAAGATAAATCGTTCTTTTTCAAATTGACTAATTACCCAGTCATTATTTAACATAAAATAAAGTATCTGTTCCATAGCCTTTTCATACTTTGTTTTTTTCTTTTTTTGATATGTAACTACTACTTTTGGTGTTTTTGGTTTTGGCTTTTCTATTTCACGAAAACGCATTTCCAGTGTATTATAACTCAAATCAAATTCTTTTGCAAGTTTTTTTAACATTATTTCTACTCGAATGGGATCTTGTACTTTCGCAGCTTCTATTAAAACTTGATTAATATATTTAGCCGTTTCTTCTTCACTTCGAAAATCTACTGACTCTTTTAATTTACGAAGTTTAAAATCATTAAAAGTAACGGCACTATCCAACAATCCTAAAAACTTATCCTTTCCTTGATGTAATATAAAGCTATCAGGATCATCTGGATTAGGAAGTACCAGTACCTTAGGTTCTAATCCTTCTTCCAGTAACATATCACCAATAGAAAGTGTTGCATGTACTCCTGGATCATCACCATCTAAACATAAAATAATATTATTAGAAAGTCTTTTAAGTAACTGTAATTGTTCATGAGTAAGAGCCGTTCCCATTAAAGCAACCGTATTACGAACACCAATCGTACTAGCCCTAATGACATCCATGAATCCTTCCATAACAATAACTGATTTTTTTAACCTGCACTCTTCTTTCGCAATATGATAATGATATAGTAGCTGACCTTTCTTAAAGATTGGTGTCTCCTTCGTATTCAAATATTTATTTAAGCCATTATCTTTATATATTCTACCACTAAATCCAACAACTCTACCAGTAAGGTCATATAGTGGAAACATAATTCTATCAATATAAACATCTCTAGCATCACTAGATAAACCTATCTGATTTAAACTAGCCAAATCATATTTTTTACTAGTAAGCAACTTCGTCAAATCATCACTAGTATCTAGAGAAAGTCCAATTTCAAATTCTTTAATCACACTATCATCAATATTACGTTTTGCTAGATAATTTCTAGCATTCACTCCTGCCTTGGACAATAAATTGTTTTGAAAGTATTTTAAAGAAAAAGAATAAGCATCATAAAAAGGATCAAACTTAGTATTTTTTTTAGCAATATGAATAGAAGAAACATCAACACCTACTTTTTCTCCTAAATATCGTAGAGTCTCTCTAAAATCCATATGCTCATAATTCATTAAAAACGTAAAAACATTTCCTGTCGCATGACAAGAAAAGCAAGTATAAATTTGTTTTTCACGAGACACACACATCGAAGGATTGGAATCATCATGAAAGGGACAAACACCAAAGAAATTTTTTCCTCTCGCAACCAAAGGAATTCTCTCACCTATAATGTCAACAATATCACACTTACTACGTATCTCATTCGCAAGTTCATTATTCATTGACACCACTCCTATAAAACATTACTAATTATATCACATTTTCTTAACTTTTTCTACTGTTTTTGGACTTTTTATAGAACATAATTGTTGTGAAAAGAAGCTATCAAAGAAAGAACAAAATGAATCACTTTCCTGAATCATACTTCTATTAAAACCAGAATAATATCCCTCATTAATATCATAATAAATACATTTTTGCTTATGATATAAATCACGTTCTACCTGATCAAAAACCTGATAACAAAAGCAAGCAAGCTTACTAACTTCTAAATAATTATCATTAGAAATAACCTCTAATAACTCCTGCTGATAAGAAGAAAACTGCTTAGCATAATCCATCTCTATCTTTAACATAGATATATCTCCTTGTATTGCTACAAAACTATCAATTCCTGTAACGAACTCTCTTAAGGGACTCAACAATATCGCCTTAAAATATTCAACCCTATCTATACCAATTTCCCGAATACCAGCAAGAAAAAAGTCATCCATCTCATTTTTATGAATATTTAATAACTCCCTACCATTCTCTAAATCAGAAACAACAACAAAATCATCATATGCTTGATATGCTTCTTCTACATCACGAACACTTTGAAATTTAAACATAAAATCACCTAGTTAGTATTCTAAACAATAATAAAAGAAAAAGCAATCGTTATTTTAAAGTCTAACTAAACAACAATCAAACTTTCTCTTACTTTTCAAATAATTTTTTTATCATCGCTACAACAATACATGCAAAAAAACATTCAACAAAAAAAGAACCGAAAGCATTAACAATCCAGTTCTTTTCTAAATCATATTTCGTCTTAAGAAAGTATCCACATTCTTATCTACATAAACATCTATTTCACACTTATCAACCATCTTAATAAATCCAAGACCAGAGATAACCAAATCTTCTCCATATTTTACTTGATAAGTATTTTTATTTAACTCTTTTAAATCATCCTTATTAGAAGAATTAAGAAGTCTTTTTACTTTTAAACTATTAGATACATATAAAGTAAAACTATTCTTCTCACCTTCTACATAATCTACTCGTAAAAAGTCTTCTATAATAATAGACTGATTCTTTCGAATTTGATATGTCTTAGGCTTAATCTCTTTTACTGGTGAAATCTTCTTAACCATAGCAGGAGAAACAATATTTAACAAAGAACCATTATCGACAAGACCAGGAGTATCAATCAAAGTCAAATAATCATTAATCTCAATTGTAATCGTACTTAAAGTAGTAGAAGGAAGTGGCGACATCGTAATCTCTTGTGTCTTATCAGAATAATTCTTAATTAACTTATTAATCAAACTACTCTTTCCAGCATTCGTATGACCAATCGCATAAACAGTCTTACTAGTTTGATAATATTTAATTCTCTTTAATAAATAATCGATATTATAATTCTTATTAACACTAACGACTATAATCTCTTCAAATCCTAAATTCATATCTTTAAAATACTGAATTAACTTCTCTTCTTTTACAGACTTAGGTAGGGCATCCTTCTTATTCAAAACCAAAATCATCTTATTAGGAACCATACGACGTATCTCTTCCATATCCTTATCTACATTAAGTAAATCAGTAATATATAAAACTAAATCCTTAGTCTCTCCTACACTCTTTAAAATAGACAAATACTCTTCATTTGATTTCGCAATAGTTTGATACTCCCCGTAATTTTTCATACGAAAACATCTTTGACAAATATCATTTTCTAAACTAGTAGTATATCCTTCTTGTAAAATATTTTCATCTTGCAATAAAATACCGCAACCTAAACATTTCTTTTCACTAGTCATAATAATTACCTCTTTTAAACTCACCTTTCTTTTCATATCTATGAATAATTTTATCTTCCCAATATCTATTAAGTCCCGTAATCTTTAAATCTTTCTTACCTAACGGATCCACTAAAATTGTCATAATATGAAATCTTTTTCCAGCAAGAACATCAGTAACAATTTGATCTCCTATCATAACCATTTCTTTTTTCTTAAGCTTATAATTTTTCTGAATCTTCTTAAGTCCTCTAGTAGAAGGCTTCATACAAAAAGCAACTCCTCCTACTCCTAAATCTTCCATATAAGGTTTAATTCTTCTCATATGGTTATTAGAAGCAATAAAAATTAAAAAATCTTTCTGTAAACCTTTAATTAATTTTCTAGTCTTTAATGGACACCTCTCATGATCCAATAATCCTAAAGTATTATCTAAGTCAAAAACAAGGCAACGAATGCCTTTCTCTTTTAATTTTTGATAATTAATATCGAAAATATCTTTACGATACATCGATGGTTTAAAAATACCCATATTACCACCTACCAAACATTATACACCAAAATTGAGAATTAGTCTAATTATTTACATGTTGCATAACCATATCAGTATAAGGTCCAATCTTATCAAAAAGATAACCATGACTCTTACCATACTGAATAATCTTTCTAATTGCTTGTGTTGTCGTCACCTTAGTATCGTGCATCAAAACCATATTTACTTTATCATGAGATAGCTTAGAAGTAACAAAATCAGCAATCTGATCTGCATCAAACTTTCCACCTTCAGCATCTCGAGAATCAATATTCCAATCATAATATCGATAACCACGTCTTACCACTTCTTGTGTTAAAAAACTCATAATACCAGGAGAATATTTCCTACTAACAGTATTACTAGAACCACCTGGAAAACGAATAATCTTAGACTCTTCTCCCGTAAGATTTTTAACTCTTTGATAAACTTGATCTAAATCATTAAAATAAGAATCACTAGATGCATAAACAACCGAATAATCATGACTTGCTGTATGAAGTCCAATCGCATGACCTTCATTATAAGCACGCTGAATCAAATCATCTGGTCCACTATTCGTAACAAAAAAAGTTGCCTTTACATTTTCTTCTTTCAAAATATTTAAAATAATATCTGTAGTACCACTTCTAGGTCCATCATCAAAAGTAAGATAAATAACACCTTGTTTACTAGGTTCAAAAACCATTACTTTTTGTACTTTTTCAGTAGTATTAGACGAAGAATCTGTTGCTGTATAAACTCTTTCATAAATACCTGCCTTACTAGTATCCACATCACCATGAACTTCGACTTTTACATTACTATCACAATTATCACTTACCTGATACGTAGAATCCATAAAAGTATCTCCAATAGATAAAGTAACAACATCTCCACTATCTAACTCTATCGTAGGACCTAAAATATCTTTGTATAAAACATCCCTTTTAACAACAGTCTTATTTCCAAAAGTATCGGAAACAACATATTTTAGTCTTCCTCCACTTTCAGTAACTTTTACTTTATCTGTAATATCTCCATCATAATTATCAAAAGCCTGATAGTCATCATACAAATATTTACTATCTGGACATAAATACAACTTCTTAGCATCCGTCGTAAAAGTAATTTTTGGATAACTAGAATCAACTACTTTAACAATCCTAGTCTTAGTTGTAGAAAAACCATGATAAGTTACTTGATAAGTAATAGGATATTCCCCTACCTTAGAAGTATCAACCTCTCCTTCTACTTCTACCATAAGACTAAGATTTTTACCAAAATAACTAGAAGCATACCCTGGTTCTGTATACTTTCCTTGATATTCAACTTCAACAACCCTATTTCCTTCCAAATTAATCCTTGGAAAAACTAACATCTGATACAAAAACAAAAGACAAATACCAAGTACTAAAAATAAAACACATTCTGTCATTTTTTGCATAGTATAATCCGCTAATCTTTTTTTCTGTAGTGCATTTATTTTTTGATAAAGTTTATAATAACGATTATAACGATATCTGTGATAACTTCTTCTCTTCATATAACCACTCTCACTATTACCATTATACTACATCTAAAAACATCCGTCTATGTTTATTCTACATCAATAATTAAGATTCATACTTTTGATCTTTAATAAATTCTCTTAAAATCTTAGTAAGAGCTCGTTTTTCTATCCTAGATACATAACTTCTAGAAATATGCAATTTTTTAGCAATCTCCTTCTGTGTTTCTTCATCTTGATTTTCTAAACCATACCTACGAACTAAAATTTCTCTTTCTCTAGGAAGTAATACTTTCATATATTTTTTTAATAAAATAATATTATCTTTAATATTAATATCTTCAACAAAATCTGGTTTAGGACTCTTTAAAACATCTTGTATTGCAATCTCATTCCCATCTTTATCAAATCCTACTGCCTCATTAATAGAAATATCTTTACTATATTTATTATTACTACGAAAATACATTAAAATTTCATTTTCAATACATCTAGCACAATAAGTAGTAATTTTAACACCTTTTTTACTAGAAAAACTATCGACACCTTTAATCAAACCAATCGTACCAATACTAATCAAATCATCTGTATCACTAACTTTAGGATCAAACTTTTTAACAATATGCGCAACTAATCTTAAATTATGCTCAATTAACTGATTACGAGCATCAATATCTCCTTGTTCTTTTTTTAAAATATACTCTTCTTCCTCCTTAGGACTAAGTGGTTCAGGAAACACTTCATTAGAATAAGATCCTGTAAAGCAAAATAGATCTTTTAACATAGAAAATAATTGAAAAAACATATAATCACCTAATAAATTATATGTCTCTTTTTGTCGAATTATAAAGTTTTTTATTTTCTTTTAGCAACTATCATTCCTACAACTGATAAGAAACAATAGATAATTAATGAGCCTTTCTCTTAAAGAATTTTCTCATAACTGTATTCCAGCTAGCCAGTAAAAAGTCCTTATTCATCAAGAAAGAATAAATAACTACTACTACTAAACTTAAAATATCTAAATATAGATTACGTTGATAATAAATAACAATTGCAAAAGTAAAGATTAAAATAGTTTTAATAAGTAATCCTTTCTCATAAGTAATATTCATATACTTCTTTAAATCAAAATGACGATAGACCATCATAACAAAGTAAGCAACTGCAGTAGAAATAGCCGCAGCATAAAGGCCAATAAAATGAATAAGACCAATATTTACAACAATATTAATCACGGCTCCAATAATAGAAGTTAAAGCAACCTGCTTCGTCATCTTTTTAGCAATATAGACAGCATTATATAAACAGACAACGACATTAAAAACGGCACCTAATACTAATATTGGAATATAGTAATAAGCATCATTATAACTTTTATTAACTAAGAATGGAAATACAAATGGCATACAAGCAATCATACCAACGCCAAGACAAGTAAATAATTTAGTAACAGTATTAGAAATATCAGAGAAAAACTCATCCCGGTCCGGACTATCGATATGTAGTGCTGCAGACTCACTCCAAGATAAATTGAAAATTCCAAGTAAACTAGATAAAATCGTTGGAAACTTATTACTAACTGCATAAATTCCATTCGCAGCCGTACCTATAATAGCCGTAATAATCGTTCTATCAGATACATTAACAATCCACCAACTAATTCCATTAGGAACCAAAGGGATAGAATATTGATACATCTCTTTAATTAACTTCTTATCTTTCTTACGAAAATCAATATATTGCCACATCTTAAGACGAATAAACAAATATAATGCTCCAAGACCATTCGCAACAGCAATAGATGTAATCATACCAAAAGCACCAAGTCTAAATACTACAATAAGTAAAATATTAAGTAAAATAGTACTAACACCAGTAATAATACAGCTAATAGCATAATCAAGTGTTCTACCTACTCCACGAGCAATCTGTAAAAAATTCCCTGAAAAAGTACAAATAACAATATCAAGTAAAATAAGAAAACGATAATCAAACTTCCAAAAACAAGTAACAATCAAATAAAGAACAACAAAAATAGTTAAGGAAGAAAGTAAAATAATAAAATCATTACTAAAAACCTTTTTTGTTTCATTCTTATCTTTCCTACAATCTACTAAATACCTAAAAACACTCATCTCAAGTTCCATCGTAATAATTGGAACAATCAATGTAACATAAGTAGTAACTAAATCTACTAAACCATACTCCTCTGTAAGTAAATAACTAGTATATAAAGGTAATAGTAAAAAGGATATCAACTGGGTACATACTTTACCAAGAAAAATAATAATCGTATTTTTAGCAAGCTCTTTCTTTTTGCTCATAGCACACCTCCTTTAATTTTTTTCTAAATAATAAATAGTAAAGTAAAACTCCCGAACTAGCACCTAAAGTATCAATAAAAACATCGAAAACTCTACCAGTACGTCCTGGAATAAATAACTGATGTACTTCATCACTACATGCATATAAAAAAGCTAAAAAGATAGAAATTAATAATAACTTCTGAATAGGAATAGAAAACTCTCTTAAAAAGCTAATAAGAGTAATACCTAATATAAAATAAATAGTAAAATGAGCACTCTTTCTAACTGGTACAACAAAAGTATCAATTAAACTCTCTCTATCACTTTTCGATAAATGATGAACTCCTAAAAAAGAAGAGACTTTTAAAATAACACTATCACTCTTATAACTAGATTCATCACCATTATCAGAAGAAAAGTAAAAGATTGTAATCATGCAAATAATAACTAAAATGCCTTTTAAAATTTTTCTAATCACGTAATCACCCTACATAATAATATCATAAAAGAAAAAGAAAATCTATTTAGATTTATCACAACGAATCACTTTAATGGCTTTTCCAATATAAGAAATGATATCACTTGCTACCATAGAAATATCGGTGCTTTCTTCTTCTGCCAAAGATCCAGCAATACCATGTAAAAATACCGAAGCAGAAATTGTCTTCATAGTAAAATCATGATAAGCTAGCATTCCTGCAAGAATACCAGAAAGTACATCTCCACTACCAGCAGTTGCCATACCAGGACAACCTGTAGTAACTAAATAAGTGTCTACTCCATCAGAAATAGTAGTAGTATGTCCTTTTAATAAAACTATTACTTGATATTTTTTTGCAAATTCTAAAACTAACTGCAATGAATCTCTTTTTACCTCTTCTATATCTCTAAAGCAAAGTCTAGAAAACTCTTTTACATGAGGAGTTAAAACAATATTACATTTTTTATCTTTCAAAATTTCTAACTTCATTCTAGATAAAGTATTTAAGCCCTCCGCATCTATAATTAAATTACCCGTATATTTTTTAATAAGAAACTCTAAAACTTCTTCCAAATGACTATCATTCCCTAGTCCCATACCAAAAGCTAAAGAATCCAAATCAGAAATAGAATCATATAGCTTTTCTCTAAAGTGACTATCCTCATAATCTGGTAATACTACCAATGTTTGTTCTAAAATATTAGGACCTAATAAAGGCAAAACATCCTTACTAGTAATGATTCTACTAATACCAGTTCCACTTCTTAAAGCACCTAAGGATAACGAAGCAAGTTTTAAAGCACCCGAATATTCTACACTTCCACCATAAATACCAGCTTTACCAAAATCACCTTTATTACAATCAATATCCCGTATTGGAAATAAATATCTAATATCAGAAATATCTACTTCATATATATTATTATCAATTTTTTTCATAATCACCATCCTAAACAAACATATTAATCCTCACGATACCATGTAGTTGCAATTTTTTCACGACTAATTTCAACACCATCCTGATAGGTATACAAATATGTTGTATATCCTCTAGTACCTATTTGAACGGATTCCGTAGAATATGTCTTGCCTCCTGTAGCATCTTTATTTGACCAGAAATCAACATGTGCTTCTCCTCCTATCGCATAAGCAGAAATATAAATAGGATAAGAATACGTATTTCTAAACTGAAAATCAATATTCCAACCATTAGAGGAACTAGCAACAGTTGCATCCAATCCTCCAGGAACATAAGGAGATTTAGCCGAATGAGGAGAACGTTTAACAATCTCTAATCCCCCTAAAAGTGCTGCATTATAAACCGTAGTAGCAATCTGACATACCCCGTTTCCCACATATTCATAATAAAAAACATATCCTTTCTTATTATAAGGACCAGCATACTTATAAAAGGAAAACACTTTCCCTGGAGCAAGAATAACACCATCAATATAATTAAGACCAACTCTTAAATTAGTAGCTCTAGAGATATATGGATTAAATGTTGTAGTAAAAGAAGAGACTTTAGTATCAATAGACTGATAAACTGCATCAGATGATGCTTTATCTACTGTACCAGTAAACTCCACAACCTCCTTCCCATTTTTACCATCTAAATAATTTTTTAACACATCGAAAGATGCATCAATATCTAAAGAAAAACCATCAACACCAGATACATACTGCAAATTACGGTTATCTCCGAAAGAAAAATGGCCATCCACCCTAGAAACATCGACCAAAGACTTAAAATGATTTAAAAACTCTTTTAATTTCTCATTATCATAAATATAAGAATAATTAAAAGTATGATCAATATTATGCATTAAAATACGATTTAACTTCCACCAATTCGAAGACGTTTGATAATGAGTAATAGAGTCCATAATCTTATCTCTATTAATTTCCACACCTAACTCCAGGTAAGAATAGATATACTCCCTACCATTACATTTTATCGTCACTTTCTCATTTAAAACTTCATCTTCAAAAGAAGAGATGATAGACTCTAAATCATCAAAACTAACATCGGAAATAGAATAATTACCGATATAAGTATTTGGTAACACCCGGTAATAATAAGAAGATACCTGTACATAACGATACATAAGTATCATAGTAAACCAAACAAGAAAAATAACCATCAAAAGTAACATTACAAGTTCCCTTTTACTTAACCGAGAATCTTTTTTTCTAAAATAAAACATTCCCTACTCACCACACTACTATAAACAAAGTATAGCAAGAAAATAAAAGAAAGTAAAACAAAAAGAAGTTCCTAATTGGTAACTCCTTCTCTAATCTTTCTATTCGCAACTGCTTGATAAGCTTCTTCTTCATCATTAAAGTAAATTGTCTTATCTTTTAATTTTTCATAAGTTTCATTTCCTTTACCAAGAATTAAAACCATATCTTTTTCTTTAGCCATATCAATAGCTTTCTGAATAGCTTCCCTTCTATCAATTACAATTTCATAATTTTGATAACTATCTTTAATAGTTTTTACAATATCATCACAAATTGTTTTAGGATCTTCACTTCTTGGATCTTCATAAGTAAATATGGCATGTGTTGCGTTTTTAACCACCACTTCTCCTACTTGCGGTCTTTTCAAATAATCTCTCTCTCCAGCTTGTCCAATCACAACAATACTTCGATTAATATCTAAAGTATGTACAAAATTTAAAAGCTTAGTAATACCATTAGGAGTATGTGCATAATCAACCATAACATAATAAGGTGTATTGGTGGTTAGTAAATCAAGTCGTCCACTAATTTTAATATTAGGAATACGAGAAAGTGCTTGCTCTAATGGAACACCAACAGATAAAGCTCCTAAAAGTCCAGCGGCTAAATTATAAACATTAAAGTCTCCTAACAAAGGACTATCTACTTCAATAATTTCTCCATGATACTTAAACTGTATCAAAGTATGCGTAGGATAAACCTTAAATGATACGATTTGTAAAGTAGCATCCTCTTTCATACCATAAGTAACAACTTGTCCATTGCAAGCAGCTTTTACTTGTTCATAATAAGGATCATCCATATTTAAAACACAAGTACCTTCTTTTTTAGTTTGTCTAAATAATTGTAATTTACAAGCAACATAATTTTCAAAAGAACCATGAATATTTAAATGCTCAGAAGTAATATTAGTATAGATACTCAAATCAAATTGGAACGTTTGAAGTCTACCTCTAAAGAACGCCTCACTACTAGCTTCCATTGCCACATATTTACAACCAGAATCTAAAAACTCTCTAAAATAAGAATAAAGCAAATGTGTATCTGGCGTAGTATTAGGATTATCTCCACTAAACTTAGCACAACTTCTGCCATTAGTACCAATATAACCACAAACATCACTTCCTATTAACGTTTGCAAAATAGTAGCAGTAGAAGTCTTACCATCCGTACCTGTAACACCTAATACTTTTAATTCACGATCTGGATAATCATAAAATTTTTGACATAAATATGGCAATTCACGATTAGTATCAGGAACCTTAATCACAGGAACCCTATTTTCAGAAACATCGCGACTAACAATAATAGCACTAGCTCCATGTTTAATCGCATCATCAATAAAATCATGTCTATCTGCAGTTACTCCTTGAGTACATACAAACAAATCTCCTTCTTTACATTCTTTAGAATTAATCTTAATAGATTTTATCATAACATCCTGACTGACACCAGGATATAATTCACTTAGTTTTTTCATATCATTCACCCAAGACAATTATACAGTAAAGTAAGACAAAAAAAAAGACTTTTTCTTGATATATCTAAGTATTTAGTCTAAAATGTAAGAGGGTGAAATTTATGAAGACATTTATTGCAGGAGCTGGTAGTGATTTAGGTGTTCATATTGATGGAGCACATCTAGGTCCCATACAATTATTAAATGATTTAAAAGGATTCTATACAGGAGAAAGTTTTACTCTTGTTCAAAATGAAAATATAATAAAAAGTAGAAATTTATCAGATAGAAGAAAAAATGAATATGAAATAGATAAATTTAACACAGAATTATATAAAAAAATATTAGAAAAAGTACAAGATGGATACTTCCCTATTACTATTGGTGGAGACCATTCGATTGCTGTTGCTAGTGCTCTAGCTAGTGCTAAAGTTCATGGAAATATAGGAATCATCTGGTTTGATGCTCATACTGATTATAATACCTTTGATACAACTGTTAGTGGAAACATTCACGGACTTCCTCTAGCAGCAATCACCGGCTACCAAAATCAGGAACTAAGATATTTTTATGATGGTAAGACAATTCAACCATCAAAAGCCGTAGTTGTTGGTGCAAGAAGTATTGATGATTGGGAAAAAGATAATATTAGATATTCAGGTATCACAGTATTCACAACAGAAGACATTAAACAAAAAGGAATAGAACAAGTCGTAGAAGAAGCGTTTAAAATTGCCGGAGAAAAAACATCAGGTATTCATATTAGTTATGACCTAGATTTAATAGATCCAGAAATAGCACCTGGTGTATCTATTCCAGAATTTGATGGAATCTCAGAAGAAGAAGCAATGAAAATCAATGAATTAATTATGAAGCATCTAAATCAAGTAGTATCTTATGACCTCGTAGAATTTAATCCACTACGTGATGTAAATAGAAAAACAGAACAAATTGCTGTCAATTTACTAGCACAAATCATAAGAGCAGTAGAAAACAAAGGAAAAATAACAGAAAGAAAATACTAAAAGAGTTGAACATTCAACTCTTTTATCTTTTTCTAATAATACCTTGATGATTTTCTTTAGTATTTACTGACATCTTTTACTTTTCCTCTAGATTTCTCTGGTGGAAGAACCTCTTGTACTTAACTTGCTTGCATTTCAATTAATTTTTTATAATCAATGGTAATATGTAAATCAGGTATGCTCATAACATCATCCTTTCTATAAGTAAAGTATGCACGAACAAAAGAATCAAGTAAACTTAATTCGCCTTGGTCGTCACCTTCCAAGTTTCCTGCTTCATAGACTAAGTAACCTTACTTCTCCACAG
>CALVYD010000021.1 GCA_944371995.1 uncultured Bacilli bacterium
TATTTTGATAAAGATAAATTGTCTTCCATTGGTCTTTCTCAAGAGGATGTTTCTCAAAAGGTAATGAAAAAGTGTGACGATTTTTTTGGAAAATATTTATAATGTTGTTGTTGATGTAAGAGAAATTTATTGCAAAAACATAAAAATTACTATATAATAAGAATAACTTCTTTGGAAAGAGTACATTTTATGGATTAAATAGAGAGAGTATGGTTGGTGGAAATACTTTATGAAGTAAAATAGAAGACATCCAAATAAATAGAAGCGGTTAACCTCGTTATTGGTTATTATGAGTATAAAATAAGGTGGCACCACGGAGAATTTCGTCCTTAGAGGTTGCCATCTTTTTATTTTAGGAGGAGGATTTTATGATACAAAAACCAAAGGGTTGTAATGATATTTATGGAAGAGAAGCTAAGATTTGGAAGTATGTAGAGAGCATTATCGATGCAACGATGGAGAAGTATAATTATACTTATATTCGTACACCAATTTTTGAGTCTACTGAATTATTTCATCGTGGTATAGGAGAAAGTACGGATATTGTAACAAAAGAGACCTATGATTTTGTTGATCGTGGTGGAAGAAATATGACACTTCGTCCTGAAGGTACAGCAGGAGTTTGTCGTAGTTATGTTGAAAATAAGATGTATGGTGATCCTAATCAACCTGTTAAAGTTTATTATAATGGTACGATGTATCGTTATGAAAGACCTCAATCTGGTCGTGACCGTGAACTTACACAATTTGGTATGGAGGTTTTAGGAAGTGATGATCCACTTAGTGATGCTGAAGTTATTTCACTTGCCGTTAATATTTATAAAATGTTAGGACTAAAAGAGATTAAAGTTAATATTAATTCTTTAGGTGATAAGGAGTCTCGTGATATGTATCGTAAGGCTTTAATTGATTACTTTAAACCACATATTGGAGAGCTTTGTGAAGATTGTCAGACTAGACTTGAAAAGAATCCATTACGTATTCTTGATTGTAAAGTGGATGCTGATAATGAGCTATTAAAGAATGCTCCAAAGACGATTGATTATTTAAATGATGAAAGTCGTCGTAGATTTGAGACTGTTAAAGATTACTTAGATATTTTACAAATTAAGTATGAAGTAAATCCTAATATTGTACGAGGACTTGATTATTATAATCATACTGTATTTGAAATTGAAGCTAAAGTGGAAGGATTTGGTTCTAACAATGTACTTGGTGGTGGAGGCCGTTATAATCACTTATGTAGTGAAATTGGTGGACCTGAAACTCCATGTATTGGATTTGCATCAGGTATTGGTAGACTTGTTATGGCTTTAGAACTTGAAAAAGTTGAGTTACCAATTGTTGAAGATATTGATTTATTCTTAATGTATGTAAATGAAGATGAGAAAAAATATGCAGCATATTTAGCACAAGAGTTACGTATGGCTGGATTTATTGTTGATACAGAGTATACTGGCCGTGGTTTAAAAGGACAGTTTAAGCAAGCTGATCGACTAAATGCTAAATATATTGCAGTACTTAATAGTGAAGATTTAGATAATAATGAAATTAAAATTAAAAATAATAAAACAAAAGAAGAAGAAATTATTAGTTTAGATGTTTTGATTTATTATTTAGATGAGAAATTAAATACTGGTTCAGAAGATATCGATGATGAATGTTCTTGCGGTGGAGAATGTGATGGGGAGTGCCATTGTCATCATCACCATGAATAATTAGTGAGGGATGTATATGAAAGAGATTAAGAATAATAGTTTACGACTTAGTGATGTTTCACGTCATGTTACTTTATATGGCTGGGTAGCAAAGAAGCGTGATTTAGGCGGCGTTTGTTTTATTGATTTAAGAGATAGAAGTGGTATTGTTCAATTAGTTGCTCGTGAAGGAGAAGTCTATGATATTGCGAGTGGATTAAAGAGCGAGTCAGTCTTAAAAGTAAATGGTGTAGTTATGGAGAGGGAAAGTAAGAATCCTAATATGGAAACAGGTGATATCGAAGTCGAGCTTTCTTCTATTGAAGTGTTAAACTCTTCTTCTGATTTACCATTTGAAATTACAGATGATACAACGGCTTTAGAAGATACTCGTCTAAAGTATCGTTATTTAGATATTCGTCGTAATCCAATTAAGAATAATTTAATTACTCGTCATAAAATTATGATGGCTGTACGTAAGTTTTTAGATCAAGAGGATTTTGTTGAAGTAGAAACGCCAGTTCTTTGTAAATCTACTCCAGAAGGAGCCAGAGATTACTTGGTTCCTAGTCGTGTTAATAAGGGTAAGTTTTATGCTCTTCCTCAATCACCACAGATTTTTAAACAACTTTTAATGGTTGGAGGCATGGAGAAGTATTTTCAGATTGCGAAATGTTTCCGTGATGAAGATTTAAGAAGTGATCGTCAGCCAGAGTTTACACAAGTAGATATAGAGATGAGTTTTGTCTCAGAAGATGATGTTATGAGTCTTACTGAGAAACTTATTGCATCTATTTTTAAAGAGGTAAAAGGTATTGATATAGCTTTGCCACTTCGTAGGATGAAGTATGATGATGCCATTTGTTACTACGGCTCTGATAAGCCTGACTTACGTTTTGATATGAAAATTCATGATGTACACGATTTGTTTCAAGCAACTGATTTTGGAGTATTTCAAAATGCCTTAGGTGAAGATAGCGCTATTGTTTGTATTAAAGTGGATAGTAAGAGTGATGAGTTTTCTAGAAAGAAAATTGATGCTTTGACTGAATACGTTAAAACTTATAAAGTAAAGGGTCTTCCTTATGTAAAATATGAAGGAGGAGAATTTACTTCTGGTATTAGTAAATTTTTATCTGATGATGAGAAAAAAGCATTGATAGACGAATTGGGACTTAAAGATAAAGATATGTTATTCTTTGGTGCAGATAAGAAAAATATTGTTTATACCGCGATTGGTGCGTTACGTTTAAAATTAGGTAAAGAGTTAGGTTTGATTCAAAAAGATGATTATCAATTACTCTGGGTTACAGAATTTCCATCTTTTGAATGGAGTGAAGAAGAAGGTCGTTATCTTGCTTGTCACCATCCTTTTACTGCTCCACTTGATAGCGATGTTGATAAATTAGTTACTGATAAAGCTCATTGTTATTCTAAAGCTTATGATATTGTTATCAATGGATATGAAGCGGGTGGAGGATCTATTCGTATTCATGATGAGAAAGTACAAGAAAAGATGTTTCAAGCTTTGGAGTTATCTAAGGAAGATATTGAAGAGAAGTTCGGGTTCTTTGTTGAAGCTTTAAAATATGGAACACCACCTCATGGAGGTCTTGCTTTAGGACTTGATCGTTTGACTATGTTACTTAGTGGAACTGACAATATTCGTGATGTTATTGCCTTTCCTAAAACTACTAGTGCTAGTTGTTTGATGAGTGAATGTCCTAATACTGTATCTCAGGAACAATTAGATGATTTAGCAATTGCTGTAAAGGAATAAGAGTTATCTTTGGATAATTCTTTTTTCGTTCTTGTTTTCCTTTTTTAGTTTTGTTATACTTGTAATAAAGGATATGAGAATATGAAAGAAGAGAAAGAAGTTAAAAAGGTCAAACGAAAAAAACTTACTAAAAAGTTAAAGATATCTGATATTAAACGTGGAGAGGGAGCACATGTTGGCCATTTACTTGCTAGAATTAAAGCTAGGGAAGTGGAACTTACTATTTGTTGTGTTGTAGTTGCCTTAGTAATTATTATTGTTAGTTTATATTTTGTATTTTCTGCCGTTCGTGACCCTAAAAAATATAATACCACGATGGTTGGTAATTTTTCGGTATCTTTTAATCAAATAGGGGAGAATCTTGGAAATATTGTTAATTTGACACCTTTAACTCCTATGAGCGATGCTGATGGATTAAATACTGTCTCTTATGGTGTTCATATTGAGAATACTTCTAATAAAAGAGAAAATTTTCAGATTGTTTTACAAGAAGATTATGCTAGAATACAAGAAGATCAATGTGGGGAATGGCAACTTCCATATCAATACTTGCATTACCAGGTAGAAGATTCTAATGTTTTGACATTTACAGATACTAGTTTAGTTTCTCCTGTTTTATTTTCTTCTTATTTGGAGCCATATGAAAAAAGAACTTATCAAATAAAAATCTGGGTTAGTGATAGTACACCTTTAGAATATTTAAATTATCATTATCATGGAAATTTAGTTGTTATAGATGAAGATAATATGCAATAATATTTGTTTATAAAAAGGTTTATAGCCTTTTTTTCTTTTTTTTGCAGGATGTTTGTTTTTTTTTATAATAATATAATTGGAGGTGATTGTTATCACAAAATTTTATACTTGCCAAAATCATTTGGTTTTTAAAGAAGTTTTTATGCAGGAATCTAATAAGGATTTACTTGTCCAGTTATTAGAAAAAATTTTAAAAGTGAAAATTAAAAGGGTGAAGATTGCTGATTTTGAACATAGTTTTTGTCTTTTAGAGTCTGAGGAAGATAATTTTCATTTATTGTTAACAACAGATTCTGGTATTATGAAAGTTGCTATTTGTTTTATAGAGAAGTCTTCTGATACTTTAAAAAATATGGCTTATATCTGTGACGTTTATCACGAGCATACCATTAATGATAATACTTATAATGAAGATGTTATGATTGTTCAAATTAATTTTAATTATTATTCTGAAAGTAAAAAAGGTATTACTATTTACTCACTTCAGGATGATACAGAAAAAGACTATGTCAGTAATTTGAAAATTTATGAAATTAATATGCCACGATATATGGATATTTGGAAAGCTAAAGATTTAGATAAAATTGAAGAGAATAAGGAAATTATTATGTTAAATCTAGGTTTAGATGATTTAGCAATTTTGTCTAAAAATGATGCTATGGTAGAGAAATATATGCATGAACTACAAAAGGTAAATGAAAATTATTTTTGTTCTGATAAGTAGTTTATATGTTAAAATAAAACGAATGATTTTTCTAGTTAAAGTCATTCGTTTTAATATTGCTATTTATCTTTTTCTAATAGAAATTTTTCTATTATATTATAAGTTAATATAGGATATTCTAAGTAGGAGTAGTGTGTTGCATTAGGGTAGATAATTAAGGCTGAATTTTTAATTTTCTTTTGTATTAATTTAGCATCTTTTAGAGGTGTGTCTATATCTTTTTCTCCCCAGATAAGTAGAGTTTCATTTTCAATATAGGATAGGTAATATCTTAAGTCTTCATTTATAACATTTCTAAAAGTTGTTAACATTTCTTTTGGTAGAGATTTATAGTCTTTTGAGCCGAATAGTTTTATTAGTTTTTGATGATATGCATCTTTTAATTTTTTAGGTAATATTTTCTTTATTAGTTTTAGTAATTTATAAGTTTTCTCTTTTAGCCAGGCTTTGATTGATTTCTTTCTTTTAATACTAGCAATATCTATTAAAATTAATTTGTCTACTTTTTCTTTGTAGTAACCTGTTAGAAGGGTAGCGATTCTTCCTCCAAAAGAGTGAGCAATAATTATGGGATTTATGATGTTGGTATCTGTCATAAAATTTCTAATCATATTAGTATAGTCATAAATCGTTAAATCACGATTTGGAAAAGGACTGTTTCCAAATCCAGGGTAGTCAATTATATATATAGTAAAGTTTTCTTGTAACCAGTTAATTAGATAGTCAAAAGTTTTTCTAGTATCTCCCCAGCCTGGTAATATTAGAATTTTATTTTCTCCTTGTCCATATTTTTCATAATATAAAGTATAACCTTCTTTATTATAATACATAGTATCACCTGTTATAATTTATTCTTATTGTCTAATTGTGTTAAATTTGTTGTATGTTTTGTTTTTCTTGTGATATACTATAAGTGTCAAGGAAATACGAGAACTACTCTCATATAAAACCGACTAAAGTGACGATACGGGAGTTTTGATCTGTTATCGGTGTTGAAGACCTTCTCTTTGTAGGTAGGGATCCTAAAGATAACGTACGAACACCCACCTGTAAATATGCAGGTTTTATCGTTGGGTAGAACGTTTTTCTTGACTTTTTTGTTTGATTTTTTTTAGGCTTTATGGTATAATAACCGCACGAGGTGAAATAGCTATGTTAGTGTTGCCAATCGTAAATCGTAATCGTGTTATGAATGTTCGTGTTAGTTTAAAAGATGCAGAAAAACTTCATAATAGTGTGGTCTTAGAAAATACTAAAGAAAGTGATGTAATTGTTAATCAACATAATTTTTTAGATTCGAGTTATGAACAGGATAAAGAGGATAGTAGTGTAGTTAATTTTATACGTAATACTTCTTTAATTAGTCAAAACGACTTTTTAGTAACTACTAGAGAAGAAGCAGAATCTAATCGATATGATGTTTATCAAGTGAAACAACCACCTAAATTTATTAATCCAGCACTAGATAATTTATATGCAAATGTGATTACTGATATGAGAAAAGAAATCCCTAATGTTAGACGTGGTCGCTATTTATCTTTTGAGAAGGTTGGTCTAGGACAATATTTGACACAAGAGAAGATTGCTAGACTTCAACAGATTATAAAAACAGAAGCAGATAGAAGTAGATGGCCAAGATTATTTGAACAAGCTGGTATTGCTGATTTATATCAAACATTAGAATTCTTGAATCATTTTAATTGTACTATTATTAGTGATACGACACTTCCAGAAGCTACTTTGCAGTCTACACTTCAAGCTTTAGAGCCTTTAAATACACAAGATTATCGTGATTTGAAAAAATATTATCATATAGCGCAGACAAATCAGGAGATATATTCTAGACTGTCTCTTGTTCATCATCTACTTTATAATAGTCCTTATCAACTTATTACGACTGATAAGAAAAGAGAAAATAAAGTTTCTACTCAAAATATTGACTTTGAACAGGCTAAACAAAAGATTAAAGTACCAAATGAAGTTACATCAGAGGTTATTGATTATGGAAAAGCAGCCTAATTATCTTACTAGATTAGAAGCTTTAATTGGAAATGATGCTATACAGACTTTAGGAGATAAGTCTGTTTTCATTTTAGGAATTGGTGGAGTAGGTGGATATGTTTGTGAAGCTCTTGCTCGTAGTGGAGTAGGACATATTATTTTAATGGATGCAGATAGTGTTGATGTTACTAATATTAATCGGCAGATTATTGCTCTACATTCTACTATAGGACAACGTAAGGTCGATGTTATGAAAGAGCGCATTTTAGATATTAATCCTAACTGTCAAGTAGAAGTTTACCCTTATTTCTTAAAAGAAGATAACCTTTCTATATTAGAAAAGTGTTGCTATGATTTTTTTGTAGATGCATGTGATACTGTTTCTACGAAAAAAGCCGTTTTATCTTTTTGTAAAGAAAGAGGTATTCCTTTTCTTACTTGCTTAGGGACAGCAAAGAAGTTTCGACCAGAATTGTTAGAGATTACTGATCTTTCTAAAACTTATAACGATCCGCTTGCTAGAATATTAAGGAAGTATGTTAAAGATAATCATATTTCAGGATTTATTCCAGTTTTATTTTCAAGTGAACTACCTGCTGATGTTAAAGAATTAGGTTCTACGGCTTTCGTGCCTAGTAGTGCAGGTCTTTTGATTGCAAGTTATGTGGTTAGACAATTTATTGATGATATGAAAAATAATAGCTGAGTGTCAGCTATTATTTTTTTATGGCAGTGTTTTTTAATATATATATCGTATCTAAATATATTTGTTAAACCTTATGATTTTAAAATAAAAAATACTGAAAGATTTCAGTATTTAGAATTTTCTATATAATCCAATGGCCTTTCCTAGTATTGTTACATTTTTTAATATGATAGGATCCATTGTATCATTTTCTGGTTGTAATCTAAAATATCCGTTTTCTTTATAGAATGTTTTTACTGTTACTTCATTGTTGTCATTCATGGCTACTACAGTATCTCCGTTGTTGGCAGTATTTTTTCTTTCGACAATTAAAATATCACCATCATATATACCTACATTAATCATAGATTCTCCACTTACTTTTAGAGTGAAAATTTCGTTTCTTGTTGTGAAAAGATTGGTTGGTAGAGCAAAATATTCATCTGGAGTTTCTATTGCTTCAATAGGGTTTCCTGCTGTTACTTTTCCAAGTAGAGGGACTTCTACAATGTTTTCATCTTTTTCTATATATTCATTTGGTACTAATACTTCAATTGTTCTATTTTTTCCATTTCCTTTATGGATATATCCTTTTTCTTCTAATTTTGTTAGGTGAAAATGAATTGTAGCAGGGGAGTTTAGATGAGCTTTTTCACCAATTTCTCTTACTGTTGGAGGATAACCATAGTTTGCAATCCATTTTTTGATGATTTGTAAAATCAGTTCTTGCTTTGTTGTTAATTTTTCCATATACTCTTGCCTCCTTTATAACAGTTTAACATCTCTACTGTAAAATGTCAAACAAATGTTTTAAAAATCTCTTGACACGAACAATTGTATGATATATACTTGATTTGTAAGAAGGGAGAGATGTGTATGAAAATTAAACAAATGGCAAAGGAAGGGTTCTATTTATTTCTTCTTTATTCTTTAATTACTTTATGTTTGTTTTTGGCAACAGATAGAATCGAACGTTTAGATAAGATGGGAGATGATTTTAGAAATACGAACAGTAGTGTTTCTTTCGATTTTGGTAAGTAATGTTTTTCGTTTTATGTTATACTATTACCAGGTGATGTAGAATGAACAAAATTATTTTAGTTGATGGTAACAATTTATTATTTCGTAGCTTTTATGCTACTGCTTATCAAGGTGTTATTATGAAAAATTCCAAAGGCTTTCCTACGAATGCTTTATATGGATTCATTAATATGATGAATAAAATTATTCAAGAGGAAAAACCTTCTTATATCATGGTTGCTTTTGATAAGGGTAAGACTTTTCGACATGATAAATATGATGAATATAAAGCAGGACGTAGTGAAATGCCAGATGAGTTACGGTTGCAATTTCCTAAAGCAAAAGAAATATTAGATGCCCAGGGTATTAAACATTTTGAAATTGATAATTATGAGGCTGATGATATTATTGGTACACTTTCTTTAGAAGTTGAACATCGTGATGATTTTGTTGCGACTATTGTCAGTAGTGATAAAGATTTGCTGCAACTTATTAGTGATAAAGTAGATGTTAAGTTATTAAAACAAAGTGGTCATATTATGATGACTAAGAGTGAGTTTATTAAAACGTATCAAGTTCCTCCTATTCGTATGATTGATTTGAAAGCATTGATGGGAGATAGTAGTGATCATATTCCTGGAGTAAAAGGAATAGGGGAGAAGACGGCTATTAATTTACTTTCTAAGTATCAAAGTTTAGACAATCTATATCTTCATATTGATGAAGTGTCTGGTAAGACTAGGGAAAAATTGGAAAGTGATAAAAAAAGTGCTTATATGAGTTATGATCTTGCTACTATATATAGAGAAGTTCCTCTTGACTTTACTATAGAAGATTGTAAATATACTGGTGAAAATTCAGAGAAATTTACAGAATTATTACAAGAGTTTGAATTTCATTCTTTACTTAAGAAGTATCATTTGACAGAAGATGCAGTATCGACAGTAAAAAAAGATGAGGGTATTTCTATTTTACCAATAGAAAAACTTACTTCAAATACATTCTCCTTTTATGTAGAAACTAGAGGGTCTGTTTATAGTAAGAGTGAAGTTTTAGGTGTTGGTATTTATGATGGTGTTTCTGGTTATTATCTTTCTAAAGAAGAGTTAGAAGAACATCATAATTTGTTTTCTAATTCTAGTTTTAAATACACTTATGATTTAAAGAAGAATATTGTAGTACTTCATTCTTTAGGAATACAGATTTCTAATGTTACTTTTGATACTATGATTGCTACTTATTTGCTTGATTATGTGGTTAAAGATGATATTAGCTATGTGGCACAAGCATTTAATGTATCGCTTCCTCTTTATGATGATTTATTTGGTTCAGAGAAACGTCCTAAAGAGGTTAGTCCAGAGGTATTAAGAGATGTATGTTGTCGTAAAGCAAAATTTATTTATGATACTAGAAATCAGTTGTTAGAGGAGTTAGGTAAGAATAATGAATTGGATTTATTTCAAAAGATTGAGATGCCGTTATCTAGAGTACTTGCTGATATGGAATTAACTGGTATTTTAGTTGATGTTCCTTATTTAGAGAAGATAGAAGCTGATTTAAAAAGTCAAATGGATGCTTTAGAGCAAGAAATTTACGAATTAGCAGGAACTACTTTTAATATTATGTCTCCAGCACAACTTTCTAAAATTTTATTTGAAAAATTAGAAATTCCTTATCCTAAAAAGGTTAAAGATGGAAAATATTCTACTAGTAAAGATATTTTAGATAAAATTCGTTTTGTTCATCCTATCGTTGATAAGATTTTAGATTATCGTACTGTTTCCAAACTTTATACAAATTATGCTGTAGGATTAAAAGCCGAGGTGCGTGAAGACGGGCGAATTCATACTATTTTTACACAGACATTGACAAGAACTGGAAGGCTTTCTAGTATTAGTCCTAATTTGCAAAATATTCCTGCAAGTGCAGAATATTCTAAGTTGATTCGTACGGCTTTTATTCCTGATCCTCATTCTAAATTACTTTCTAGTGATTATTCTCAAGTAGAACTTCGTATCTTTGCGCATATGTCTAAAGCAGATAATTTAATTCAAGCATTTAAAGATGGAAAAGATATTCATACGAAAACAGCATCTGATATTTTTCATGTACCAATGGATGAAGTTACTAAGGATATGAGACGTACTGCAAAGGCTGTTAATTTTGGTATTTTATATGGAATTAGTAGTTTTGGACTTAGTGAAGATTTAGGCGTTGATATTGTGACTGCTAAAAAATTTATTGATAATTATTTGGAAACTTATCCCGGAATTTCAGAATATATGGAGGAAGAAAAGAAGAAAGCATATGAACTTGGATATGTTACTACGCTTATGAATCGTCGTAGAGTTATAGAAGAACTTAAGAATAAGAATTATATGATACGTAGTAGCGGGGAGAGAATGGCTTTAAATACTCCTATTCAAGGAACTGCTGCAGATATATTAAAAAAAGCTATGGTTGAGATATATGATGAGTTTAATAAACGTGGATTAAAGAGTAAGATGTTAATTCAGGTACACGATGAATTAGTATTTAATGTATTAGATGATGAACTTGAAGAAGTTAGTTCTATTGTACGAGATATTATGGAACATACGATAGAACTTAGTGTTCCTCTAAAAGTGGATATTGAATATGGTGATAATTGGTATGAGGCTAAATAAAAAATATTATGTATCATTTTTGTTTATGTTAGGGAGCGGTTTGTTGTGAGTAAAAAGAAGTACGTAATAATTTTAATTTTAACTTTTTTACCATATATTTATCTTATATTTCATTTGATTAAATGTTATTTCTTTGGATTTGAAGTTACTATGATGTCTGGTTTGGATATTTTTCCAAGTTATGGATTTGAAGCTATAGGGAATTTTTTATGGTACTTTTTCTCTTTTTATACTTTTGGTTTTATTACTGTACCTTTAATAATTGCTTGCTTTGTTTATCAGATAGTATACTTTTTTAGACTAAGAAAATCTTATCGAGGAGGTGATAATAATGCCAGAAAAGCCTGAGGTTGTAACGGTTGCAAATACATTAAAAAGACAGGTACTTGGAAAAGAAATTACTGATTGTCAAGTTTTTTGGGATAATATTATTGCTTATCCTACTGTAGATGAGTTTAAAAAAGAAATTAAGAATCAGAAGATTTTAGATATTACTACTCGTGGTAAATGGATTGTGTTTGAACTTAGTAAAGATTTACTTTTAGTTCATTTACGAATGGAAGGAAAGTTTTTCTTTCGTAAGATAGATGACAGTAAAAATAAACATGAACATGTTTTCTTTACTTTAGATAATGATATTAGTTTTCGATTTCATGATGTTAGAAAGTTTGGCAAGATGTATCTATTAGATAAGAAAAGTGCATATACAGAAAAGCCATTATGTGAGTTGGGTCTAGAGTATGATGATCCTTTATTGAATGCTGATTATTTATATTCTAAGATTCATTCTAAAAAATTACCTATTAAAACTATTTTACTTGATCAAAGTATTATTACGGGTATTGGAAATATATATGATGATGAAATTTTGTTTTTAAGTCATATATCGCCTTTACGTAGGGCAGATAGTATTACTAAACGGGAATGTGATGTTATTATTTCTAACACTAGAGTAGTACTTCATGATGCTATTAAACTAGGTGGTACTACGATTAAGAGTTTTACCTCAAGTGAAGGTGTTCATGGACTTTTTCAAAATAAGCTTTCCGTTCATGGAAAAGTAGGAGATTGTCCTATCTGTGGTAGTCAGACGATAAAAATTAAAGTAGGTGGACGAGGTACTTATTATTGTCCGCATTGCCAGAAATGAAAGCCTAGAAGACTGTGATTTTTACAACGGTCTTTTATTTTGTATAAATTTATAAAAATTGGTAAAAGATATAATTAAAATAATAAAAAATTCTATACAAATTATTACTTTTAGTGTATAATTATATCTGTTTGAAAAGGAGTAGTGAAAATATGAAAAAGACGAAGATAATCTGTAGTATAGGACCTTCTTCTAATCAACCAGATGTTATGGAACAAATGGTTTTGGCTGGAATGAATGTTGCTAGAATTAATTTTACACATGCTACAATTGAAGAAAGAGAACAAGCTTGTGCTTCTGTACGTGAAGTTAGAAGACGTACTGGTAAGAATGTTGCAATATTATGGGATACTAAAGGACCAGAATTCCGTAGTGGAATGTTAGAAAATGATTCTATTGAATTAATTCCTGGTAAGATTATTCGTATTGTTAAGGACAATGTTCTTGGTAATGAAGAAAGATTTACTGTTAATCATCCTGAAGCACTTGATAGCTTAAGTGTTGGTGATATTATCTTACTTGAAAATGCTAAGATGAAACTTGAAGTTATTAGTGTTGAAGAAGATGGTGTTACTTGTAAGGTTATTAATGGTGGAACTCTTGGAAACCGTAAGAGTATGAGTGTTCCTGGTATTAAATTAAATATTCCTTATGTTAGTGATTTAGATCGTGCTGATTTAAAATATGCTTGTGAACATGGTGGAGAGTACTTAGCAATTTCTTTTGTTTCTTCTAAAGAAGATGTATTAGAAATTAAAGAAATTTTAAAAGAACATGGTAGAGAAGATTTACAAATTATTTGTAAAATTGAAAGTGACTTAGGAATTAAGAACCTAGAAGAAATCTTAGAGGTTTCTGATGGTGTTATGGTTGCTAGAGGTGACTTAGGTACTGAGATTGCTAGTGAACGTTTACCAATTGTTCAAAAAGATATGATTAAGACTTGTCGTCGCATGGGAAAAATCTGTGTTGTTGCAACTGAAATGCTTGAGACAATGATGGAAAATGCACGTCCTAAGAGAGCAGAAACTAGTGATATTGCTAATGCTGTTTTAGATGGTACTGATGCTGTTATGTTAAGTGGTGAAACTACTATCGGTAAACATCCAATTGAAACTGTTGCTGCTATGGCTAAGATTTGTGAAGTTACTGAAGAATATGCAAGATTTGATTATATTTCTGGAGTTAAAACAGTTGATGATATTCCAACTGCTATTGCTGAGAGTGTAGTAGCTAGTGCTAATCGTTTAGGAGCTAAATTAATTTGTGCTGCAACTATTAGTGGTAAAACTGCTAGAACTATTAGTAACTTAAAACCAAATGCAATTATTGCAGGACTTTGTCCTTCTGAAAAAGATGGTCGTCGTCTAGCATTAAACTGGGGAGTTTATCCAATTGTTATGCCAATTTGTAATTCTACAGATGAAGTTTTAACTGAAAGTACTAAGAGAGCTAAACAATTTATGGATTTAGAAAAGGGAGATATTATTGTTACTACTGGAAGTTTCCCTAATACTGGTGAATCTAGACCTACAAACTTAATGAAAATTGAAGAGATTAGTGAATAAGATATCTGATGATATCTTTTTTTCTTGTTTTTCTATGTTTACTGTGCTATATTATGAGTAATTGGAGGGATTTGGTATGAAGTATGAATTGGTTGTTACCAATGATGGAAAACCTCATCTAGGTGTGTCTGTAGGAACGGTTTATCAAAATGTACAAGATATTGTTTACAAAATTGATCGTATCGAATTGTTTAATTTAGTTTATGTTCCTCGAACAGAAGAGTTTATGTTTAATAAAAAGATTCGTCTTTCTCAAGGATTAGTAGACTATTATGAATCTTTAAATTTATATAGTCATTCTTTTATTGAACATACTCATTATGCTTCTAGAAAAGATGTGTTTCAAGAATTAGAAAGTATTGGTATTATGCCTGCTTCAGATGTTGGATCATTAGTTCGTTCTTATCAGGAACTTGCTGCTCAAAAAGAAAGGGTTAAGCAAAAAATTATAGGTTCTTCTCATTCTTTGCCAGGAAGACAAGAAAAAAAATAAAGCTCTTAGATTAGAGCTTTTTATTTATCATTTTATCATATTGATAATACATTTTTTGTACATTATTTTCTAATAAATAATAGTGTAGAATGTAAGGAACAAATAGACACATTAATCCTAAAAAAGCAACCAGCAATCCTAGATTTTCTTCAAGTAGACCAAATAATAAAAATAATATTGCGATAATGCCTACAAGGGCGGTTACAATTAAATGTATTAGTCTTTCATGCTGGAACTGTTCAATTTGGATTAAGTGATAATCTAGTCTTTCTTTTGTTATTTTGTCTTTTCCTTCTATTAATTTATCCGTTTCTTTTACATAGTCTAAGATTCTTTCTTTCATAACTCCTCCTTATTCTTTTATTATATCATTAATCTTGAGTTATGATTAGAAAAACGCTAAAATATAAAATGAGGTGATTTTATGTTTTTAACAGAAGAAAAAGGATTAAAAGTGGAAGCTGTGCAAGAAGTTCTTGATCATTTTAAAAATCAAGAAAGTAAGCGAATGGAGATGCTTAATCAACTTCCTAGATGGATGATGGAAGGTATGCAATTGGTAGATAGTGATAGATTATATTCATTTTTTGAATTTACAGCAGATGTCTTGAAATGGGATAGTGGAGAAGCTATGGAATTATTTTTATCTACTTATCGAGCAATGAAAGAAAATAGAGTTTATGATATTTCTGTTGATTCTTTTGAAAAATTAGATTCTTTTAATTTGATGTTATTGCAGTCTTCTTTTTCTAAAATTACGGATAGAGAACCTCCTTTTATTAAAGATATTCTTCAGAATAGAGAAACTCAGCAACATTCCATAGAAAAGCCATTACAAAAGCGCAAATAAAAATACATTCGAGTTGAATGTATTTTTTAGTCTATTTTTTTTGCTATAGGGTCATTTTTAAATTCTTTTTCATCTTCTAGTAATAATTCGTGCATAAATTCTTCTTGATTTTCTACGGCTATTTCTTCAATTCTATCTACACGACATTTTTCACTAATTAATATAGCTTCTACTTTTTCTACTGCGTCTTCTAAGTTATCATTTACTACTACATAGTTGTATTTTGGTATTTCATTGATTTCTTTGTAAGCAGTGATAAATCTGTCTAAGACTTGTTCTTTTGTTTCTTTTCCTCTAGTTTTTATTCTCTTTTTTACTTCGCTCATACTTGGTGCCATGATAAATATTAAAATAGTTTCAGGAAATAATTCTTTTATTTGCCTAGCACCTTGTACATCTATTTCTAGTATGACATCTTTTCCTGTAGATAGTAATTTTTTCACTTCTTCTTTTGGTGTTCCGAAATATTCGCCATATCTAACTTTAGCATATTCTAAGAAATCTCCATTTTTTATTTTTTCTTCAAATTCTTCATGAGATATAAACTTATAATCTACGCCATCTACTTCACCAGGGCGCATAGGACGTGAGGTGTAGGATAGGGATAGTGATAAATTATCATTTCTTTCTAATAATTTATCAATTATGGTTCCTTTTCCTGCACAAGTTGTTCCTGATATTATAATTAGTTCTCCACTTTTTTTTCTTTTAATCATATTCATTCTCCTTTATATATAGATTTGTTTGATATTCTTTTTTATATTCCTGTTCACATTCTTTATATGGTAGGGTATAAATCTTTGTTGTATTTAGTTCTAATTCTAACATTTTATCTTTTTCTTTTGATATTTTACTAACAATTGGTAGAGAAATTTCTTTTTTATGTTTGTTTAGATAATCTCTTCCTTTAGTATTAAATCCTAGTAGGCGAATGTAAGTTATCTCTTTATTACTTTTTGCTTCTTCTTTTTTATAATTACATAATATATGAAGTAGAGCACGAGATATTTTACTATAAGTTTGATGTTTGGATTTTACTTTTTGAATTAATTCTTCGTAAGAGTTTGTATTCATTATTTCTTTTTTTAATTTTATTGCTAGATCTTGCTCTACTAGATGGTAGTTTTCTAAGTTTTCTTCGGTTATTATTTTGTATTTTAAATAGTTAAAATAGTCTTCTTTTTTATGTAGTGTTTCGGTTGTTAGTGCTTTATATGTATTATTAGGAACACTTTCTTTTATTGTTTCTAAATTGCTTATATTTTCTCTAATTGATGTTGCACTACTAATGGTACCGGTTAATTCTTTGTTGTGATAGTCATTTGTTCTTTTTATTGCCATTGGTTTTATTTTATACTTATTTTTTAATATTGTTTTTATATAAGTAATACCTAGGATGTCATTTGGTTCTTTTATTACTTTTCCAGTTAAATCTTTTAAGGCAAAAGATAGAGCAGAGGGATAATTATAACCGAATTTTGAATATATTTTTACTAATTTGTTAAAGTCTTCTTGTTCTAACTGAGCTTTAGCAATTTCTGTGATATCATCTATGTTATTAGATTCACTTCCAAATATTAATTTATCTACTTTTAAATTTTCTAGTAGTGTAATGCCAGCATAACTATAGTAGTCGGCGCTTTGTGTTGTGAAAGCATAGGGAATTTCTACTATTAAATCCGCACCATTTTCGATAGCAAGATGTGCACGAGTCCATTTATCTATGATTGCTGGTTCTCCTCGCTGAGTAAAATTTCCACTCATAGTGATAATAATTGTATCGCCGGGATATTTTCTTTTTATCTCTTGTATTTGATAGAGATGACCATTATGAAACGGGTTATATTCTGCAATAATTCCAACACTTGCCATAGTATCCCTCTTTTCTTGTTAGATTAGTTTATCATAAAATTTTCAAAATGACAATTTACATATAACATTATTTACTTATTTTGCAATATGAGGTATAATTTTGTTATCATTTATGGATATATTTTAGTTATTTGGAATAAAATTTACTGATTTAGGATGTGAATACATGAGAGTTATAGTAGCAGCTGCTGGTACTGGTGGACATATTTATCCTGCGTTAGCGATTATTCATAGAATTCAACAGATGGATAAGAGTAGTAAAATTTTATATATAGGAACTACCGATAGAATGGAGAAAGATATTGTTCCAGCAAAAGGAATTGATTATATTGGTATTGAAATTCAGGGATTAAATCGAAAAAATATTTTTTCTAATGTTTCTGTTTTACGTAAGTTTTTTAATGCTGTAGGAAAATCAAAACAGATTATTCGTGAGTTTAAGCCAGATATTGTGATTGGTGTAGGAGGATATATTACAGCACCTGTTTTATATGCTGCTCATAAGTTGCATATTAAGACTATGATTCATGAGCAAAACTCTATTCCAGGACTTTCCAATAAGTTTTTAGCTCGTTTTGTTGATTTGATTTGTGTTTCTCTTCCTGGTAGTATTTCTTATTTTCCTAAAAATAAGACTGTTTATACTGGAAATCCTAGAAGTGAAGAAATTTTAACTATTCCCAAAATTTCTAAGACTAAATTAGGTTTTGCTGCAACTAAAAAATTAGTATTAATAGTCATGGGATCTTTAGGGTCTACTACGATGACTCAAAAGTTAAAAGATGCTATTTGTGAATTTAAAGATAAGGATTATCAAGTGCTAGTAATTACAGGGAAAGCTTATTATGATTCATATCAAGATATTAATATTCCTAGTAATGTAGTTTTGCTTCCTTATACAGAAGAGTTAATTCAGATTATGAAAGATACTGATTTGATGGTATCACGTGCAGGAGCGTCTACTATTTCTGAAATTACAGGAATTGGATTACCTTCTATCTTAGTACCATCTCCTTATGTTACTCATAATCATCAGTATTTAAATGCGAAAGAGTTGGAAGATGCTGGTGCTTGTTTTATATTAGAAGAGAAGGATTTTACTGGAGAAGCACTTTGTTCTTCTATTACTTCTATTTTATCTGATGAAAAAAAATATCAAGCTATGAAAAAAGCTAGTGCGTCCTTTGGTAAAAAAGATTCTCTTACAAAAATATATCATGAGATAAAAAAGTTAGTTGGTGAGTAGTATGGATGATGTTTTGAAGGAATTAGAAAAAGATAATCTTGGAAAGATAGAATATGATGTTTCTATAGATAAATATACAACTTATCGAGTAGGTGGTATTGCTAGAGCGGTCTTTTATCCTAAAAATGTGGATAGTTTGATTCAGTTTATAAAAAAAGCTAGATTACATCATATTAAGTATAAAATACTGGGACTGGGATCTAATTTGCTTTTTAGTGATAAGAAATATGATGGTGTTTTAATAAGATTAGATGAGTTTAATGATATTGAGTTTTTCTCTTCTTCTAAAGTTCGTGCGGGAGCAGGATATTCCTTGGTAAAGCTTTCTTTACAGGCTGCTAAGCGTGGACTTGCGGGATTAGAGTTTGCAGCAGGTATTCCTGGTACCGTTGGTGGTGCCGTATATATGAATGCAGGAGCTTATAAAAGTGACATGGGATATGTCGTTCAAGATGTTACGGTATTGACACCAGACCTAAAAATTATTAAGCTTGAAAATAAAGAGATGGATTTTCATTATCGTAGTTCTTTTTTACAGACTCATCCAGGTTATATTTGCTTAGAAGTAGTGTTACGTTTAGAAAAAGGTGATAGGGCTGCGATAGAGGATGTTATTCGTGATCGTCGTAAGAGAAGAATGGAATCTCAGCCATTAAATTATCCTTCTGCTGGTTCTGTTTTTCGAAATCCAGAAGGTATGTTTGCAGGGAAGATGATTGAGGATTTAGGATTAAAAGGTTTTTCTATTGGTGGCGCTAAAGTTAGCGAAAAGCATGCTAATTTTATTATTAATTATGATCATGCTACTAGTGATGATATTAAAAGTTTAATTGATTATGTTAGAGAAAAGGTAAAGGCGGAGTATCAGGTTGAATTAAAGGTAGAACAAGAATTTGTTAATTGGGAGTAATTATGGCTAAAAAAATAGTAAAGAAAACAAAACTTAAGCTGTTACCTTGTTTAATAGTGCTTCTTTTTTTCGTAGCACTATCTTTTGGTATTTACTATTTTGTTCAATTACCTATTCAAAATCTTATTGTAGAAGGAACTAATTATTTAAAAGATGATTATATTTTAGAGCTTGCAGGAGTTAGAGATTATCCTAGTTTTTATTTAATTTCTACTCATAATATTGAAGATAAATTAGAAGAGTCTCCTTATATTCAGAGTGCAAAAGTAAAAAGAGAGTTTTTTCATGTTTTAGTTTTGGATATTGAAGAGAGTAAACCGTTATTTGTTAATAATACTAATCATACTGTTGTTTTTTCTAATAAAGATGAGGTGGATGTTTCAGAAGAAATTGATTTATTTCGTATTCCAAGACTCATTAATTATGTTCCAGATAATAAGTATCATTCTTTTATTCAGGGAATGGCAAATATTGAGACTGATATTTTAGGAAAAATTTCGGATATTGAATATCAACCTAATGATTATGATAAGGATCGATTTTTATTATATATGGATGATGGAAATATGGTCTATTTGACATTGACGAAGTTTAATATGATTAATTATTATAATGATGTGCTTAGTCAACTTGAAAATAGAAAAGGAATTCTTTATTTAGATAATGGAAATCATTTTCAAATTATGGAGTAGGATATGAAAAAAGTATGTAATGGTAGTAAGTATTTATTTTTATTTTTGTTTTGTTTTATTGCTTGTACATTTACTTATTCTATTATTACCAGTGATGCTATATGGAACTTTGGATTTAGTTATGCAATTGCAAGAGGAGAGGTACCTTATGTTGATTTTAATATGGTTGTACCTCCTTTTTCACCTTTTGTTTATTTAATACCTTTTTTATTTTCTAACTCTTATATTGTTTATTTATTGTTTCAGTCAGTTTTGTTTGTTATTTTATTTTATTTTCTAGAAAAATTATTTGGTAATAGAGTATATTTATTACTTATTTTGTTAGTATTTCCACTTCCTTCTTTTTTAATTCCTATTATTTTTCCAGGGTATAATTTTTTACTAATACTTTTGTTTACTTTACTTTTGTATTTGGAGAAGAAAAAGTGTAATGATTATATTATCGGGATTTTGTTAGGATTATGTATTTTTACAAAACAAAGTGTTGGTGTTTTTTTTGTTTTACCATCACTATATTATTTATTTAAAGATAGGAAAAAGTTTTTAAAAAGACTTCTTGGTATTTTTGGTGTATGTCTTGTGTTTTTAGGATATTTTTTATTGTCTGGAAGTTTTTTTGATTTTTTTAATTGTTGTGTACTAGGAATGTTTGATTTTCAAAATAAGAACCAGAGCAGTTTTTTTCCTAATTTTTATTTTTGGTTATGGCTTATTTTAGTTTTTATTTTAATTTATTTTTTGATTAAGAAAGAACATAAATTATTTACGAGTTATTTACTTTGTTTTTCTACTATTTCTTATCCGCTTTTTGATCATTATCATGTTGGCTTATTTTTCTTTGTTTTTTGTTATTTGATTTTTTCTAGAGTGTCTATTTCTAGACGATGGATTACTGGTTTTTGTTTTAGCCTGACTTTTATTATTTATTTTGTTTTTATGATGATATGTCATCATTTTGAGATGCCTTATATTGCTAGTTTTCCTAATTTTGAAATGATAAAGATAAGTCGCAAGGAAGAAGAGAATATTATATCTATATCTAACTATTTGAAACAAAATAAGAATAAAAATATTATATTTTTGACTAATAATGCTTATTTTTTTAAGATTATTAATAATTTAGATATTACTTATTATGATTTATTAAACTATGGAAATCATGGTTATCATGGAACAGAAAAATTATTAGAATCATTAAAACAAGAGAAGAATGCTTATTTTATTTTATCATCTTTTGAATATCAAATGGTTGATTCGGATAGTCAGTTTAATATGGATATTATTCGTTATGTAATAGAGAATTATCCATTGGTAGAGAAGGAGGGAGAGTATGAAATATATCAAAAAGTGGAGTAAGTATCTATTTTTGTTTTGCTTTTTCTTTTTAGTACTTTCTCTTTTTAGTTTTTATAATCATTCTTATGATTCTTTTTGGAATTATAGTTTTAGTTATGCCATAGCAAGAGGAGAGATACCTTATCTTGATTTTAATACAGTGTCAACTCCATTTTGTGCTTTTTTCTTTTCGCTCTTTTTAATTTTTAGCAAGCATTATCTATGGTATGTTTTTGGATGGTCTTTGGTACTTACTTTTACTTTTTATTTATTGTTTCAATTGATTCATCACCGTAGTTTTATCATTTTGTTTTTATTGTTGTTTCCTTTTTTACATACTATTATTCCTACTTATAATTTATTTTGTTTTTGTCTTTATATTTTATTACTTTACTTGGAAAAATATCATAAAAATCATTATCTTATAGGTTTTGTCTTGGGACTTAGTGTTTTAACGAAACAGACGATAGGTATGTTTTTTGTGATTGCTGGTTTTCTTTATTATATTAAAGATTTAGAAGTATTGATGAAAAGATTACTTGGCTTTTTAATACCATGTTTTTTGTTCTTTCTTTATTTATTATTTACTCATAGTCTTATGGCTTTTCTTGATCTTTGTCTTTTAGGTCTTTTTGATTTTTCTAAAAATACTACGGGATTTTCAATTTATTTTTATTTTTCTATTATGTTATTTTTAGTATTGTGTTTTTATGTTTTCAAAAAAGATAGAAGTATTTATGCTTATTATACTTTAGCAACTTTTTCTTTTGCTATACCTTTATTTGATAGTTATCATTTCTTATTATTTTTTTGTAGTGTATTCGTTTATCTTATGACTAAGATAGATATAAAAAAGAAATATTGCTATTTATTTTTAGGACTTAGTATCTTTCTTTGTTTTATTAATTTTTATTGTTATCGAGGTTTTTCTAGTAAAAGATTAGATTTTTTACCTAATTTAAAATATTATCTGGTTCAACCAGAACAATATGAAATTCTTTCTGATTTTAATCAAGTATTTTTAAAATATTATAAAAAAGATAAGGTACCTGTTTTATTATCTACTAAAAATAGTTTTATTTATGTTGGTAATAATTTAGATGTTAATTATTTTTTAGTTTTCTTACATGGAAATTACGGGTATAATGGAGTTGAGAAGTTAATAAAAAGAGTAGAGGAGTCTTCTAATTTATATATTATTAATCAACGTGAGATGGATGAGATTGGTAGGAATGGAGAGTTTTTGTACGAAGTTTGTGAGTATGTGATGGATCATTTTTCACTACTAGCAAAGGAAGGGGATTATTTGATTTATGAGAAGTAAAGTGTTTAAAAAGAGTAATTTGAAATACGTATTCTTATTTTTTTATTTTTTCTATTGTTTGGTCCTTGCTTATAATTTAATACGTGGAGATAGTTATGTTAATTTTGGATTTAGTTATGCAATTACTAGAGGAGAGGTGCCTTATGTTGATTTTAATTTAGTAATTCCACCTCTTGCTCCATGGTTATATTCTATTTTCTTATTTTTGAATTCTTCTATTTTAGTTTTTTATTTGGAACAAGCACTCCTTCTTACTCTGTTTTTCTTTATTTTGTTTCGTTTGATTGGTAATAAGACTTGGATTTATTTAATACTTCTTTCTATTCCATTTCCTATTGCGATGGTATCGGTTATGTTTCCGGGATATAATTTTTTACTTTTGTTTTTTTTGTTACTCCTTATTTATTGTGAAAAAAATCATAAAAGTGATTATTTGATAGGTGTTTTGTTAGGATGTAGTTTTTTAACGAAACAGACAGTAGGTGGATTACTTGTTTTAGCATCAATTTATTATTTGTTTGTCGATTATAAAAAAGTATTGAAGCGAGTACTTGGCTTTTTACTTCCTGTTTCTTTATGTCTTATTATTTTACTTCTTCAGGGTAGTTTTTCTTCTTTTTTAGATTTATGTTTTTTTGGACTTTTTGATTTTGGTTATAGCAATTTATATGTTGACTGGTTTTATCTTTTATGTTTTGTTTTAGCATTTATTGTTCTTCTTATTCGAATTATAAAGAAACCTAAAGATATTAGTAATTATTATGTATTACTTTTTGCTAGTTGTATTTATCCTATCATTGATTATTATCATGTTTCTTTGTTTTTAGCAGGTTTCTTTATTTTACTTTTGTTAGATGGAGATATTAAAAGAGAAATTTATAAACATTGTATTTTCTTTGTACTTGCTTTAAGTGTTATTTGGTTTGTTATACAAAATATATATTTTGATGATTTGAAGATTATTCATTATCCTAATTTTCAGTTTAGTTTAATCTCAGAAAGATATAGTAAGGTCGTTTGTCAGTTGGATCAATATTTAGAGACTTTAGATGATGATGTTATTTACTTTTTAAGAGGTAGTGAAAATTATTTTTATAAGATTAAAAGTAATTTAGATATTACATACTTTGATTTACCTAATTATGGTAATTATGGATATGATGGTATATCTAATATTATTTCTAGGTTAAAAGATATTAAGCATGGTTATGTAGTTATTGATATCGATGCTTATGAAAGTGAGGATAGCGCTCAACAATATGTGAAAGAAGCAGCGGAATATATTATGAATCGTGGAGAGAAAGTGAAAACTATTGGTGTATATGAAGTGTATTATTTTGAGTAAGGAGTAGTTATTTATGCTAAAAAAAGTTATTCAATATATTTTTATCTTTTTGGTTATTTTAATATTTAATCTTATTTGTAGTCCTGTTAATTTAGATGAGATTTGGAATTATGGATTTAGTAATAATTTATATCGTGGACTTCTTCCTTACTCGGATTTTAATATGGTAATACCAATTTTTTATCCATGGCTTATGTCTTTACCATTTTATTTATTTTCATCTAATATGTTGGTTTTTCATATTACAAATGCAGTTCTTGTTACAGCTAGCTTAGTTCTTTTAGAAAAAATGTATCAGGATAAGATGTGGATATTTTTCTTGTTTTTCTTTTTTCCTGTTAATGCAGTATTTCCTAGTTATAATTTCTTTTTATTTATTTTGTTAGTTTCATTATGTTATGTTGAAAAAATAATGGTTCCTAAATATTCCTGGAGTCATTATTTGGTAGGATTTTTACTAGGTATTACAATTCTTACGAAACACACAGTTGGATTCTTTTTGCTTTTTCCAAGTCTCTATTATTTTAAACATAAGAAATTTCTTTTAAAAAGAGTGATAGGGTGTTTGGTACCAGTTTCGATTTTTATTATTTATTTAGTTATTTCTGGTAGTTTTTCTTCTTTTATTAATTTATGTATTTTAGGATTATTTGATTTTTCTTATAATAGTGAGTTTTTTACTATTTATATGTTTTTCTTTCTTATTATTCTTTTTTCTACTATTTATTTTATAAAGAAAAATCCTAAAGATATAATAAATTATTATGTTTTATGTTTTTATAGTATTGTTGTTCCAATCGTTGATTTGTTTCATTTCCTTTATGCATTTTTGGCCTTTTTATTATTAGTATGTTTTCATATTAAGAAGAAGTATCTTAATTATCCTGTTTTAAGTATTATTTGTGTTTTAGCTTTGGCATTTATTACCGCTAAAGATAATTCTTTTGATCTTTCTTATTATCCTAACGATATCAATCATTTTTATATGAGGTTTATTAATTATGAGAGATTACAATTTACTAAAAAGATGAATCGATTTCTTGATGAAAATAAAGATAAAAGAATTGTATTTTTAAGTTCTGATTCTTATTATTTTAAAATTATAAATGATGAAGATATTGGTTATATAGATTTAATTAATCAAGGTAATTTAGGATATCAGGGTAGTTCTTATCTACTTTCTCAGATTAAGAAGATGGAGGATGATACTTTGTTTTTGGTTAATCCAAATGAAACTGTTCATAATCAGACAGATCCTATAGTTTTAGAATATGTTTTAAAACATGGTAAGAAAATCCAAAATATCGATTTTTATGAAGTTTATGTTATGGAGGAATAAATTATGAAGAAGTGGTTGCGATGTTTATTTATTTTTGTTTTTGCTTTTTGTATTTATGAGTTTTTTGGATTTTCTAATACGTATGGAGATCCACTTAATAACTATGTCTTTAGTCATGCTATTGTTCAAGGTGAGATTCCTTACTTGGATTTTAATATTATTTCTACGCCTTTATATACTTTTGTTATGGCAACGGGATTATTTTTCTTTGATAATTACTTAATGTTTATTATAGAGCAGAGTTTATTAGTTACTATTCTTTTTTATTTTTTATTTGAGATGTATGGGAAGAAAAGTTATCTAGTATTACTTTGTATTTGTTTGTTTAGTTTTTTAGGAATTAATGCGACTTATAATTTTTTAGTATTGCTTTTTTTAGTGATTCTTTTATATTTAGAAAAACGATATCCAAATAAAGATTATTTAATAGGTTTTATAATAGGATGTGCTATTTTAAGTAAACATACTTCAGGAGTGTTTTTAATTCTTCCTTCTATTATTTATTATTTTAGAGATTTCAAAAAATTATTGCGAAGAGCTATTGGTGTTTTTATTCCATGTATTGTTTTTGTTATATACCTTTTGTGTAATCAAGCATTTTATCCGTTTATTAATTTATGTGTTTTAGGTTTACTTGATTTTTCTAGTGAAAACGGGCAAGTATTCTCTTTGTTTTTCTTTCTTAGTATTTTATTATTCATTATTCAACTTTTTATTGCTATTAAATATAAGAAGGATATTCGTAATTGTTATTTAATCATGGGATTTTCTTTTATGATTCCTTTATTTGATTTTCATCATTTTGCTATTTATGCTATTTGTTTTGTCATTCAGATATTAGAGTTTATTTCTGTTAGAAATAACTATTTTTATGGTTTGGTATGCTTTTTATCTGTTTTCTTTAGTCTATTATTATTTGTTAATTATTGTATTTTGTTAGACCCTGTGATATCTTCTCGTATTCCTAGATTTCAGTATACTCTTTGTCCTTCTGATGATTATCAAAAGTCAGTAGAGTTTTTCCAATTTTTTGATCAGTATGAAAATAAGTTAATTTTGTCTTATGGAACACTACAATATAAAGCTAGTAGAGGAGAGGATATTTCTTATTTTGATTTCTTATTGTATGGAAATCATGGTTATGATGGTAGTGATAATATGATTAAGAAGATTCAAGATATGCAGGGTGTTTATATTATTATTAATAGGATTCCTTATGAGGATGATTCTAAATATAATCAATTTAATAAAATTATTTTAAAACATGTTATGGATTCTTATGAAATGGTTGCTTCTTGGAGAGATTTTAATGTTTATTATAAGAATTAAATTATTAAAACACTTGTAAAACGCTTGGCGTTTTTTTTCTTTTATAGTATAATTAATTTTAAGGTAAGGAGATGCTTTCATGAGTCAAGTATATACGGGAATTGAATTAGGTACAGATAGTATAAAGATTGTTGTATTAGAAAAGCTTCATAATAAGTTTCATGTTTTAGCATCTGTTCATAGTCCTAGTGAGGGTGTTTCTAAGGGACAAGTTGTCGATATTAAGAAATGTGTTTCTAGTGTGCGTGCTGCCTTACGGCGTGTTAATGATATGCTAGGTATTAGGGTGATTCGAGTAATTGCAGTTGTACCTACTACAGGGTGTCATTTAGATATTGCGGTAGGTTCTATTGAAGTAGAGGATTCTTCTTATATTACTGGAGGCGATGTTAGTAGAGTATTGAAAGATGCCTTGGTTGGAAGAATTGATGAAGAGCATGAACTTGTTACCGCTGTGCCTATTAGTTTTACAGTTGATGAGCAAGAAAGTATTCAAGATCCTAAAGGTATGTCTGGCGCAATACTTGAAACGAAAGTTGTTATTGCGACTGTTCCTAAAGAGCCTTTGTACCGAATATTGGAAGTATTAAAACTTAGTGGATTAGAAGCTATCGACGTTTGTTTTACTTCTACCGGGGATTATTATGCAGTTCGTAATCAGAGATTACAAAAAGAAGTTGGTGCCATTATTGATATTGGAGAAGATACTACAGAAATTTCGGTTTTTAATAAGGGAATTCAAATAAAAAATGCTATTTTACCTATTGGTAGTCATAATGTAGATAGAGATATTTCTTATATTTTTAAAATTAAAGAAGAGGATTCTAGACGGTTGAAAGAACAGTTTGCGGTTAGTATGCAAGCTTATGCTGATAGTAATGACTCTGTTAGTGTACCTATTGGAAATGATAAGAAAGAAATTAGTCAGATTGGAATTTCTAAAGTTGTAGAAGCAAGACTTGAAGAAATATTAAATTTAGCGAAAAAAGAAATAAAAAACTTAACAAATAGAGAAATACGTTATATAATAGTAACAGGTGGCCTTAGTGAGGTAGCAGGGTTTCAGTATTTAGTGGAGTCTGTTTTTGGAATTAATGCTAAGGTATGTAATATTAGTACCATGGGACTAAGACATAATCGGTATAGTAGTGTTCTTGGTGCAGTACAGTATTTTGATGATAAAATGTCTTTACGCGGGAAAAATGTTAGTATGATATCAGAAAGTGATGTTGAGACATTAATGTCTCCTGGTGATAAGACAGTTAATAGTGATAATATAATTAGTAAAGTCTTTGGACATTTTTTTGATAATTAAGGAGGACTAGGTATGGTAGGCGGATTAGAAATGGATCAATTAGCCAAAATTAAAGTTATTGGTTTAGGTGGCGGCGGTGGAAACGCTGTTAATAGAATGGTAGAATCTGGTGTTAAAGGTGTTGAATTTATTGCTGCTAATACAGATTTACAAGTGTTGAACTCTTCAAAAGCGGATGTTAAGATTCAAATTGGTGCATCATTAACAGATGGACTTGGAGCTGGTGCAAAGCCTGAAATAGGTAAGGAAGCCGCAGTTGAATCTAAGAAAGAGATAGAGGATGCTTTAGCTGGTGCTGATATGGTATTTATCACTTGTGGCATGGGTGGTGGTACTGGTACAGGTGCTGCTCCTATTGTTGCAGAGATTGCCCAGGGACTTGGTGCCTTAACAGTAGCAATTGTTACAAAGCCATTCTCTTTCGAAGGAAAACGAAGAATGGATAACGCTTTAAAAGGTATTGAGGAGTTAAAACAACATGTAGATACGTTAATTGTTATTCCAAACGATAGGTTAAGAGAAATCATTGATAAAACTACACCAATGCTTGAAGCATTTAAAGAAGTTGATAATGTCCTTCGTCGTGGTGTTCAATCAATTTCTGATTTGATTGCTGTTGTTGGACTTGTAAACTTGGACTTTGCTGATGTTAAAGCGGTTATGGAGAAAAGTGGTCATGCTATTATTGGTATCGGTATTGGCATGGGTGATGATAGAGCTATCGAGGCAGCTCAACAGGCTGTTTCTTCACCACTTTTGGAAACTTCTATTAATGGAGCAACGGATGCTATCATCAATATTACAGGTGGAGTTAATTTAACGTTGTTTGAAGCAGAACAAGCTGCTGAAGTTGTTAGAGCTGCAGCTAATACAGATATTAATACAATCTTTGGTTCTGTAATTAATGAGAATTTATCTGATGAAGTTATCGTTACAGTTATTGCTACTGGATTTGATAAAAAGCAAGCTCCAGCTCAAGTAAAAGAACCAGTATTTAGTAATGGAGCTCCAACTAGAAGAGCAACACCAGTTAAAGAAGAATATCATGCTCCAGAGGTTTTGGATTCAGATGATTCTTCTAGTGATGATGGAGATTTTGATTTACCTCCATTCTTAAGAGAGAGAAATTATTAATAAAATAGTAAAAGTTCACTTATGAATGTGAACTTTTTTATATATTAGGAATTTGCTTCTCAAAATACAAATTTGAAAACTTGATAAAAAACAGTTGACATACGAACAAATGTATTATATAGTAGTCTCATCAGGGGAGGAATATTATGTATAGAGCTTATCGGTTTCGTTTGTATCCCACAACTAATCAAGTAGAACTAATTCACAAAACATTTGGTTGTACTAGAGTAATATATAATCATTATTTAGAAAAACAAAAAGCACTTTATGATGAA